>JBCBST010000005.1:0-54615 GCA_039819115.1 Bacteroidota bacterium
ATATCAAGCACTTAAAAACGACATAATAATTACATAACAAATTAGTTGTTCACATAATTTTATCATAGAATGTGGATAACTTTTCAACATTAGCGGGGTTTAACAATTGTAATTTAAAAGGTGCTTCATTTCTACTGAAAAGGGCTTTTCTTCTATTTTTCTTTGTATTAAAAATTTGAATGTACAATAAAAAGTATATGTTAGCATCAGTTAAGAAACTGTTACGGTACGACTGGCTTTTATCGAGATTTACGGCTGTGGATAAATATTAATTATTGTGGAAAAGTAATTAAGAATTAATTTGGGCAGACTGCCTGCCACATATATATTTGGATGCATATCTAAAGGATAAAGACTACGGTTACTACCTCATTTGCTCTTCGTCCTGGTTCATCCAAGTAAGAAAACAACCCAAAATACAATAGGAGACCGCCCATGAAGTTTACCCGCTTCTATACACAAGCCGAGTGGGACTCGCCCTACGGGGATATGAAATTTGAAGAACGTACCTCGGAGATAAAAAATCCCGATGGATCACAGGTTTTCCTTATGGAAAATGTAGTAGTGCCCGAGAGTTGGTCTCAGGTAGCTACCGATATCATTGCACAAAAATATTTCCGTAAAGCCGGAGTACCTGCCCAGCTAAAGAAAATGCAAGAAAAAGGAGTGCCAAAATGGTTGCAATGTTCCGTTGCAGATGAGAGCGCCCTTTCAGATATAGATGCTGAAGAACGTTACAGTCATGAAGTTGACAGCCGGCAGGTGTTTGGACGATTGGCTGGTTGCTGGACATATTGGGGCTGGAAGAATGATTATTTCGACACTGAGCAGGACGCAAAAGTATTCCATGATGAATTATGCTATATGCTCGCCAATCAGATGGCCGCACCAAACAGCCCACAGTGGTTCAACACAGGATTGAACTGGGCATATGGAATTAACGGACCAGCTCAGGGGCATTACTATGTAGACGCTAAAACAGGAAAGCTTACAAAATCAAAAGATTCTTACACGCACCCGCAGCCACATGCCTGCTTTATCCAGAGCATTGATGACGACCTGGTGAATGAAGGTGGGATCATGGATCTTTGGGTGCGCGAAGCGCGGTTGTTTAAATACGGATCCGGAACCGGGAGTAACTTTTCTAACTTACGTGGAGAAAATGAACCGTTAAGTGGTGGTGGAAAATCATCAGGGTTAATGAGCTTCCTTAAAATTGGTGATCGTGCTGCAGGAGCTATCAAATCGGGAGGAACAACCCGCCGTGCTGCAAAAATGGTTACCCTCGATTTAGACCATCCTGATATTGAAGACTATATCAACTGGAAGGTGAAGGAAGAGCAGAAAGTAGCGGCATTGGTAGCCGGCTCCAAAATCACACAAAAGCATCTCAAGGATATCATCCGACTGTGTCATACGCCGGTTGAAATTGAAGGGCGTACCTTTAATGGCGCTATGAGTCGCGATCCGCTCAAGAACAAAGAACTGGGAAAAGTAATCCGGCAGGCGAAACGAGACCAGGTTCCGCTCAATTACATAGAACGGGTTATCCAGCTGGCTGCTCAGGGATTCACTGACCTGGATTTTGATACCTATGACACCGACTGGAATTCAGAAGCCTATGCCACCGTTGCGGGTCAGAATTCCAACAATTCTGTTCGTGTACCTAACAGCTTTATGAAAGCGGTTAAGGAAGACAAAGAATGGAATTTGTACTTCCGTACCGAGAAGGCCAACGCCAAAAAAGAAAACCGCGCTGCCAAACCGAACAGAAGCCTGCCGGCCAATGATCTGTGGGATCAAATTGCATACGCAGCCTGGGCATCGGCCGATCCCGGAACGCAGTATCACGACACGATTAACGAATGGCACACCTGTCCTGAAGATGGAAGTATAAATGCCAGTAATCCATGTTCCGAGTACATGTTCCTGGATAATACAGCCTGTAACCTGGCCTCCTTGAACCTGATGAAATTCTTCACGGACGACACGTACGATACATTCGATGTTGATTCGCTGAAATATGCGTCCCGCATCTGGACGATGGTTCTGGAAATTTCTGTATTGATGGCTCAATTCCCATCTAAAGAAATCGCTGAGCTCTCCTATGTATTCCGAACGTTAGGTCTTGGGTATGCCAATATTGGTGCTGCGTTGATGGTTAAGGGAATTCCCTACGATAGTGAGCTGGGTACAGCCACAGCCGGGGCTCTTACCGCGATTATGCATATGGGTGCATATGCTGCCAGTGCTGAAATGGCCAAAGAACTGGGCGCCTTCGAAGGGTATGAGCGAAATAAAGAGCACATGCTGAAAGTGTTGCGCAACCACAAACGGGCAGCCTACAACGTTGATCCAAAAGAGTACGAGGCACTGACCGTTAAGCCCATGGGTATTAACGCAGCGATCTGTCCTGATTATTTGCTTAAAGCAGCCAAGGAAGAATCCGATCGTGCGGTTAATCTTGGAGAACAACATGGATATCGTAACGCACAGGTTACCGTTTTAGCTCCAACGGGTACTATTGGTCTGGTTATGGACTGTGATACCACTGGTGTTGAACCTGACTTTGCCCTGGTTAAATTCAAAAAACTAGCTGGTGGTGGATATTTTAAAATCATTAACCAGAGCGTACCCAAGGCGCTTAAAAACCTGGGTTATGCTCCGAATGAGATTGATGCTATTATCAATCATGCCAAAGGGCATGGTTCTTTAGTAGGATGTCCGAACATTAATGAAGCCGCTCTGAAAGCGAAAGGTTTTACGGATGAAAAAATAGAAGCTGTGGAAGCCGCCCTTCCAAGCAGTTTTGACATAAAATTTGCGTTCAACCAGTGGACGCTGGGCGAAGATTTTTGCAAAGAGGTACTGGGTATCACTGAGGAACAGCTAAGCGATTACTCGTTTGATATGCTCCGGTATCTTGGATTCACCAAAGAGCAAATTCTGGAAGCTAACGACTACGTTTGTGGAACCATGACCGTAGAAGGGGCTCCTTTCCTTAAAGATCAGCATCTTCCGGTATTTGACTGCGCCAACAAATGTGGCCGCACAGGTACGCGTTACATCTCGGCAGAAGGACATATTCGAATGATGGCTGCAGCTCAGCCGTTCTTATCCGGAGCCATTTCCAAAACGATCAACCTTCCGAATGAGGCCACCATCCAGGATATGAAGGATGCCTACATGCTCTCATGGGAAATGATGCTAAAAGCGAATGCCTTATATCGTGACGGTTCCAAACTTTCCCAGCCGTTAAACAGCCTCTCCGACGTATTTGACGAGCTCGATGAGGAAGAAGAACAGGTAATCGCCGATCCGGTAACCGCACAGGAACAGGATAAGGTGGTTGAAATTGCCGAGCGCATTATTCATAAGTATGTCGCCCGGCGCCAACGTCTTCCATTCCGACGTGAAGGGTATACTCAAAAAGTAAAAATCGGAGGCCAAAGCGTTTATCTGCGAACAGGTGAATACGAAAATGGACAGTTAGGTGAAATTTTTATTGATATGCACCGGGAAGGAGCGGCTTTCCGAAGCCTGTTAAACTGTTTTGCCATCTCCATCTCACTGGGCTTGCAGCACGGTGTGCCGCTGGAAGAGTTTGTGGATGCCTTTGTGTTCACCAAGTTTGAACCAAGCGGTATGGTAAACGGTAACCCGCATGTGAAGATGAGCACGTCTGTTATCGATTACATCTTCCGTGAACTGGCCGTCACGTATCTGGATCGCGAAGATCTGGCACATGTTCCGGCGGATGAAATTCATTCCCGTAAACTGAAACCATCAACCGAAGAAGTTGCACCGGCACCCGCTTCGGCAGCGCCCACCGTGCAAGCGGTCCAGGCCGTTGCAGAGCCTGTGGAAGCACCACAAGTAGCAGCAGCAGCAACTGAGCCTGTGGCTAAGGCCAAAAGCAGCTACGAAAGCGACTATGAAAAGGCCAAGCAACTGGGCTATACCGGTGATGCCTGCCCTGAATGTGGTAGCATGACGATGGTT
The DNA here is from genome assembly GCA_039819115.1 of Bacteroidota bacterium. Classification (GTDB taxonomy): domain Bacteria; phylum Bacteroidota; class Rhodothermia; order Balneolales; family Balneolaceae; genus JBCBST01. The sequence goes on from JBCBST010000005.1 coordinate 4,003, forward strand.
CGTAACGGAACATGCCTGAAATGTATCACCTGCGGATCCACATCCGGGTGCTCATAATCGGCTAACACCGAGAACGTTTTTCTTTCATGGAGAACAGGATAAACCCTGGCTGGTTGAACACCGGTCGGGGTTTTTTTATGCGATAAGGCCGTTTTGTGTCCTGTTCTATGTCGGTATTGTTATAGTTGGCGGAATTAGATTGGCGGTAATGTATAAAAATTTGTCGGGAATGAACTAACACATTAAGTACAGAGAGAGGTATACTCAAGTAACCATTTCAGACTTTATGTTGCTTGAAAATGAAAAAACCAGCAGAAGTTAACTGCACCATCGAAAGAGCTCTCAGCCCAAAATCTCATCTTAAAACAAATGCATTCAATGCACTCATGGATACCGGGAGATGGAATATACCCACCCCAGGACTCGATACTCTATCTGCCATACCCAATATCCTGCTCTATAAAAACACCACACACAAAAACCAGCCTGATCAGAATGGCCTTCTGTTTACCATAGCTACACGTTCGAATTCCCAAAACAGGCCTGTCGGTAGCTTTTATAGGATAGGTGTACATGAAACGCCCCTGATTTTCCCCTTAGAAAAAGTTCATGCATGCGATCAGGGGTGACTCCCTGATGGTCTTTAATCGAACATCCGATTCCAGTATGCAGGTACTCACCCATTTTGTAGTGCTGACTGATAACCCTTAAGTACTAGACACTATCGGGGGTGAAGCCCTGGTAGTTTTTCTTTCCTGTAAAAAACGATTGATTTCTCTCTTGTATGACGAATAGGTTATCAGGGGTGACACCCTGATAGCTTCTTTTATCTAACCATACTACTGTTCTGGGCGATTGGAGATAAGCCCCATACACTCACTACCCATTTGAACCAATTGATTGTCGTTGCTTTGAAGTAAACGACTCCTCAAAAAGACCAATGAATTCAGGTTATTTAAAGCAGAGCAGTGGAGCCTGAAAAAGAACCTGGTTAAAGCGTGATGCCAGTAAGGATGAACAACAAGCGATACTCTTTTTGGTCAGACAAGTATAGCGTAAGGTATGGCGGAATCGGGCTTTTTGTTTAAAGCATGTCGGTTTTGTAGGTCAAGGTTTGTCGGAAATGTACCAGATATTGTCGGAATCGTGCGGGTTAACGCGTCGCTTTGGACGAATCAGGTTACAAGAAGGTCTGATATCATCGCAGAAACCTTGTTTGAGCTATACGTATCGTTCGAAATGGATGCGGTTTAAAAAAAGATTCTGTAGGGTGAGTTCTGAATGAAAGACTGAAAACGGCGTTTATGTCTCTGCTGACATATAAATACGGTTAGCATAGAGGTTTTAGGATGCAGTTTTGATGTCCTGCTATCAAAAGCTGGTTAATATTAGTGGGCATACTACCAAAGTGGCGGAATCGGTCTTTTTTTGAGTCAGGGTGTCGGCTTTGTACATAGTAATATGTCGGAAATAAACCTGTATTTGGCGGAATTGTACTATGTATCTGATACCGTTTTTTTAGTTCTTGAGCACGATTTATATAACGCCATGCTTCCTATCAACTAAACCAGACGTCCATGCGAATAAATAAATACCTCCTTTTTCTGACCATTTTTATGTTGTGCGCACCTGCTCTCAGTGCCCAGGACACATCAGATACCGTAAGAAGATTTGGATTTTCAGCAAGCATTCAATCCGAACACATGGATTTTCTGATTCCTATCTGGGTTGATGACCGAGTCGTTATTGCGCCATCCGTATCCTATCGTAACATAGAGGGGGATACAGACGACTTAAGTCTGGTCGTTGCTCAACGCTTTTTTCTCTCAACGCCAGTTAATGCTACTCCATTTTTAGGATTTCGCCTTGGAACAGTAATCGGTATACCTGAAGAAAGTGAGGTAGATAATACGATTGATTATATCGGAGGGGTTGGGTTTGGAGGAGAGTACTTTTTCAAGCCGAAGTTTAGTGTTGGCATTGAACTCCAGGGTAATCTGACCATATCCGACAAACGCTCTTCACGGTTCGATAATCCGGGAAACATCAATTTTTCGACAGCCACAGCCCTAACGGCCAGTATCTATTTTTAAAAAACCAAAGGTTCTGAAGGCCAGCTAAGTGTTAAGCTGGTTAGGTTGCGAACACTCACAAGAAAATAGCCTGACATTGATCCTGGTTAGTTAAGCAAATAAGCTCATGCTATTGGGAGGTGATTCCCTGATAGCTTTTTAACTGCACATAAAGTTCATTATAACTCCAACAGATTCTCTTAAACCAGGGAGGATATAGAGGGAAGAACAGGTATAACAGAGAGCACGAAAAGATGCTGATCAAAAAAAATACCTGCCCTTTCACAGGCAGATACTCTTAATATTGCTTCATAGCATCGATCATCACTGTATTGTGTAGTCAAAAAAGCACCCGCCCGGTCAGGAGCTGGCACATTGAAGTTTGCTATTTATGGGATTGGTACCCATGGTGCGGGTATAAGCAATTTGATTGTATTCACCGAAATGGAAGGTTCCTTTACCTGTACGCTGTGCATGTTCAGCTATGGTATCCATATGTAAATGGATGCTGGTATAGGAAGAGTGGATGCCGGCATCAGCAGATGATTTATGGTGTTGTGCAAACATACTATTCTGTCCGGCAATACTTAGGATGAGAAACAGCAAAATCATCAAAAGCAGGGTTAACAAAACAATACGTACGAGCCTGGATTGTGGGGGCTGCATCTTCTGATTCGGGTTTAAATCGGATATATGTGTACTGGCTTTCACGGGATAAATGTATCCGCAAACCAGATGTATTACCTACGCTGTACCCCTTGTGTACCCTTAGTTTATGATACAACAAAGCCCGTTTTTTGATTTTTTGATGTACTTTTGTCAAAAACCAACAGTTACCGAGGTTTTTGGTTTGTCAGCGTATTTTAGCATATGTATACCTGAGTAACGACCTCACTACCTCTTTAACACATGTATGTAGCTTATGAAACTCACGACCTTTTTTGCGCTCCTGGTGATGCTGCTATCTTCCGAATTTGTTTCCGCTCAACTACAGGTTCGAATCGATTCCCTCCGAAATGAAATCAGTACTAATCTGGCACAAGATTCTACCCGTGTTGAAAACCTGATCCGACTATCTGCTTTGGTGGGCCGGAGCAATCCCCTTCAATCGAGAGCCTATGGGCGTGAGGCTGCTATGCTTTCCCGCAAACTGGGTCTTATGGAAAAAGAAGCAAAAGCACTGGGTAACCTGGGCATATCTTATGCCATTCAAGCCGAAACCGATAGTGCGCTGGCCACTCTTGAGGAGGCCTTAGTATTGTTTAAGACGATGAATGATTTACAGAGTATGGCTCGTATGAACTCTTCCATTGCTACCTTGTATGCCATGCAGAATAAGTATGAAGAGGGGATTTCATCGTTGCTGGCTACCATCCCGATTTTTGAAGAATTGAATGATTCTCTAAATCTGGCCCTTGCCTATTTCAATATCGGACAGATGTACTCCGATCAACTGTTATTCGAGCAGGCCTTGGAGCGGACCCTTCGCGCCGCCGGTATGTATGAGGAGATGGGGTTAGACCGTAAAATACCGGTTACTTATGCGGCCATAGCCCAATCCCTGATTGCACTGGGTCGTGAAGAAGAGGCACTGGATTATGTGGAACGGGGATTAGCCGTTGTAGAGCCGAATGTTGATGTTCCCAGTGAACGCAATCTGCACAATATGGCCGGACGTTTATACGAAAAGTCGGGCAAACTTGATGAGGCCAGCCGATCTTACCGTATTGCGTTGGATAAAGCTAACCAACTCCGATCCAACCGATTGGCTATCGGCATAAAACTGGATCTTGCAGGTGTTGACTACAAACGGTCGGATTATGCCTCCTCCAAAAGATTACTGGAGGATATTCTTATCACCATAGATGAGAATAAGATAAAGGGGATGGCTCGCATCACAAAAAGTGCATTGGATTTACTTTCAAGAAGTGAGGCCAGGCTTGGAAATTCAACGCGCGCTTTAACCCACCTTCGGCAGGCTAAAGCTCTTTCCGATAGCATTTATAAGGAAGAGAGCGCGCTCGCCATTGCTGAATTGGAAACCATCTACGAAACCGAAAAGAAAGAGGCGCAAATCCAACTGTTAGAAGCCCAAAATGAAGTAGCCAATCTGCGTACCGTTATTATTGGTGTGGTAGCCTTGGTTCTACTGGTGGGTGCGTTTTTAGGATTTCGTCGGTATCACCTGAAAAAATCGGAAGAAAAAAGAGCCCGTATTGCGAGTATGAAACAGGAATTACAGCAATATGGTCTGGTTTTATCCGAAAAGAATAAGTTTATTGCGACCTTTAAAAACGACCTGGAGGAAGTACGCCGTCATGTACGTACCATTGAAGGCCGTAAAGAACTCACACAGCTAGTAGACGTCATTCATCAAAATACGAACCTGACGGATGACGAAGAGTTACTCTTTTCCAAGATTGAAAAGATGAACATGGGCTTTTTCCATGCCCTAAGGAAACTGAGTAATGAACTCACGGCTAAAGATGAGCGTCTTGCCATGCTGGTTCAGATGGATCTTACCAATAAAGACATTGCCAATATCCTCCATATTGAAGCGGATAGCGTTAAACAGGCAAGACGTCGTTTGAAAAGAAAGCTGCAGCTCGATGCCCATATCGATCTTCAGGATTACTTGAAAAGGATGGCTGCATAACCAAGAGCGGAAAGCACCTGAACGGAGTGCAGATGTATCAGGATGTGACCCTGGTTTCACCTGAGCAGATACCCAAGAGGGGTTCAGGTCTCATATCAATAATATGCAGGTAATTATTTGTTTTTTATTTTAATACGCATTAAATATAAAATTGCATTGAGTTTGTAGGAATGGACGCCAGGAAATGAGGTAAAAAAGCGCTTAAAATGGCGGTATTGTTATAGTTGGCGGAATTGGTGTGTCCGAAATAAACATGTTTTTGGCGGGATTGAACTAACACTTGTATGGTATAACCGACTACCTTTTGTCTGAGTTATGATTCAAACATCAGATATGAAGTTAAACATATGGATTGGCCGACATCAGGAAATGGAGCTCAATGCTCATCGCTTTTTTGATGCTTTTAAATGGTTAGCAGTTGGTGCCCAAGCCCAATGTTGATCAGATGTACCATGTACATATTGGATTCTGTGGCACCTACAGTAAAACAGGTTACCCTAAAAATGACTGATAGGCTATCAGGTTTGACGGCCTGGTGGTTTTTTAGCCTTCCCTGAAGGCCGGCCTTATCTCATCAACATCATACTGTAAAAAGTAATCGTAAAGTACATCCATGCTACCGGGAGTGAAGGCCTGGTAGCCTTTTTAAACCGTTTCAGCCTCAGGCTGTAGGGGCACAGGTTTCATATGTGCAATAAAGTACATCCAAGCTATCAGAAGTGATGATCTGGTGGTTTTTATCCGCAATTGCAGAATGTAAGGTAATGGCTCGCACTGCAATGACACAGAACAGAATCTTTAGCATTCATATATAGTAACCCTAAGTACATTTAACCTGCCTGGAGTGACATCCGGGCAGGTTCTTTCATTAACCCGGGACAAAACAGAAGTCCACCAAAAAAGACTCAGGCTTTTGCCAGTAAATGTTCTTCTAATTCCTCAATAGAGGTAAACAACTGTTCAAACGATTCAATCTCGTAGTACTGGGTCTGGATTTCAGAAGTAATGAAATCAGTCTCAATGACCTTGAAAATATCGAAGGGGTGCACAGTAACATTGTCATTCATTACATGATCGGTTTCCCCCGAGGACGAAATAATACCGGCTCCATAAATACGTGTTCCCTCAGTATGCTGTATAAGTCCAAACTCGATGGTAAACCAGTACAGGCGCTGTAGTTGTTTTACAATTACTGGGTGATCGATAAACTGAACCCCGATCGCTCCCATTTTCTGAGCAAAGTTCGCGTAATCGGTATTCATCAGTAAGGGAATATGTCCGAAGATATCATGAAACATATCGGGCTCTTCCAGATAATCCAGTTGGCTTTTTTTCCGTACCCACGTTGAGGCTGAGAATTTCCGATCGGCCAGTAGCTGGAAAAACTGTTCTACCGGTATAAGTCCGGGAACTACCGTGATAGAGAACCCATTGGCCTCGGTTAATACCTGGTTTAATTCTTCGAACCGGGGGATGCGATGTTCATTCAGCACCTCAGACATGAGATCGAGACATCGCAGATACTCAGGATGGGCTTTACCAGGCAGGTTAGCTTTTTGTCGGTTAGCGAGGATATTCCATACTTCCTGCGATTCGGATGTATACGCGTCGTAATCTTGAAACATAAAAAAAGCCCGAACTACACTGCGAGCGTTTGATGAAAGGTTATTTTGGACGGCAAATATAACCCAAATCTCCTATTTATAAATCCATTATGTTGGGTTAATCTCCGACTGAATTTTGAATTAACCATCGACACCGTATAACCCCTAAAAGAAGTGCCATGATTGATGCCCAGCCCCTCATCAGAACGAATATACGCTATGCTTTAGTCCTGCTTTTTTTGATTAATACGCAGTGTACCACCTCAGAAAACCGTTCGGCCTACCTGATGTCTTACTTCAAGGATAACACCAGCGGGATGTTCCTGGCTACTAGTGATGATGGTTATACCTGGCAGGTCGCCAATAACGGGGAAGCGGTGGTGCAACCGGAACTGGGTACTCATATGAGAGATCCGAGCATTCTTAAAGGAAAAGATGGCAGATGGCATGTAGCATTTGGAACTCAACAGGGGAAAGGAGGGAACACCATTGGGTACATGTGGTCGGAGGACTTGCTAAACTGGCAAGGTCAGCGAACGTTTCCTATTGAACGTGGCCCACTGGCCAAGGGAGTGATCAACGCGTGGGCCCCGGAGTTATTCTACGATGAACAAAGCGAACTCTACTATTTTATATGGACCTCATCCACCCGCCAGGTACCTGGCTTGCAGTCGTACCTGAAGGGGAACCAGCGATGTTGGTATGCAACCACCCGCGATTTTCAAACCATCAGTCAACCAAAACTGCTACTTACTCCTCAACCTAATGCCTGGATTATTGATGCCGATTTATTCTGGGTGGACGAAAAAGAACAATACTACTCCTTTTTCAAAGTGGAATCGGATGATACTCTTACCGGAGGTAAAACAGGTATTCATTATGCGACCGCAGAACGCATTGAAGGACCGTGGAATCCGATGGCACCAGCTGCTTCCGAGTTTATTTATGAGGGAGCAGATAAAAATGATGAAGGGCCCAATCCCGTCAGGATCGGGGAGCACCTGGTTGTTTACTTTGACCGGGGCGTGATTCGGTCAAAAGATCTGGAAAACTGGGAGATGGTTACGGACGAAGTAACCTGGCCCGAAGGATTCAAACATGGTACGGTGATCCAGGTACAGGAATCTGATATCCGAACTTTGGTTGACGGAAGGTAGAAATGATGCCTTATACATAGTACGTGCCGGATTGACCCTTACCCTCTAAAAAAGCGGTTTTTTATTCTCATTTTTTGACATACTCCTTTGAAACCTGCATACTCCATGAAAAAAATGACGGGATATGGAGGAAAAACAACGCAAGGCGTATTGGAATCGTAATTTGAAGTACTTGTGCATATTGCTGAGTATCTGGTTTACCGTTTCCTATGGATTTGGGATTCTGTTCGCCCCTTTTCTGAACCAGTTTTCAATGGGTGGATTTAAACTAGGTTTCTGGTTTGCTCAGCAGGGTTCAATTTATGTATTTGTAGTCCTGATCTTTGTATACGTATGGCTGATGAACCGGCTGGATCGTGAATTTGGTGTGGAGGAGCAAGTGTGATGGATGTACAAGTTTGGACGTATCTACTGGTTGGTATCACCTTTGCCCTGTATATAGGCATTGCCATTTGGTCAAGAGCCGGATCAACCAAAGAATTTTATGTAGCGGAAGGGGCGGTTAACCCCTTGACGAACGGTATGGCTACGGCAGCAGATTGGATGTCGGCAGCTTCGTTTTTATCCATGGCGGGACTGATCTCTTTTATGGGGTATGATGGGGCCGTATATCTGATGGGATGGACAGGTGGTTATGTACTGCTGGCCCTGATGCTGGCACCTTATCTCCGCAAATTCGGGAAATTCACTGTTCCCGACTTTATCGGCGATCGCTACTATTCTGAAATAGCCCGAACTGTGGCCGTGATTTGTGCCCTGTTTGTCTCATTTACCTATGTGGCCGGGCAGATGCGGGGCGTAGGGCTTGTGTTTTCAAAGTTTCTTGAAGTCGATATTTTCTGGGGGGTGGTCATCGGGATGGGAATCGTCTTCTTTTATGCTGTATTAGGAGGGATGAAAGGCATCACCTATACCCAGGTTGCCCAGTACTGCGTGCTCATCTTTGCCTTCATGGTACCGGCCTTTTATTTATCCATTCAGGCTACAGGAAGTCCAATCCCCCAAATTGGGTTTGGTTCTACGCTCAATGACGGCACCGGGCAATATGTGCTGGAAAAACTGGATCAGCTGCATACCGAGCTGGGATTTGCGGAGTACACCTCGGGCAACAAAAGCATACAGGATGTGTTCTTTATCACCTTTGCATTGATGGTGGGCACAGCGGGACTACCCCACGTTATCGTTCGTTTCTTTACGGTTCCCAAAGTGAAAGACGCGCGTATCTCCGTTGGGTATGCCCTTGTATTTATTGCGATTTTGTATACCACGGCACCAGCTATCGCCGTATTTGCCCGAACCAACCTTATCGAGTCTGTTCAGAATACGGAATACACCGACATCCCTGAATGGTTCAAAACATGGGAAGAAACCGCCCTTTTAAACTGGGTGGACAAAAATGAAGATGGCAAAATTCAATATGCACCGGGCGCAGCTATCGTTGGGGAACCTGCGTTGAAAAGAGTAGACGGGGCCGTGCAAACCGGACCAAACGGCGAGCTGTTGTTAACCAACGAAGTCACGTCATCCCGCAATGAACTATATGTAGACCGGGATATCATGGTGCTGGCAAACCCCGAAATTGCTGGTTTACCCACTTGGGTGGCTGCCCTTGTGGCGGCAGGTGGATTGGCCGCGGCTCTTTCAACAGCTGCCGGATTATTGCTGGTGATCTCTACTTCAGTATCTCACGACTTAATCAAAAAGCAGATTAAGCCGGATTTAACCGACAAAGAAGAGCTACGCTGGGCACGTATTGCTGCAGCGGTGGCTGTATTGTTTGCCGGGTATTTTGGTATTCGCCCCTTTGGATTTGTAGCCCAGGTGGTGGCCACGGCATTCGGTCTGGCAGCAGCTTCCTTCTTTCCGGCCATAGTACTGGGGATATTCCACAAAAAAATGAACCGCGAAGGAGCGGTTGCGGGGATGGTAACCGGGCTTTTGTTTACCCTGGCGTACATCGTCTTCTTTAAGATTGCTTATCCCGAGTACAATACCCCCGAATACTGGTGGTTTGGCATCTCGCCGGAAGGAATTGGTACGTTGGGTATGATTGTCAACTTACTGGTCTCCATTTTTGTGGGAGCTCTGTTTCCAAATCCTCCCGAAGAAATCCAGGAGCTGGTGGAAAGTATCCGTTATCCCAAACGTACCTGAGGTTTGTTTTGCTAATCCTGCCTGGGGGATCATGCCCTCCAGGCAGAGTTCAGCTCTGAAATGAATAACGATCGTTCAGGTTCAGATGAGTGCAATTGAAGGATGCTATTTCGGTCACCGATATCTGTCGTTGCGAATAAGTAAAATTTTCGCATTTCATCCCGATTAAAGGCCATTAGTTGGTATCTTCTGCCGCTTAACGTTGTGGGAGCTAGTCATTTCCCCATCATCCAACATCCCAATAATTAATCTATTCAGCATGCAGCGAATTACCGTAGCCAAAGGAGATGGAATTGGTCCAGAAATCATGGACGCCACATTAGACATACTAAAGGCCGCTGGGGCAGAACTTGAAATCGATGAAATTTTAGTCGGCGAGAAAGAATATCTCTCCGGCAACACCTCCGGAATCGCAAGAGAATCATGGGACATTATCCGCAGAAATAAAGTGTTTTTAAAAGCCCCCATCACCACACCGCAGGGTGGGGGGTACAAAAGCCTGAACGTGACCACCCGTAAGTCATTGGGTCTGTATGCCAATGTACGTCCCTGCGTGAGTTTTAATCCCTTTATTGAAACCAAACATCCGGAAATGGATGTGGTCATTATCCGCGAAAATGAGGAAGACCTGTACGCTGGTATCGAGCATCAGCAAACCGATGAAGTGGTTCAGTGTTTGAAACTGATCAGCCGTCCGGGATGTGAAAAAATTGTTCGCTATGCTTTTGAGTATGCCAAGCAATACGGTCGCAAAAAAGTGAGCTGCTTCACCAAAGATAACATCATGAAGCAGACCGACGGGTTGTTCCATAAGGTGTTCGACGAGATCAAAGTGGAGTATCCTGAGATTGAAACTGAACATTGGATCATCGATATAGCAGCGGCTAAACTGGCCGATACCCCGGAAGCTTTCGACGTTATTGTACTTCCTAACCTGTATGGGGATGTACTTTCTGATATTGCCGCTCAGATCACCGGTTCAGTAGGACTTGGCGGTTCTGCCAATATCGGAAGCTCCTGTGCTATGTTTGAAGCCATTCACGGTTCTGCACCCGATATCTCAGGGAAAGGCATTGCGAATCCATCCGGGTTACTTCAGGGCGCTATTTTGATGCTCAATCACATCGGGCAGACCGAAGTGGCCGAGAAGATTCAGAATGCCTGGCTCAAAACCATCGAAGATGGCGTGCACACGGCCGATATTTATGACGAGAAGGTGAGTAAGCAGCGTGTAGGCACTGTCGATTTCACCAAAGCAGTAATTGCTAACCTGGGTAATAAACCGGAAACCCTCCACACGGTTAACTACCCCAAAGGGATTCAGCTCAACTTACCGGAATATCAAAAGCCGGCACCTAAAAAAAAGGAACTGGTTGGAGTTGACTTGTTTGTACACTGGGCCGGTACCGATGCCGATAAAATCGGCGGTATCCTGCAGGGACTGGATAACGATCTTTTGAAGCTGAAAATGATCACCAACCGCGGCGTAAAAGTATGGCCCGATGGATTTGAGGAAACGTTCTGCACCGATCACTGGCGTTGTCGCTTTCAAAACCCGGATGGGGCAATCGTCACCAACAAAGAAGTGGTGGAACTGATGCAGGCCGCGCTCGATCATAACGTTGATGTGATCAAGACCGAAAACCTGTACCTGTTTGACGGCGAACGTTCGTTCTCCTTAGGGCAGGGACAGTAAAACGTTTATCTTAGGATATACGGGCCACCTGAGGGTGGCTCTTTTTTATACAACGGTTAATGGATAAAGGACTTACGGGCAGCACGCATGAATCTTGATCTTCTCATCGACAATCTCACCAATCCGGCGTTACTGTTTTTCTTTTTGGGGATTGCCGCATCCCGGTTAAAAAGTGACCTGGAGATTCCGCCCTCCTCCTCCAAATTCATTTCCCTGTACCTGTTGTTTGCGATCGGGTTTAAAGGGGGACAGGAGCTGTCGCACAGTAATAGCGACATGGAAATTATCTGGTCGTTACTGTTCGGGATGGGACTTGCCCTTGTGGTGCCCATTTATGCCTTCTTTATTCTGAAGCGAAAGGTATCCATCCCCAATGCGGGAGCTATTGCAGCGGCCTACGGTTCGGTAAGTGCGGTTACCTTCGTTACCGCCATTTCGTTCCTGGAGCTTCAAAACATTGAATTCGGCGGACATATGGTTGCCGTTTTGGCCCTGATGGAGGCACCTTCTATTATCATCGGGCTGATTTTGCTCAAGATCTTTAATACCGATAACGACCGCACTCCGCTTTCCAGCGTGATTCATCATGCCCTGACCAACGGGAGTGTGTTACTGGTGATCGGGAGTCTGTTAATTGGGTTCCTGGCCAGTGAACAGCAGGCCGAAGGTATTAAGCCCTTCACCACTGATATCTTTACCGGGTTCCTTTCTGTATTTCTGCTCGATATGGGGATTACGAGCGGAAAGAAACTGGCCAGCGTCATGAAATCAGGCTGGTTTCCATTCGCATTTTCTATCATTGTGCCCATCGTAAACGGATGTATTGTCGCTGTGCTGAGTCAGTTCATCACCGACAGCTTGGGGAACCAGTTTTTATTTGCCATCCTGGCGGCCAGTGCCTCGTATATTGCTGTACCTGCGGCCATGAAACTCGCTGTTCCGAAAGCGAATCCGAGTTTGTATTTAGCTATGGCCCTGGGTATTACCTTCCCGTTTAATATCACCTTGGGTATGCCCCTGTACCTGATGGTTATCCAGTTGGTACAGGTGTAGTTAGTTTAGTAGCAGGGCTGTATAAGCAAATAAAATTATATAGTCATTCCTGCCTCCGCAGGAATGACGAAACCGGGATTTTCTATCCTATACGTACTATTCGTGTCATATTTCTCTCTCCTGGTAGTTCATCTCGTTCCCAACGTCCTCGTTGGGAATGCATTCCTGAAGCTCCCGCTTCATCTTGAAACATCGAAACCGTCATACTAAGGACCTAAAGGGACGAAGGATATCAAATCATGATACAGCCTGATACCGAGTTTGATATCCTTCGCTATTAAAAGTATTCCCTACCAAAATAGGGCGCTCAGGATGACAGCCTTGTTTAAAAGCTTCATCCTAAACTATCGAACTTTCGGCAAGAGTTTTCCTGAATCAGATACATCGTAGAAACGGAAGCTGGAGCTTGGGAATGAGGTAAATGGGAGAGGAACTCAAAAAAGAAGCCTATAAAAATCCAAAACAGAGGATGCTCAGGTTTGCCTTCTGAAGGTAGGGTCACAGGACGAGCTCGATATCAAAAAACGGCTTTGGAAAGATGAAGGAATGCCCGGTGACTTTCCAGCCGTAAGCTTTTGGTTCTTTTGGTGGTCCAAAAGAACGGGAAAACAAAACAGAAAGAAGAAGTTCTTTAGTATAGGAGCGAATCCGAAAACAAGCCGGTTCGCCCCCTACAGTCATATCCGCTACTCCTCATTCAGCCAGTTGAATAAAGAATCCAGCTTCGCTTCGTTCGTTTCGAGCCAGGTACCGGATTCTTCCCAGTAACTTTGGGAAATGTAGTAGGCAAACACATCGGAGTAATCGTTCTTGTGGATGTCCGTGAGCAGGTTCCCGTAGGTGTTCCACCAAAAACTATTCGATGTATCCTTCATATCCGACAGGTAATGGAAGAGTTGCTTGCTTATAGATACAAATTTCTGTGCATCCGAAGTGTTCAAAGTATCCATCCCAATTTCGGCTGCCGTTAACAGGCTCAGCATCATCTCAATGCTACTAAACTCATTCTTGTCGCCCGACAGACTGGCAAAGAGGTTCACCTCAATCCTCTTTTCGCCTTTTTTCTGAATACCCTGGAACATCGTGCTGATGAGCAGGTCCATATTTGTGACGGATCGCTCTGAGGTGGGTTCAATCAGCAAGCCCACATAAAGAGGAAGCATGGTTTTTACCTTAGCATTCTTATTGAACATCACTTCGCCAAGCAAGAAATGGCTGCTGGCGTGCAGGTTATTCATGGTGATCGAAGAGACTAATCGCTCTTGGGCAAGATCATACTTCTTGAGCCGATTATAAGTCACTGCGGCATTATAATTCAGCAGGTGATTTTCGGGATAAAGCTCCAGGGCTTTTTCATACACCTGAATCGCTTTTTTGGGTTTTCCCATTTCATCGAGGGCAGACCCGTTGATGATGGCACCGGCCAGATAGAAATCATTCTGCTCCTTAAGCACGATTTTACTCACTTTCTCTGCCTTTTTGTAGTCCCCCATGGTGAAGTAGGTGAGGGCCAATTCGTAATTGGCGTACGGATCATTTTTGCTAATGCGAAGAGCCTGTTCATACCGCTTGATGGCCTCTTTATATTCGCCCTTATCGTGAAGTTCAATGCCCTCCTGCACCAGTTGTTCAAACTCTGCGGGTTGGGTAAAAGCGGAACCCGAAAGGAAGAGGACGATCCATAGAGTGAGAAGAATGTATAACCATTTCATGATGATCTCCGGGTTAACCTAAAGTTCCCGGAAGTTGTATCAAAAATATGAACAGGGGATGAAGAGTGACCGGAATATTTCGTGAAGGTGTGCTTTAATGCTGAAGGGGTTGATCAACAATTCATGCGAATTCTAAACTTCAAAATGCGCAAAATACGATCTCAAAACCGACGTTTCTGTAATGAACGGCAACGATGATTCCGTCGAATCAATATCCTATTCTTGTATTGGAGTCCGCTATCCCCCCTCATGCTGAACCCCCGCACTGTTTAAACTGTGGCTGTACCGACGTAGATCAATACTGCTTACGATGCGGACAAAAAACACAACCTACCAGGTTACCCCTTAGCGCCTTCCTGGAGGATGCCATAGTTACGCTATTTAGCATCGACAGCCGGTGGTATCGAACCATAACCGGGCTCTTTGCTCATCCAGGCAGGATCACCTTTGCGTACATTGAAGGAAAACGGGCATCCTATTTACCTCCCGTCCGAACTTATCTCTCAATCAGCATCTTGTATTTCGTGGTGGTTCAATTTGTACAAAGCAACCAGGTGTTTCTGATTGATTTCTCCCCGGCACAGGGCACCACTGCCCAAATTGCCACAACCGTTAAATTCGCTCTCTTTTTCCTGGTTCCTATTTTTGGAGGTATTGTGCAGCTCTTCCACCGAAAACGGAATGCCTTTTACGTGGAATACCTCATCTTTGCTCTGCACATTCACTCCGTATGGCTGGTACTGCTGATGGTCAAAGACTTGGTCAATTGGGTGGATGTCATGACGACCTATGAATGGGTGCATGTGCTGGTCTTTGTCATCACAGCCCTGGCTCAGCTGGCCACGTTTGTGTACCTGGTCCTTTATTTAAAACACACCTTCCAGCAGGGATGGCTCAACTCGATAGGCAAAGCGTTTGGGATTGTGGCTCTGTACATCCTCTGCGTGATCGCTGCTACTGTTTCCTATCTGTTTATATTTTATGAGTAGGGGAGAGTCTCCAGACCAGCCTGCTTGCCCGCCAGAGCCAGGTTTGGTAAAGGCAGCTTGTGCTTGGATTATCATGGTACCTGTAGAGGCATATGGTGATACGCCGCTACGAATCGAGGTGAGAAATATACCGGCTGGTCCCGAGAATGATATTTCTCCACTCATCCGTTATCCGACGGATTCGGTCGAAATGACAGCGTTAGTGGAGGACAATAGCCGAACTTATATCCTAAGATCCTGAACCAAGTTCAGGATCTTAGAAGAGCCATCATAAAGAAGCGAGGATGATATCCCTGCCTACCGGACAGGCTTACCCTTCGCTGTTGATGTTGCCAATGAGTCCGGCGCTGGCTTTTCCTTCGCGTAGGGCTTTTAAGCGGTCAACGGCATCCCAAAGGGTCATAGCTTCGTCCAGCGTGGTGTCAAATTCATCGTTGACGATAGGATAGAAGAAGGGCATACCCCATACCTGGCGGGCTAACTCGGCTTTCATTCGGGCTTCGCTCATCCACGATACGTCTTCAAAGTGTCCTGGCGGGATAAAGAGAGAGTCTTTACGGAATTCAGGCTCTGTAACTTTGTCGGTGATAATCATGTTCTGATCAACCAGTTCGGCTTTAAATGCTTCCAGATCTTCTGGTGCCCAAGTGAAATCGGCTCTGAATTGTTCGAAATCGTCTTCCCATTTAGCACGGAAGTCATCTCCGTTGTTGTCCAGATAGTCACGCACAAACTCGAACGCTGCACGCTTACGAATGGCAAAATTGATTACATACCCGGAACGGGAGGTATCGGGCTGAATGATGTAATCGGGTACGATACCGCCACCGCCGTACACTACACGACCGGCATCGGTTTTAAATTTCAGAGAATCAGGGATCTGATCGATGAATTCCGATGCATCATTCATGGCATCGAAGTTACGTCGTACAATTTCGTACGCATATTCTTCACCACCTTCCACAAACGGCTTCTGAATCACCCGGCCCGAAGGGGTGGAATACCGGGATATGGTAACCCGGATGTTACTTTCATCCACCAGTTCATACTGTTGCTGAACCAATCCCTTACCGTACGTTCTGCGACCTACAATCAGTCCGCGGTCGTGATCTTGCAAAGCACCGGACACGATTTCGCTTGCGGATGCGGCTCCCTCATCCACTAAGACGATAACCGGATGATCTTTGAAATCACCATTTTTGCGGGACTTGTAGCTGTCTTCAAATCGGTCATGTTTGCTTTGGGTAGCTACCAGCGAGGTTCCTCTTGGAAAAAATTCTTCGGCAATGGCAATGGCCTGGCTCATATACCCACCCGGATTGCCTCTCAAGTCGAGAACCAGCCGGTCCATACCTTCCTTACCCAGTTTGTCCATGGCCTCCATAAACTCGTCGTGCGTGGTCGCTGCAAAACGGTTTACTTTAATATAGCCGGTCTGTTCGTCCAGCATGTACGAACTATCAATGGTGAATAAGGGGATGTCGTCGCGGATAATGGTGAAATAGAGGGGTTCTGATACACCCGGTCTCAATACGGTGACCCGTACTTTGGAGCCTTTTTCGCCCCGCAGGTTATTTCGTACCTGGTCGTTGGTGTAGCCAATGGCACTACTGTCTTCAATTTCAATGATACGGTCGCCAGAGCGAATACCCAGTTCATCACTTGGTCCGCCGGAAATAGCAGTTACTACCGTTATCGTGTCTTCCAGTACGTTGAACAAGACACCAATGCCCTGAAATTTACCAGCGAATTCTTCCTGAATGAATTCGCTGTCTTCAGGTTCAATGTATACCGAATGTGGATCCAGAGTAGAGAACATCCCACGGATCGCTTCTTCGGTCAGCTTGGTCATATTCTCTTCGGTGTTATTCGATACGAATAAATAGGCTCGTTCAAAATTGGTGTAGGAGTCGCGTAAGGATCGGATGGATACGTTAGAGAAGGTAGTATCGATCGGAGAACCTTCCAGTTCCAATGTAGACAGGGTAGAGTCGTTAATAGCCTTAACCATGCGTTTAACGCTGGTTTGATACATATTCTCTATATCGGCATCGCCAAAATAATTGGAGAGGATACTGCGCTTCGCCTGGATGTATTTAGTCAGGTTAGTGGTATCGTCATTGGAGTCTTTTACAATGGGATCGATGCCCGTAAACTGAAGGATCAGCAGTACGGTTGCAATGATGACGTTGGGAATAATAAAACGGCTAAAACTCATACTTCTTTGATTACTGTGTAGGGAATACACTGTTTAAAACAGGAATAGTTTCAAACGTCAACGATTGTAATAAATAAAGTTGTATTCACCAAGGTTATAAAATGTAATGACTCAGGTCTTTATCCTTCACAATCGTCTCTAACTGACGGTCCACGTACGATTTATCGATGGTAATGGAACCAGAATTAATATCGTCAGGAACGGCAAATAATAATTCATCAAACAGGGACGACATAATCGTGTGCAGGCGCCGCGCACCGATGTTTTCTACCTGGGCATTTACTTGGGCAGCAATGCGCGCTATTTCCGCAATAGCTTCTTCTGTAAAGGTGATTTCCACCCCTTCGGTAGCGAGCATGGCTTCATACTGTTTGGTCAGTGCGTTTTTGGGATGGCCCAGGATTTTGATGAAATCTTCTTCGGTAAGAGAGTTCAGTTCCACACGGATGGGAAAACGTCCCTGAAGCTCGGGTATGAGATCAGAGGGTTTGCTTACATGAAATGCACCGGAACCAATGAACAGAATGTGATCGGTTTTAACCAGTCCGTGTTTCGTGTTTACGGTGCTTCCTTCCACGATGGGTAGTAAATCGCGTTGAACCCCCTGGCGACTTACATCGGGTCCGGATTTACCGGCACCGGTAGAAGGCTCTGCAATTTTATCGATCTCATCGATGAAGATGATGCCCTGTTTTTGAACGCGCTCCACAGCTTCCTGAACGGCCGCTTCATGATCTATCAGCTTTTCGGCCTCTTCTTCGACCAGGAGAGGGCGGGCTTCTTTGATGGGCATTTTTCGCATGGTCTTTTGCTTGCGACCCAGGTTGCCCAGCATGTCCTGGATATTTACACCCATTTCTTCCATGCCACCCGGGCCGAAAATCTGCATCATCGGAGCACCTTTCGATGGCTGAACTTCGATTTCAATTTCCCGGTCTTCCAGTTCGCTATTCGCTAGTTTTTCTCTGAACCGGTCCCGTGTTCGCTCATTCAGCTCATCGTCGGACGCCGTTTCGGGATTAAAACCGGGGGTGTTGGTGGAAGTGAATCCCACACCGCTTTTTTTTACTGGCGGGATCAGGATATCCAGAATGCGTTCTTCGGCCCGTTCGCGTGCTTTTTCTTTCACCCGGTCCTGCATTTCCTGTTTTACCATGTTAATACTGATATCGGTAATGTCGCGGACCATCGATTCCACATCACGCCCAACATAGCCAACTTCGGTAAATTTTGAAGCTTCTACTTTCAGGAAGGGAGCCTGGGCCAGTTTTGCGAGCCGGCGGGCTATTTCGGTTTTTCCCACACCGGTTGGACCAATGAGGAGGATGTTGTTGGGTACAATTTCTTCGCGTATGTCTTCGTCCGCATTCATGCGGCGCCATCGGTTACGCAGGGCGATGGCTACCGATCGTTTTGCTTCTTTTTGACCTACGATGTAAGTGTCCAGTTCGCGTACGATCTGTTGGGGTGTTAAACTCTGTTCCGTCATCCTTAGTCCTCGATCTGTAGAAGGGTGCGGTTATGGTTGGTATAAATATCAATATCGGCGGCTATGCGCAGTGCTTCTTCCACAATGGTTTGGGCAGAAAGCTGTGGGGCATGCTTAACCATAGCCCGGGCTGCAGAAAGGGCATAGGAGCCTCCACTTCCAATGGTAACGATGTTATCATCGGGTTCAATCACGTCGCCCTGGCCGGAAATGACGAGTGCACTCGTCTTGTCCATAACAATGAGGAGGGCCTGCAGCTTCTGGAGGAATTTGTCTTTTCTCCAGTCTTTGGCCAGCTCAACAGCAGCACGCTGCATATTGCCGTTAAATTCGTTCAGTTTTTCTTCGTATCGCTCAAACAGGGTGAAGGCATCGGCGGTGGAACCTGCAAAACCGGCCAGGATATTACCCTGGTGTAACTTCCGGACTTTTTTAACCGTCGATTTCATCACGGTTTTGTCCATGGTCGCCTGACCATCACTTCCAATAGCGGCTTCGCCATTATGAATAATGCCCACAACTGTAGTTGCGTGAATGTCTGTAATACTCATTACACTAATTATTTCGTAAAGAACCGGATGGGCAAAAACCCTGCCGTTTAATTCACTGGCTTGTTATAGTACTTGTTCCTGGAATTATTGCGGTTGTTCTGTCGATTTGGCGCTGAATTATTTGAGCGACCGTTGTTGCTTCGTCCGTTCTTAGCCGTTGGCTTTTTGGATATTTCCAGCCCGGATCGATCGCCTTTCACGCTGGCCAGTTCATCTACCGCACCTTCACGCTCAATCAATTCTTCCAGGTCGTCGCCTCGGAGTACGGGGATGCTAATATCGATATCAGAACCAACAAGAGTCGCTTTAAATTCACTTAGTGTAACGGTTTCGTCTTCTACCAGCCTGATATTGAGTTTGTACTTACGCATCCATTTCCAGCGGTGGCTACTCGTAAAACCGCCCACATTCAGGGTGGCTTTCAGGAATGGGTTGATATACAACTCTACGGCACGGTAGGGAGTCTCATGCTTGAATTTGCTTAACCAGGTTTCCAGATCGGTTAAGATGGTGTTTTCGGATACAATGGTTCCGGTACCTGCACATGCCGGGCATTTGTTCGACACGGAGTTTACCACGCTTGGGCGGATACGCTGGCGCGTAATCTGGATCAGCCCGAAGTCGCTCATGCCAATAATGTTGGTTTTGGCAGGATCTTTACGGAATTCTTTTTTGAGTTCGTCGTAAATCTTTTTCCGGTTCTTTTCTTCTCTCAGGTCGATAAAATCTACTACGATGATACCTCCAATGTCGCGGAGACGCAGTTGTTTGGCAATTTCCCGGGCCGATTCCAGGTTGGTTTTCAGGGAGTTGTCTTCCTGTTTTTGCTTGGCAGCATACGGGCCGGAGTTTACATCCACCACCCACATCGCTTCGGTTTGTTCAAAAATCAGGTATCCTCCCGATTTCATACGCACTTTAGGACTGAAGATGGAATTCACATCTTCCGAAATTTTCATGAAATCGAACAAGTGCTCCCGGCCTTTGTATAATTCTACATGGGGTAGCATCTGGGGTGCGATGCGGCCTACATAATCTTTGATCTGCTTATGCATCTTAGGATCATCAACCAGCACACGGTCGTACGTTTTGGCAAACAGATCGCGGATAAGACTGTCGGTCATATCCAGGTCGCGATACAGCAGCGATGGTGGTTTGGCTTTATCTACCTGATCCACCAGTTGTTCCCATTTTTGAAGCACGTGTCGCAAATCTTCTTCAATGGCCTGTTCTTCCTGTCCGCTGGCGACGGTGCGTACAATCACCCCAAATCCATCGGGTACTTTGTTATTCAGAATTCCTTTGAGGCGGCGACGCTCTTTGTAGTTCGATATTTTCTTGGATACCGCAATGTAATCGCCCATTGGGATGAGTACCAGGAAGCGACCGGCAATGGTGATATCGGTAGATACTCTTGGCCCCTTGGAACCAATAGGTTCTTTCACAATTTGCACCAGCAGGCGTTGTCCGCTCTTGAGCACTTTACCCGCCAGGATCTGCTTTTCGTGGTTGCTAAGATTGTCTTTGTTTTTGATGTCGGATCGGGCGTCACCGGGAATGGAGTTTTTTCCATTCAGCATGGCGATGTATTCATCGAGGTGGTCACCGGCATCCGAAAAGTGAAGGAAGGCATCCTTCGGAGTTCCCATATCGATGAATGCGGCTCTGATTCCGCTCATCACCTTATGGACTTGCGCTACGTAAATATTACCAACTGTGCGTTGATTTTCTTCCGATTCTATAAAGAGCTGGGCTAATTCTCCATTCTCGATGAGCGCAATACGGGTTTGGCTGCCCGAACAGCTTATAATAATTTGATTTTTCATTAGATAAAGTCCTTTCCTGATAACCGCTCTTATTCTTTACGGTCCATTTTCGAAGTTTTTTAATGCAGTTTACACCTTCAAAAACGTCATGCAACGGGCGTTCAGCGCCAGAAGTGTGCACGGTGTCAGGATTAATTTCAGGTAAAAGTGAGGGGTGGTGATCGCTTTTTGGATATGCCACCGAAAAAAGTATTCGTGTAAATCTGGTAAGTATGATTACACCGTAGAGGAGAAAATCGAACGCAACATGATCATTAAAGGCAGTTGCTTCACATTGTAATGGAAATGGATATGACGAGTTTGTGCAGTGCACGTAAAATCTTTTCTAATATCTTTGACCAGGATTTTTCCCTGCTACAATATACAGGGCATCCGGCTATAATGTAAACGGTTTTTTAAGCCCTAAACGTCTTCTGCACGTTCAATCTGAGCTCCGACGGCATTTAGTTTATCCTCGAGGTTCTGGTATCCCCGGTCCAGATGATACACTCTCAGTACTTCGGAGGTGTTTTTTGCGACCATAGCAGCAAGTACAAGGCTCACACTGGCACGTAAATCGGTACTCATTACAGATGCTCCGGTTAATGGAGTTTTACCTGTGATGGATACCGTGTTCTTATCCACATGCATATCGGCCCCTAAACGCACCAGTTCAGGTACGTAACTAAAGCGATCAAAATAAACGGTATCGGTTACTTTGCTCTTTCCCCGGGCCTGGGTCATCATCGTTGCCCATTGAGCCTGTAAGTCGGTAGGAAAGCCGGGATAAATATCCGTTTTTATGGATACGGGTTTGATGGTTTCCGGTGCTTTAACCCGGATAACCGAGCCATCAATATCAATTCCAGTACCCGTTTTTTCCATCATTCTGGTGAATGATCCAAGATGCTCAGGCCGGCATCCGGTCAGGGTGAGTTCCGATTCAGGATGCATAGCACCGGCAATCATAAAGGTGCCCAGTTCTATTCGATCGGGGTCATTATGTATGGTTGTGCCTTCCAGTTTATCCACTTTTCGAATAGTGAGGCTGTCGGTACCCACTCCGGTGATATCGGCCCCCATTCGGATAAGCACTTCGCACAGTTGAACCACATCAGGTTCCTTTGCCGCATTTTTCAGTACGAATTTTTCGGCTCTCAGCACGGAAGCCAGCAACAGGTTGACGGTAGCGCCCACACTACTGGGTTCCAGCTTAAACGTTCCACCAGGCACGGTTTCGGCCGCTTTGGCAAGCACATATCCCTTTTCAAGTTCAATATTGATGCCCATAGCTTCCATTCCCTTGAGGTGCAAATCGACAGGGCGTGGTCCCCATGCACAACCTCCCGGAAGCGATACTTTAGCCTCGCCGTGTTTCCCAACGAGGGCTCCCAACATGTAGAATGAAGCTCTCATCTTCCGGACCAGATCGTAAGGGGCTTCCAGATGAGTTACATGTGTTGGATCTATAACCAGGGTATTTTCGGTATCCTGGTAATCTACCCGTGCTCCCACTACACGCAGCACGTTGTTGAAGGTATAGATATCCTGAAGGCGGGGTATGTTATGAATGGTTGAGGGTGTGTTGCCCAGTAACGTTGCAGCAATAACAGGTAAAGCGGCATTCTTTGATCCGCTGACAGCGATGGTTCCCTGTAGGGGGGAACCACCTTTAATTAAGAATTTATTCAACTATTCGATCTCCAGAATGGGTGAGTTCTTTTCCACAGACTGTCCAACATCGGCAGAAATTGCTTTTATCAGGCCCGAAACGGGGGCTTTTAATTCGTTTTCCATTTTCATGGCTTCCAGTATGGCCAATGCCTGTCCTTTTTCAACCTGGTCGCCTTCGGCTACCATAATGTCCAGTATTTTACCCGGCATGGGCGATTTCAACAGTCCTTCGGTGGCAGAACCTCCTGTTTTAAATCCGAGCTTATCGAGCAGTATTTCCTGCTCGTCTTTCACCTCTACGGTGTGCCAGACACCGTCAATGGAGAATTCTACGGAAGAACCTTCATACACTACATTATCAATAACATGCAATTTTGTTCCCATCCGGAGCAGATATCGCCCGTTTATGTGAGAAAATTCATAGTTCTTTTCCTCACCACCCAGCACAAAGGTTTCACTATCCCCGGAAAGCTCTACTTCGTGCGTTTCATCACCAACCGTAGCTTCATATTTCATGATATCATCCTTAAGTGTTTAAGCCCTTTTTTTGTGATTCGGAAGCGGTACTCCTTCAAACGGTCGGCATCATAAAACGAACTCCCATCGGTTTCGTCATCCAGCGGAAGGGCCTCAATCAACCGGTAATTCATAAGGTTGATGATATCATCCCGGATTAACCCTTCGTTCAATGATGTTTCCTCCTGAATAACCTCGAACGATTCTGGGAACAGCAGGCGCTCTAAGATTAATCGCTCTGAAGGAAGTAGCTTTCTCATCGCTTGGAAGATAGAAGAGCCGGTAGAACAACTCAACCTTACTGCACCATTATATCGCCGTAAGTAATAACATTTTGCAGCCCGTCGTACAGGATAATGCGCTGGAGCCCGCGGGAGCTCTCCGGATTGCCGAATGCATTGAGCGTATTGGCGTCGATAAAGATGGGAACCAGTCCTTCCTGTACATTATTCTCCGTGAGAATGGGGATTAAACGTCCATCGGGAGCATAGTAGAATACCTGGATCTGGTTAATGCCCTGCGAGTTAGTGAAAAAGATATTGAGATCAATCTGTACCCGATCATTTAACTCAACCGGATTGGGGTAGGCCGGATCAACGGTATTGCCAATGTAGAGGGGTGAGATTCTCCAGTCGTCTTCGTCCAGACTAATGACTTCTTTATTGGCGTTAGTTTCCGTGAAGTTAGCGGGTCGTTGCAAGGCCTGGGCTTCAAAATCAACCTGATCTTCATCCCGCGCACAGCTGCCAAGAATAAGAAGTAAACCTAATGTAAATATTGATGCTTTCATGACGAGATAACAAAGTAAGATTACGCGAATTCGAAGTAGAACCTCTATCTTTAAAAGTACGAAACATTCTGGAGTAAACGTTTATGCTGCACCTTGTAGGTATTAAAAACTGCGATAAAATTCGAAAAACAAGAGCATGGTTAGAAGATCATGCGGTTGAATATGTGTTTATAGATGTGAAGAAGGAACCTTTAACCCGTCACGAACTGGAAGAGCTGTCTGTTAAAGTAGGGCTGGATGTGCTCGTTAATAAGAAGGGGATGATGTGGAGAAAGCTGGGACTGGCCGAACAGAATCTTTCGGATGAGGAATTGATCACCGTATTGGAACAGCATCAGAATATGATGAAGCGCCCGGTGTTACTGTACGAGGAAGCAGTGTTAGTCGGTTACGATGAACAAGCTTTTGAACTGTTTCTTAAAGACCACGGGATACTGGAAGCGTGAATCGCCTGGTCCTGCTGATCATATGCTGGATGAACTGGAGCCTGCTGGCAGGGCAGGAGTCTGGCATAACGGAATCGTCAGGTCCACCAAACATGGATGCTTTATTGAGCATCAAAGAAACACTCGAGTACGAGATCAAGTATAGTTTTTTTACCGTGGGATGGATTACCGTGGAGATCGTTTCCGATTCAACGTTCAGGGGTAAACACACCAGGTGGCTGCAGACGCGGATCCGCTCTAACTCAAAGATTCCATTGGTGGGTACCGAGATGGACCATTTCAATACGTTATTCTCGGTGGATAGCGCGGGTATCCCTTACACCGATTTTTTTTGGAAGGATAACCTGGATGAGGGTTTAGAAAAAGAGATCTATTACGATTTTGATCACCAGTTGGGCGAAGTACGGTACAAAGAGGAGGATGACACCCGCGATACCCTGGATATTGTGCCGCATGCCACGGCCGGTCAGCTGTCTCTATATATTTCACGGCTGTATGCCGGAAGTGATTCCACCTACCGGATGCCGGTATATGTTTCTAAGAAACTGGGGTATGTAATTGGTGAAAACACCACTAAAAAAGAGCGTCGAAAGTACAAACCATTTGGTAAGGTAGATACCTACATCAGTTACGGAGATACCGAAGATATAGAAGGGCCGTTTGGCTTTTCCGGAAAATTCAGAGCCTGGTTCCTGGATGACGAACTCCGGGTGCCTCTTGAAGCAAGAATGCGCGTTTTTTTGGGGAATGTGATTGTACGTATCATCGATTATAAACGTGAACCATTAACTATCGATTCCTGATTGTTACCTATGCCTACCGTTCAGATTAAACAACTCACACATGCATCCGACTTACCTTTACCCGCATACGAGACCCGGGAATCTGCAGGTATGGATATCCGGGCTGCGCTGGAAGAGCCCATCGAAATAAAGCCCGGAGAACGGGTATTGATACCAACCGGACTGCAAATTGCGCTGCCGAATGGGTACGAAGCCCAGATACGCCCCCGAAGCGGACTGGCCATACGGAATGGAATCACCATGTTGAACAGTCCGGGTACGATCGATGCGGATTATAGGGGAGAGGTAAAAGTGATTGCCATAAATCACGGCCAGGAATCCTTTATGGTTACCCATGGAGAGCGTATCGCCCAAATGGTGATTGCTCCGGTTGTTCAAATCACTATGGAACAGGTGGATGTTCTCGATGAAACAGAACGGGGTGAAGGAGGTTTTGGCAGCACTGGGGTTCAATAATGAATCTTATTGCTGATTTCTATCAATTAAAGTGAATGTGAGGATTCCTGATTTGGTTTAATAAACGCATTAACTTATATGTGTTGAATAGTCTAAAGCCGTACTACACTCTCGTCAGGAATAATTACAACTACCGGAATCTTTGGATAGCCCAATCCATTTCGAATTTCGGTGACTGGTTCGGCATCTTAGCTTTATATGCCATTATTGGCCGGTACTCCGACTCTGAATTTTTACTCGGTCTCATCATCATCGTAAAGATGTTGAGTCTGGCTCTGTTTTCACCCATTGCCGGCTTTTTCGCGGATCGATTTAACCG
This sequence comes from Bacteroidota bacterium, assembly GCA_039819115.1. Taxonomy (GTDB): domain Bacteria; phylum Bacteroidota; class Rhodothermia; order Balneolales; family Balneolaceae; genus JBCBST01. The sequence goes on from JBCBST010000005.1 coordinate 30,163, forward strand.
CCGTCAGCTCATGATCTGGTGCGATCTGGGACGTGCTGTTGCCATTTTGGGTATTCTCCTGGTCAATTCGGAGGCTACCCTCTGGATTGCCTATGCGCTTACGTCTGCGCAAATGATGATCTCGGCCGTTTTTGAGCCTGCAAAAACAGCGTCTATACCTAATGTAACTTCTCAGGAAGAACTGGTGCATGCTAATGTGCTTTCCACGGCTACGTGGAGCATTATCTTCACGTCCGGTATGGCTCTTGGAGGTTTTGCGACGGAATGGCTGGGTACCGACGGGGTTCTTATCCTGGATGCCATCAGCTACCTGGTTTCTGCCTGGTTTATCTATCGGGCCGTTATCCCCCAAACGAAACTCTCAGAAGCACAAAAAGCCCGGTTCAGGCGGCCACTCCAAGGTATTAAAGAAGGGCTTAATCATCTGTTTGGAAATAAACATATTCTGAGACCAAGCCTCGCAAAAGGGGTATCTACTATGTTTCTGGGAGGGCTGGTATATATGCTTATCATTATCAGCGAGGACGTATTGATGATGGGAAGCATCGGTCTTGGGTTACTTTATGCAGCTCGTGGTATTGGAACCGGAATTGGACCTATTATAGGTCGCAGGGCATTCGCCAATGAAAAAGACTGGATCAAAGTCATGGGAGGGAGTATCCTGTTGGCAGGCCTTATGTATGTTGTCGTGGGTTGGAGTTCCAGCGTGATTCTGATGATCGTATTTGTACTATTAGCTCATGCTGCATCGGGAGCTAACTGGGTTATGAGCACCGTTTTGCTACAGAAACGTACGGAAGACGTATTCAGGGGGCGTATTTTTAGTACGGAATGGCTGCTGTTTACCCTCGGGAATTCACTCTCCACCTTCCTGGCTTCTGTTATCCTTGAGTTTGGATGGATACCGGTTAAGACCCTGATGATGGTGTATGGTCTATTGATGATGCTGGCTGGAGTGGCATGGACGTTCACCATTACTCCGAATGAACGGTTATACCAAACGCGTAAAATGGCGGCGTGATGGGTCTAAGCAGATACTGAAATAGGTCCTCTTGGCTACCCTTACCTGGCGCAAGCGTCCGCTTGTGCCAGATGTATCATCACACACTAATGCTTTGAAAAAGCACAAGCGGACGCTTGCGCTAGTTTTTGGGGCGTGGCTTCCGTTACGTAGAGGAGCTACGTAACGAGGGAAAAAATTAGATTCCTGTTCATCAGCTGATGGACAGGAATGACAAAAACCCCAGTTTTACCCCTTAATCATCCTCCGGAAGGTTGAAGTCCACTTCATTACTGCGGTTATCATCCAGCAGATGTTCTGAGAAGTAGTACCACATCATGCGTTCGAAATAGGGGGTATAACTACCAAACCCGTGGCGTTTGCCAGGCAACATCATCATATCAAATCGTTTTCCGGCTTTAATCAGAGCATCAGCCAGGCGAATGGTGTTTGCAGGGTGCACATTGTTATCCATATCACCGTGCACCAGCAATAAGTGCCCTTTCAGGTTTTTGGCAAGCGCTGCATTGGTTTCGATAGGAGCGTCGAAGGTGATTTCCTCTTCTTCAACCTCTACACTATCAGCGTTCATTTTCTTCACTTTCTTACGCTTTTCTTTCACGCCGTTGTGTACTTCACTCCACCAGATGTTATACACGTTGTTGTCGTGGTTACCAGCTGATGAAACGGCCACATCATAAAAATCGGGATAGGAAAGCAGTGCTGCGGTACTCATGAAGCCACCACCTGAATGCCCAAAGATGCCAACCCGGTCAATGTCAATAAAGGAATGCTTTGCAGCCAGTTGTTCAATCGTGTATTTGTTATCGGCAAGGGCATAATCACGCATATCACCATATCCATAGTTATGATAATACTTGGAACGTATCGGGCTTCCTCCTCGCTGGCCCTGGGCAATCACAATAAACCCAAGTTGGGCCAGAGTCTGAGGGCGACCCCGGGATCCTGAGACGGTAAACCCGATAGGAAAGGATTCCACTTGTGGTCCGGGATAAACGTAGGAGATAATGGGGTAGCTTTTCTCAGGGTCAAAATCGAAAGGCTTCCACATCACGCCATACAGATCAGTTGCGCCATCAGCTGCTTTAACATGAAACGTCTCGGGGAACTGGTATCCGGCTTCCTGCATCGTAGTAACATCCACTTCTTCCAGCTGAATGATGATCTTGCCTGTGGCATCACGTACAACCGATTTGGTGGGCATGTCTACGCGAGACATGTTATCCACGAAGAAGTTTCCTTCTTCCGAAGCATTTATGGCATGATTGGCGTCCTCCGTGGAGAGATGCCGGAAATTAGATCCGTCAAAGCGTACGCTATACAAATTCTGGTAGTAGGGATGCTGACCTTCTTCCCGTCCATATCCTGAAAAGTAAATGGTTGATGCCGCTGTATCGATCTTAGCAATACTACCTGCAACCCATGGCCCTTTAGTAATGGTGTTTTTCAGGTTTCCTTCGGCATCATATCGATAGAGTTGTCCCCACCCGGTTCGTTCGCTCCACCAAATGAATTCTTTACCCTCTTCAATCACAGCCAGCTGTGCAAAGCGGGTGTTAAAGTAAGGCTTACTGGTTTCGCTGAATAGAATCTCCACCTCACCTGTGCTTGTATTTGCTTTCAAGACATCAATCTCGTTCCACATTCGATTGCGTCTTAGGATATAGAGATAGTCCGATTTCTGGGTTTCAAAAATACCACCCTGGTTAAAGTAGGCGCCACCCAGTGATTGATCTTCCCATTTATCGGTTTGGAGCACTACATGCTCCCGGGTTGAGGGATCAAATACCTTAATTTCGTCTACAAAAATATCCTCTTCTCCAGGCATGGGGTATTTATAGGTTTCCAGCTCGGGACGTTTCTTCAACGAGTTAATCACCCAGAGATCATCCACTTTTCGTTTGTCCTGTCTCTTAACCCATAGCTTCATATTGTCTTCAAACCAGTTCGCGCGCGACCGTAACCGTTTTGTCGAAGTGGTATCTCCATCGTTTGCCTGGTAGCTGAACCAGCGTTCCCCGTCTTCGGTAAGCTGATATTCCGTACTGTCCGGATCATTCGAGCGCATAATAAACAGATTGTGGTTCTTTGCGAATGCAATCCACGTGCTATCCGGAGAGTAGGTAGCCCAGTTTTCCCGTGGCTCACTTTCCAGGGAGTCTCCCTTAACAAGGCGGTTACCATTGATGTTGTAGGTAAACTCGATACTGTCTACATGAAAAGTGAATAACTCCCGGTCGGTATCGTATTCAAATCCTTTCAGATCTAAATCTTTCGCGTTAAACGGTCGGCTGAAGTGTTCAGACAGTTGTCCGGCCATTTCTTCCTGGTCAAACAGAAGGCGTTTCTGTCCTCTGGCTGGGTCAACGTAATACCAATTTTTCCCTTCACCAGTCTCATACTGATACCAAAACCGATCGGAATCTTCAATCCATCTCGGAAATACATTGGTGCTTCCCACCATCTTTTGCATGTTTTGAGTGGTGAAGCGTTCAGCTAATTCGAAGTTAGCTTGTTGTGCCTGCGTCGTTTCTGTACCAGCGAGAGTGATAAGAACGACGAGCGTTAGTAGTGAAAATGAGCGCATGAATCCCTTATTTAATTAACAGCCTGAAATAAACGGCAATAATTTGTAAAAGGAATTGAAAGTTGGCTGCGCTTAATCACCTCGGAAGTTGTTGTTCACCGAACCCAAGAATGGTATACCTGCTTGTAGGCTTATAAGCGCTTTCGCTCCAGGTCATAATCTTCATCACTGATCAGGCCTTGTTGCCATAGGCCGGTCAGATAATCAATGCGATCCATAGAACCCGGTTTGAATTCCGTCTCTCTTGGTTTAACCCGTAGCTGTTGTTCTAACAACGATTTTTGATGGGCTATGGCTTGTTCGATGGAATGTTTGATGTGAACGGCTTCCGTTAACCCGCTAAACTCAATGGGCAAAAACGAACCGGTGAATCGAAGTGTCTGTGTGCCAAACGCTCCCTCGATTAACTCTACGTTTTGAATGGTATGCAGCTCCACACGTTGCTCGTAATGCTCTTCTTTGAATAGAATGAAGGTGTCGTGAATCTCAAACGATAATGCGGTTTGCCTTTTCCATGTGGAGAATAGAATGAGCAGACCGATGCCGGCTAAAGGAAGTAAACAGATTCCTGCGATGTAGGCCGTAGCGAATGCTTTCCAATGGGGAGAAAGCACGATAAATTTCTTTGAATCCATCAACGAAACCTGGGTTTAATTCGTTAAGAGGCCAAATTGTGGCTTTTAACATTTAATGAGCTACAAGCCGTAAGGATAACTAAGAAGTTCCTTATATTTTGCAAAATGAAATCATCAGCGCGATTGAAGATCTGGAAAATAGGAATTGCCTTTTGGATTACGATTGTGATCATTGCCGGATTCCTGATTCAAATACCTAAGATTCCAATTTTGGAGCAAACGGCCCGCAACCTTTTTTTCCATGTACCCATGTGGATGGCCATGTATTCTATGTTTTTAATGGGCTTTATTCAGAGTATCCGATATTTGAACAATCCTCATAGCGCCACAGATATTAAGGCTGAATCGGCTACCCGAATCGGGATGATGTTCGGAGTGTGCGGACTGTTAACAGGATCGTTATGGGCCAGGTTTACATGGGGTACCTGGTGGACATTTGCCGAGCCTAAAATGAATCTCGCAGCTTTGTGTATGATGATTTATGTCGCTTATTTTGTACTTCGTTCTGCTTTTGATGACGAAGAAAAGCGGGCTAAGATATCTGCAGTCTATAACATTTTTGCGGTTACCACGGTCCCGTTTTTGCTGTATGTGGTACCCCGGCAGTTAACCAGTTTACATCCCGGCGCAGATGGAAACCCTGCATTTAGTGAAATTACTGCCGATGAATTGCGTTGGGTGCTGTATCCCGCTTTTATCGGGTTCATCGCTTTTGCGTATTGGTTATATACCATATTGCATCGCTATCAAACCGTAAAATATCAGATTGATCACACGTAGATGATGTTTCAAGGCCAATCCCAAGTTAACGACACCCTTACACAGGCTTATTCCGAAAAATGGAGTGGGGTAGATGAAATAGAACAGTCGGGAGCTGTTGTTCAGTTTATGTCGTCCAACGACTTGATATTTGTAGTACTTGGCGTAACCCTTATTATCTGGTTTGTACTGCTGTACTTTGTGATACGAGTGGATAAAAAAGTAACCGATTTAGAGACCCAACTTTCTTCTGGAGAATAATATGAAACCAAAATTGATACTCGGAATTGTCGCCATTGTTGCCTTCACTTCGTTGTTGATGTACAACTTTGGGCAAAGCATAACCACCTATACCGACTTCGCTACCGCAGAAGGTCGCTCCAATGCACACGTTGCTGGAGTCTGGGAACAGTCGGAAGCGTGGGGCTTTTCAAATGAAAGCAAACAGTTTTCTTTCCACATGAAAGACGAAGAGGGCAATGTACGCCGGGTGGTCTACCCTAAACCCAAGCCGAATAACTTTGAACAAGCCGATCGGCTGGTGGTTATCGGCGAATTAAGAGGCGAAGTGTTTTACGCCAATGAAATGCTGATGAAGTGTCCGTCGAAGTACAATGATGCCAATCCTGGCGAATTCGTGAAAGCTTCAGAAAGCTAAAGACAGCGATTTATGATTGGCATTGCAGGAAAAATTCTGGTTGGATCATCGTTTGCCTTAGCTCTTGGAGCTCTTATTTATTATTTCTTTGCTGCTAAGAATGACCGGGATGATTTACTGAAAGTCGGGAATATTCTTTTCGGGCTGAAAGGCGTATTACTTTTAGCTGCTTCTGGTGTGTTGGTCTGGTTAATATTCCAACATCAGTTTCAGTACTACTATGTGTTTAATTACACCAGCTCTGATCTGCAGTCCAAGTATCTGTTTTCTGCGTTCTATGGGGGGCAGGAAGGCAGCTTTATGCTGTGGATTTTATTCTCCACCCTGTTCGGGTTCGGGCTGATGAAGTGGACCCGGGTACCGTACAAGGCGCCGGTTTTATTCTTTCTTACACTTACCCAGCTGTTTTTGCTCTCTATGATTCTTGGATTTGATCTGGGAGCATTCAAACTGGGCGCTTCTCCCTTCAGAACCATTGCAGAAGAGATGCCGAATGCTCCCTTTTTGCAGGCTAACCCGGATTTTGTGCCTGAAAACGGGCGGGGGTTAAACGATTTGCTGAAAAGCCCCTGGATGATGATTCATCCCCCCATACTCTTTGTAGGGTTTTCGATGATGACAATCCCGTTCTGTTTTGCGTTAGCCGCTCTTTGGAAAAAGAAATATAACGACTGGGTGGGACCGGCGTTACCCTGGACGCTGGCTTCTAATGTGGCCTTACTTACCGCTATCTTTCTGGGTGGTTATTGGGCTTATGTGACGTTATCCTTTGGCGGGTTCTGGGCATGGGACCCGGTTGAAAATGCCTCCCTCGTACCCTGGTTGATAGGAACAGCGGGCATACATACCATGATTATACAGCGTAAGAGTTCTGTTGCCCAGAAGTCTTCGATCTTGTTTGCCATTTTAGCTTATATGATGATTGTGTATGAGACGTTTCTTACCCGATCAGGAATACTGGCCGATTCATCGGTACATAGCTTTGTGGACTTAGGACTTTATAATCAGCTTCTGGCATTTATGCTGGTCATCACAGGTGTGGGTTTGGGCATGTTTTTCTGGAGATATAAAGAGTTACCAACGCCTAAAAAAGAGTCTAAGATTCTGAGTCGGGAGTTTATGACTATATCAGGCGCTGTACTGCTGTTTGTGCTGGGCATCGTAATCATACTGGGAACCAGCTCACCGATCGTCGGGCTTATTTTTTATGATAATCCCACCCCACCTGAAATCAGTTTTTATAACGATTGGAGTATGCCCATTGCCATCCTGATGGCTTTGCTAACAGTACTTGGGCAGTACCTGTTCTGGAGGAAGCAGGATGCAGAATCCCTGTCTAATGCGTTAATCAACCCACTCATCGCTACAAGCGTAGTTACGATGCTGGCTATTTTCCTGGGTAATGTGCGCGACCCGTATTACATGCTCTATTATTTTGCCGGTTTCTTTGCCATCATCGGAAATGGATGGGTCATGGTCTCCATTCTTCGTAAACAGCCAAAACTATTTGGTGGTACCATAACCCATATTGGTTTTGGTTCCTTATTGATTGGTGCTCTTGCTTCGTCTGTTTTTGTGACGCCCCTCATTGATCAACAAACCGAAGCCTATAACGAAACCATTAAAAGGGGAGAAGCTTTTGATGAGCAGGGGTTCCAGATTACACAGCCCGTATCCATGTTGGTACTCAAGCTGGATCAGCCTAAAATAGTTGGAGAGTACATAGCTACGTATGAAGGGTATACCATTCAAAATCAAAACCGACCTGGGCAACAAACATATGCCATTAAGTTCGAGCCCCTGAATGGCGGCCAACCGTTTTATTTGAATCCGGAAGTGTATCCCATGATGAGTACATCAACTCAAGAAAATATACAATGGTCGGTCGATCCGGACGTTCGTTCTGGTATCATGAGTGATATCTACCTTTATGTGGCTGGCAGTGCCTTTGTTGAACAGCAAAATATGAAGCTGGAAAAAAACAATGGTTCCCCCTTTCAACCGGCAAGTATGAACGGTGAAGATCAAGGAACAGAACAGCCAGATTCAATGGCAACCCGTACGCTGATTTTTACGCGGGGTCAGTCTTCTCAGTTAGGGAGTTTCAAGTTTCGATTTGTGAATTATGCGAAAGCGGATTCAGCAGAGCTGCCTAGCGGTACGATCCTTGGTGTCCGGGCAGAAATTGAAGTTACCAACCCGGGTTCGGGTCAGGTAGATACCATAGAACCTCTTTTTGCGGTGTACAGCCAGGATGGAAACAGCTATACCTATACACCGCCGGTGACGGTACCCAGTTACGATTTCGATGTACAATTCACACGAATAAACCCGGAGACGGATACCATAGAACTCACGATTGCCGGTTTGGGCGAAGAGTTCGAAGAGGAGTGGGTAACGATCGTAGCCGAGAAAAAACCGTTTATATCCGTAGTATGGCTGGGTACCTTTTTCATGATGATTGGGTTCAGCGTATCTATACTAAGGCATTGGGAAAGAGAAAAGAGTAAAAACAGTTAATGTAAATCAGGTAATGGGATTGATGAGAAATCAAATGGTGCCGACATCCTTAACACGTATCAAATTTGGGGTGATATGCTGTTGTGTGATGATGGTATGCACAACCTCAGAAATATACGCTCAACTGGAACCTCAGAAACCTGATCTTCCATCTCCCCGTGGCGCACTGCTCAGATCGTTTGTGGCGCCGGGCTGGGGCCATTATTATGTCGACCGTCAAAACTGGAACCGGGGAAAAATTCATTTAGCGGCTGATGTGGTTATGATCTTGTCGTATCTGGGTATCAATAACCGAGCGAATAATCTGGATAACGAACTCATAACCTTCGCACGGGCCAATGCGGGCTTTGATATCGCTCAAAATCCCAGGGAACTGCAAATCGCTTTGGAAAGCTTCGATTCATACGATGAGTACATTCAGTTTCAGTTACAAAACCGAAACTGGAGTAATGTTCGGCAGTTTGAGAACAGGGAACTATATAATTGGGAATGGGAAAGCACAGAACTCAGAGATCAATACAGGGAAATACGGGATGACAGGGACCGGGCAGAAAATCAGCTGCCTGCACTGGCCACATTATTAGTGATGAATCGCTTGGTCAGTGGGTTAAACTCATTCGTGAAAACAAGAAATATCAATCAGAATATACCAGAGGCTCAGCTTAGTGTAATTAATGAGTTTGGTCAGCCTGGGCTAACTGCGCGTCTACGTTTCGAGTTTTAAACGATTGAATGTGAGTTAAGATGGTAGAGTTTCTTGACCTATACTTGTACATAAGTGCGGCATTATATGCCCTGGCTGTGATTCTGCTTACATTTCCCGGGCAAATACTACTGAAAATCAGAGATCGCGCCAGAACATCTCCGGAAACCTGGCCTAAAGTATCGGTTCTGGTGTCGGCAAGAAATGAAGAAAAATCGATTAAACGGTGTGTGAAATCGTTGTTGAAGCTGAACTACCCGGCAGAGTTACTTGAAATCATTTTAGTAGACGACCGCTCTACCGATCAGACGTACAGCATAATGGCAGAAGAAACAGAAGGTCATGAACATGTTATGGTTCTTTCCACGAAAGCGTTTGATACGACGCTCGAGGCCAAGGCAAGGGGTATAGCCTGCGCAGCAAAACAGGCAACCGGGGAGTGGTTGTTCATAACCGATGCCGATTCTGAGGTTCACCCGGACTGGATTCGCGCCATGTTGAGAGGTGTAACTCCAAAAAAAGGGATTATTGGAGGTATGATGATCGTCAATGCGTCTTCGGTGTTGTCAGTCATTGAAAAAATGTACTGGGCATTTATGTTGCCTTTTGCCTTTGGTATGTCAGGTTTGGGGATTGATTCGGTTGCCGTTGGTCCGAATATGGCTATTCGTAATTCCATTTATAAACGTCAAGGGGGGTTGGAAGCGCAACGGTTTAGGATAGCGGAGGATCTGGCTTTGTTTAATATGTCGGTTAATGCCGGTTTCGATACCCTGTTACACTATAACCGTGCGAGTACGGTTATGATGGATCCGGTACCCAGCTTTTCGCATCTGCTCAGCCAGCAGCGCCGATGGATGATGGGCCCGTTCGACCAATCGTTTTGGCATGCTTTGGCATTTATTGTTCTGTATGGGTTTAGCTTCCTTTTTATGATCGCTCTTATTCTGAGTATCTTCCTGAGCCCGGTAACCGGAGTGTTTGTATTTTGCATTAAATGCTTAGCCGATCTGATCAACGTTGCAACTTCTGCTCTGTTATCGGGAAATCACAGCATTTTGAAATATATACCTGTTATCTGGCTGTATACACCATTTGTTTTTCTGTTCCTTCCCATTAGTTTCCTGATGAGCAGGACGGTAAGCTGGAAGGGGGAAGGTTATAACATCGAGTACACTCCATGAGTATTCATATACGAGAAGTTACTGACAAACGTGATCTGAAGAGGTTTCTACGATTTCCGTACGAATTGTACAAGAATCATCCGAATTGGGTACCACCTATCTGGATGGACGAAAAAGAGACGCATTCATCTAAAAATCCGGCATCCGAACACACCACGGTTAAGTACTGGCTGGCCTGGAATGGCAGCAACGTGGTGGGAAGAATAGCGGCCTTTGAGTTACAAGCCGAGATAGCAGATAAGAATCTTGCCCGTTTTGGCTGGTTTGATGTTATTGACGACTACCAGGCAGCACAAGGTTTATTGGAAACCGCTATACAATGGGCCAGAGAACGCAAACGGGATGGGATTCATGGTCCACTTGGTTTTAGCGATATGGACCCTCAGGGTGTATTGGTTGAAGGGTATGATTCCCTGGCTACCATGGCTACCACGTATAATCATGCTTATTATTCAGACTTCCTGATGGAGTTTGGTTTTGAGCCTGTTGCTGAATGGCATGAATTTCAATTGGATCCATCGTTTCAACTTGATCAGGATCATCGCACCCAGCTGGAAAAAGTGAAGAAACGTTTTCGCTTTGAAGTATTGGAGGCCAAAAAGCAGGCGGATTACCTCCCTCATGGAAGCGATATGTTTCGCCTGATCAATGAGAATTATCAGGAGTTATATGGTTTTTACCCATTGTCTCCTAAGCAGATTACGTACTATATAGATAAATACCTCAAGTTTGTACGTACCGACTATTTTAAAATGATTTTAAGGGACGGAAAACTGGTTGGATTTGGAATTGGGATGCCTTCGTTTTCAAAAGCCTTGCAAAAATGCGGTGGTAAGTTGCTGCCTTTTGGCTGGGTAAACTTATTAAAGGCATTCAAACAAGACGATGAAATCGACCTCTATTTAGTGAGTATAGAAAAGGATATGGCTTCTTTTGGTTTAACTAAACTCATTTTCCTGGAGATTTATGACAGCCTGGTTAGAAACAAGGCTGACGTCGTATATACCAATCCAATTATGGTGGGTAATCAGGGCTCATACGGTATGTGGTTTTCTCCAACGCTGGATAAACAGTATGCGAGCGTGAGAAAGAAAAGACAGGTTTTAAAACTAACACTATGAGTGATTCTTCAGGTTTGAACCAGAAATGGGCCTTAATCATCGGGGGATCTTCCGGAATAGGCTTTGCTTCCGCTGAAAAGCTGACTAAACAGGGATGGAACCTGATTATCGTCCATAAAGACAGAAAGTCTGCAGAACGTACCTTTCAGGAAAACCTGAATCGCATAAAAAATGATCATAACCATATAAAAACGATTAATGCAGATGGGGTAAAAGAAGAATCGGTTCAAGGTGTACTGGAGATCATTAAAGAAGAGTTAGAAGAAGAGGGGGGGAAGTTGGGTCTGATTCTTCATTCTATTGCGAATGGAAACGTGAAACGGATGATTCCACCTGTTAAAATACAGAATGAAGAAGAAGGGGTAATGCCAACGAAGTTCGCATCTGTTTTTCAAGGTCAAATCGGGCCAGCAACACTTACAGTTAAAGATATGGAGTATACCGTTTCTGCAATGGGAATCTCTTTGTTCACGTGGGTAAAAGGCCTTTTAGACCATCAGTTGTTTGATACGCAGGCCAAAGTTCTGGCTCTGACAAGCGAGGGGGATAAACGCATCTGGGCAGGGTATGGTGCTGTTTCTGCGGCTAAATCGGTTTTGGAGAGCGTGATTAAATACCTGGCCGTTGAATTAGCTCCGTATCATATTACAGCCAATCTCATCCAGGCTGGTGTTACCGAAACTCCGAGTTTTAAGATGATTCCAGGTAGCAACCTGATCAAAGAGCTGACCCTTCAAAGAAACCCATATCACAGGCTTACTACTCCGGCAGATGTGGCCAACGTAGTGGCATTACTTGCCAGACCGGAAGCCAATTGGATTAATGGTGATACGATTATTGTAGATGGTGGGGAGCATTTAAGGTGACCGACTGGACGCACGAAATCATCCCTCATTTACCCTATGGTCCGGATTTTCTGTTTGTTGATACCTATGATTCCATCAACGATACGGAAATCAGAGGGACCTACCGGTTTAAAGAGACGGAGTATTTTTATGCTCATCATTTTCCGGAACAACCTATTACTCCAGGAGTGATTCTTATTGAATGTATGGCTCAAATCGGGTTGATTGGGCATGCGATCTATTTATCGTACCAACGTGAGATCAATCTTGAAAATGTACTCCCCATCTTTAGTTCATCTGAAGTCGAGTTTTTAAAGCCTGTCTACCCATCAGACCAGGTTATCGTGCATGGTAAGCTTCAGTATTTTCGGCATGGAAAGATTAAAAGCGATATCAGCATGAAAAATGAAAAAGAAGAGGTGGTTTGCAAAGGCACGCTAAGTGGCTTAGTTTTAAACAAAAACAGCATCGTTTGAAAAGGGTAGTAATAACCGGATTGGGTGTGGTAGCACCTAACGGAACTGGAGTTCATAATTTTCTGGAATCAATTAAGCATGGTGTTTCCGGCATTCGAAGGGATCCGGAATTAGAGAGTTGCGATTTTCAATCGATGATCAGCGGAATTCCGGATTTGTCTGGTGTGGATCAGTTAAACTATTTCTCAAGGATCGAGAACCGATTTGTTTTCAGTGAAGCGATACGTTACTCGGTTATTGCTGCAAAAGAAGCCTGGGAAGACGCAAACTTACCTGTCTATGCCGACGATTTTATTGATTGGGATACCGGTGCAGTAATTGGAGCTGGTTCAATTGCTATGGATCCTACCATGCTTTCTCAAATGAGATTGATCTATGATCAAAAAGACGTGCGCAGGCTTGGTTCTAAAGTTACCGAGCAGCGTATGAATAACGGACCGGCCGTTTATGTATCCGGTAAGCTTGGTCTCGGGAATTGGGTGGCCTCTAATTCATCGGCCTGTAGCACGGGCACCGAAGCCATCATTATGGGCTATGACTGGATCAGAACCGGACGTGCAAAACGGATGGTGTGTGGAAGTACCGAAGGACAGGGAAGTGGTTCGTGGGCAGGATTTGAATCCATGCGTATTCTGGTTCGTAACTCAAATGACGCTCCGGAAAAAGCTTCCCGACCGATGAGCGCTAATGCAAGCGGTTTTGTAGCCAGTACGGGTGCAGGCATGTTAATACTCGAAGAATACGAATCTGCAATGGAGCGGGGAGCTCCTATTTATGCTGAAATTATAGGTGGATATTCCAACTCCGGGGCCCAACGCAGAGGGGGGACAATGGTGGCTCCTAACCCAGAAGGTGTGCAACGATGTATCAGCAGTACGATAGAAATGAGTGGGATTGAACCTAAGCACATTGATCTCATTTCCGGACATTTAACCGGTACCATGGCCGACCCGCTGGAAATTGAAAACTGGAAAACTGTTTTGAATCTCCCGGGTAAGGAATTCCCGTATATCAACTCCCTTAAATCAATGATTGGCCATGGGTTAGGAGCGGCTGGCTCGATAGAAATGGTGGCATGCTGCCTTCAAATGAAGCATAAATTTGTCCACCCCAGTATCAATGCTGAACCCATCCACCCCAAAATAGCAGATATGATCGATGTGGGTTCTATACCCAGTAAAGAAGCTATTATGACGGACTTAACGTATATTGCAAAAACAAGTTTTGCGTTCGGCGATACCAACAGCTGTTTGATTATTAAAAATCTTGAGAACTAACTATGACGAAAGAAGAACTCGTATTAAAGCTCAAAGAAATTGTTGCTAAGTATGTGGAAGAAGAGCATATGCCCACCGAGTTTGATGAAAGCCTGGATCTGATTAACGATTTGGGAATAAATTCTATGCACATTATTGACATTATTATTGATGTGGAGAATGAATTTGATATCCTGATTTCGGATGAAGAGATTCAACAAATGACCAGTCTCGGAAAAGTGATAGAGATTCTGGAATCAAAAGTGCTGGAAAAAGACAGTTAAAGTTGCATCGCTTTAAACTCACGCTGTCTTATGATGGGGGAGCTTACCATGGCTGGCAAAAGCAACCCTCTGTCCTTACCGTAGAAGAAGTCATCGAATCTGCTATGGCTACTATTTTGCAATCAGATATTGATGTTATAGGGCAGGGGAGAACGGATGCGGGTGTACATGCACTTTGCCAGGTTGCCCATTTTGATGTTGAAGACATTGATGATATACATGGATTAGTCTATGCGTTGAACCGTTTGTTGCCAGACGATATCTGTGTAAGGGAGATTGAACGGGTTCATCAGGATTTTCACGCCCGTTTCGATGCCCGGGACAGAACGTATGGTTATCGGTTTTCTGATCTTTCAAACCCGCTGCAACGGCATATCACATTAGCATTACCGAGAAATTGTGATGTACGGAGAATGCAGAAAGCAGCATCCGTTTTTCTTGGAGAATATGATTTTAAAGGGTTTAGTAAGTACAACAAAGATGCTTTCACCACCTTATGTACAGTAACAGAGTCTCGTATTTTGGATCATGGAAACACCTATGAATATGAGGTGACCGCGAATCGGTTTTTGAGAAATATGGTTCGCAGAATAATGGGTACGCTGCTTGACGTGGGTTTAGGTAAAACGTCACCTGAAGAAATCAGTCAGGCACTACAGACCGGAGAAACGGTGTTTCAGAAAACGGCACCTCCTCATCCATTAATTCTTAAAGAAGTGACCTATTAAGCAAAAGCCTTGAAGGGTTTTATCGCGGAAGACTCATGTTAAAAGAAAAATCCAATCCAAACCCATCCTGGGTTTGTACATCGTAATCTGCTTCCAACTGCCCCAGTTGAGTGTGTATGAGCGTTAATCCCATATTTTTTGGGGTATTAAAGTCCACATTATTTTTAAAACCGGTCCCATTATCTCTGTAGTTTACTACAAGCTGATTCTCATGGTTTTCCAGTACTAATGATATCGTACCCTCCGGTGCATTTTTAAATCCGTGCTTTAAGGAATTGGTAACCAGTTCGTTAATCAACAGGCCCAGTGGGATGGCCTGGTTAACATTAATTACTACATCGTCAATTTCAGTTTCCAGCTTTATGTCAGCGTTCTTGGCATTCAGTGTTTTCTTTATGGCCACAGTTAACTGTTCCAGATAAGGCTTTATGTCAATTTTGGTCATGGTTTCCGATTGATACAAGAGTTCATGAACCTTGGCAATGGAGTTGATCCGATTCACACTTTCTGCCAGGTGAGAGCGTGCATCATCATTTTTGATGGAAAGCATCTGCAAGGTTAGCAGGCCGGAAACAATGGCAAGATTATTCTTCACCCGGTGATGTACCTCAGCCAGTAATACTTCCTTTTCCTGAGATAAGGTGTACTGGTGAATACCTTTTTCAACGGTATTTATCAGATCACTTTCGGTCCAGGGTTTGGTAAGGTATCGGAACAGATTGGCTTTGTTAATGGCATTAATAGCAGAACCCAGTGCAGCCTGACCGGTTAAAAGAATGTTGATACATTTAGGATATTTCTCGAACACCCAGGCTAGAAATTCATCTCCGCACATACCTGGCATCATTTGATCCGATATGACCATCATAAGCGGGTGGCCATCAGCTACCGTGTCACTGATTACTTCTATGGCTTCTTCGGCGCTTTCGCAAAACTCGTAATAAAAGGCGTCTCCAAAGCTTCGTGTCAGCTGTTTGGAAAGCGAGTTTAAAATAATCTGCTCATCATCTACGCAAATGATGCTAGGCTTCTTGTTCATGTCCAAGCTTTGTATGGTGAGTGTGTTCTTCTATTGGAGTGATGGGTAATAACACCCCAAATGTGGTATTGCCATGTTCCGAGTCCACATAAATGGACCCTCCATGTTGGTCTGTTATTTCTTTTGTTATACTCAGACCCAATCCGGTTCCATAACCCCGCTTTTTAGTGGTATAAAATGGGTCAAAAATCTTATCTAACGTGTGTTTTGGAATACCTATACCGGTATCCGAAATGGTTACCAATACATGGTTATCATCTGCTGTTTTAGCGGTAATGGTAAGTGTGCCATCTCCGTCCATGGCGTGAATGGCATTTACAATGATGTTCGTCCATACCTGGTTGAGCTTACCTGGAAAACAGAGTACCGGTGGTAATTCTTCGAAATGCGTGATCAGCTCTATACCATGCTTTAGCTGGTTATGCAGTATGATCAGCGTGTTTTTTAAATCTTCAACAAGATTGGTATACGTTTGTTCTTCTTTGTCGGCATGAGAGTAATTTTTTAATGCCTTTATCAGTTCTGAAATACGTGAGGTAGAAATGTCTATATCGCGAACGTGTATTTGGCTCATCCCAAACTGATGAATAGCCAGAATGATCTCATCCGAGCGGTTATGTGAAAAGAGTTCGATGTGTTGTTCACAATATGCACGGGTAAAACCAACTTGTGACAGTTGTTGACTTAAAAAAACGGCGTTATCAATATGATGCTGCTTAAACAGTTCAGCGATTTGCCGGGCATGTTTTCGCTGTATACGGGTGGTCCGGTTCTTATCGAATTCAAACGTATCTTTAAGTACATGTTCGAAGTGTCTGAGCGGAGTAGTGGGAAGGTGCAGAACCAGGTTAATCAATAATTCAAGTGACACCCTGTTATCCCGATCGATTTCCCGGATAGCGCTGTGTATTGCTCCGATAGGGGTATTTACTTCGTGAGCCACCCCGGCTACTAACTGTCCAAGAGCCGCAAACTTTTCTGACTCAAGAAGCTTTACCTGGGTATTTTTCAACCGGTACAGGGCTTCTTCCGATTTTTCTTTTTCTTCATTCAGCTCAATGCTCTGTTCTTCAAGTTCAGAATAGGCATCCGATAGCTGTTGATTTTGATTTTGAAGGGAGGAGTTGAATCGCTCTGATTCTTCTAACCGTTTTTGCTGAGACTTAATGAGTTTATCGAGCATCGTATTAAAAGAGGATGCAACCGATCGTATCTCCGAACTACCCTGGTTCGTGGATACACGCACATTATGATCACCAGAGGCAATTCTGGAGGATATTTCCTGAAACCGGACTAAAGGACTGGTTACGTTCTTAGAGAATGCATACGTCAGCATTGAAGTGAGCATCAGCACGATAACCAGGGCTAAAATCAGGTTTCGGATAAACTGTATGGTCAGCATTCTCAGGTAATCGGTCGAATAGCCGATGTACACCGAACCCCTTCCGAATTCTGTGGCAGTCCACGAGGCATTGAGCACAAACATAGAATCGGCCTCAGATATGGAAGTGGGGTAGGCTTCGATCTC
The DNA here is from genome assembly GCA_039819115.1 of Bacteroidota bacterium. Lineage (GTDB taxonomy): Bacteria > Bacteroidota > Rhodothermia > Balneolales > Balneolaceae > JBCBST01. Next base: position 47,507 of record JBCBST010000005.1, read on the forward strand.
CGCTAACGGCCTGTTGAACGATTCAGGGTAAACGGCCAGTAGCTCCTGATTGGCATCGTAAACCGCAACAAATTTAAAATTTTGATTTTGCCGTGCCCATGAGATTACCGTACTGATACTGTTATAACTCTCTTCAGAAAGCCCGATTTCCAGACCAAGTTTCACCGCTTCCAGTTGCGTTTGGCTGGTTCGCTCAAACTCTTCAACCAATAACTGCCGGGTTATACGCGTGGTGAAAATAGTAAACGCAGCGGTTGATACCGTTAGAAAAACGATTAACGATACGGTTAACTGCTGACGAAGCGGGCCCCGGAAGAGAACAGAAAACATCTACTCGATCCTCTCCAAAACTTTCAGATCGCTTGTAAGAGAATCGGCTGGTATATATCCAATGGTACCGGGTGTTTCTCTTATTATTTTCAGCATATCCTCCACTTCCTTAACAATAATGGGAGGAAGGGATTTGCCGGTGAATTGTTCTTTCAACCAAATCCGCTTGATGCTCGGTATCCTGATATCCAGGTAATCGTAAAAAGTGGATCTCAAGTGATTATTCCCTTTAAAATCGACAACCCGAATCCGGGTGCCATTACTCCAGTTTTGCTTTTTTAGAGTATAAATATCGAGGATTTCATTCTTATTTAGTTCGGTTTCCTTGATATCCTTGCTGGAAACCACTAAAACAACATGTTCATGATGCTTTTTATCGGGATGGTTGTTGGATGTAAATGAAGTGCCGGGTTTAATAAAACTGCACAATACCAGAATGATGTGTAGCAACCAATAATGCATTAGAAGATGACCCCCAGCCCTATGGTTACAAAACGGGAGTTTAACGTCACATATTCATTATCTCTGAAACGCGACTCGCTCCACTGAACTTTCAGAACCAGTTCGTCGGTGAAATGCCATCCCCCGCCTGCGGTGATCAGGTAGGCACCTGCAGCATCTGGTGAATCGGGAAGTATGATTTCGTAGGATTCATCCTGGAGATAGTTCACCCCCCCAAACCCAAACAGTTTTTCCGACACGTTGTATGCTACCAGGCCGTAGGCAAAAAATTTATTCAAATTGGCAGATTGTAACTGCGGTGTAGACCGTATATCGGAATGATCATGCAGTACACGGATGAATTCCGCTTCAAAATCAACGTGCTCGGTATGAAAGGAGAAGTCGCCTCCGATTCTGAATCTTCGAACATCGCCATATACGGGTAATCCAACAGAATTGCCTTCCGCATCCCTTGGGAACCGCGTGATCGATTCATTGACAGATTCGTTCTTATTGTCATGATCGAAAGAACCTGAGACGCCAAGTTTTATCGTTTTTTGTTTATTGGTAAGTCCGATACGACCACTGTAAGCCAGCAGGGTGGTAAGGTTCTCGCCCCGGTATAAAGCGGTAGCCTCGTTTCCTTCAGCACCTGCATCCCGGGGGTTAACATCCGATGCATACGATTGTTCACTATTTCCAACCTGAACCGCATATTCCAGGTCAAAAGTAGGGGAAACAGAGGTGATTCCACTAAGTTGAACGTATCCTGTCTGGGGCAGATAATCTTCCTGTACATAAAGATTAGACCAAAGGCGTTCATAAACCAGAGGACGAATGATGTATGGAAACAGAGGGAGGCGGTTATTTATTTCGTTCAGATTATTGAAAACCGGTAGTAACAAGCCGGTTTTGATTTTCAATTGCTCCGAGAAGGTATATGATACCCAGCCTTCAGAAAGCCTTAAATCACCCGATTGTTCCGACGAGGAATAAGATCCGAGTAACTCAGCGTTCAGGAAAAAGCTTGTTCGTTCGTTTATGGGTTTGGTGAGGAAGAGGTTGGTTTGATGAAGAGAGAACGAATTACTCTCAAACCCTTCACTAAAGCTTGGAACCGTTAAACCGCTGGATCTTCCAACGGGAAACGCTTCTCCGCTTATTGATTTGTGATTAAATATACCCTGGGAAAAGCCGTAAATGTATAAATCGTTATTTGACTGTCCATGTACAGGGGTATAAACCAAATAACATATACAAACAGCAATTCCGAAGATACTGGATGTAGTAACTCCCATACTGAATAGATACCTAAAGCAATAATGCGATGAAATTTAACGGATACTTGTGATAAATCCCTGCTAACAAGTCATAATGGAACATAAACACAAAAAAATCAACTAATCAGTTAAGATTTTCTACTCCTTATCGTCCTAAGCATTGTCTCCCTTTAGTTTGCGTGTGGAATTACCGATAACATTCAGATTAAGTGAACATGGACAAATCGTTACTTACGAATGAAGAAACTTTTTTTATTATGTATACTGATGGCTGTTTCCGGGTGTGCAATACCTGAATCTTGCGAAGAATGCCAACGGGAAGAGTACATCAAACCAAGCGGTTTATAACGACAAATATGCATATCATCCTGAATTAGACGATGATTAAGCGAAGGCACAACGGACAATAGACATACGAAGGAACAGGTAATACGTACCTGGAACGAAAGGACAAAACAGTAGATAGATGATATCATATATTCATTTAATATGGTTGTGTGTAAACGTATGCGTTATTCATCTTAAAAAGGATTAACGCGGGTTTTATTAATTAATCGTTATGTTGATTAGATGGATTTGGTAGCCCTGTAGGACGAGAAATGTTGCAACCTTTACATGCACTTATTTTAGAAGATCAGGCCACAGACTTAGAACTTTTGGTTCGGGAGATAAAAAACAATGGGTTTGATTTGGTTTACAGACGCTGCATCACCCTGGAAGAGCTCATTTCGGAGTTTAAAACCGATCGACCCGATATTGTGATCTCCGATTTTAATTTACCTACATGTACCGGAAAAGATGCCTTGATTGCGATCAGGGAACATGACCAGAGTATTCCTTTCCTACTGGTTTCTGGAGAGATTGGAGAAGAGGAAGCAGTACGTTTGATTGTGGAGTACGGGGCCAATGATTATATCTTAAAGGATAGGCTGATCCGATTGGGACCAGCCATTCGCAGAGAACTGGATCAGGTAGAACTAAGGGAGAAATTTGAACGCAATCAAAATGAGCTGAAAAAGCTTTCTCACGTTGCCGATCACGCGATTAACGGAGTAGTGATTACGAATGCAGAAGGTATAGTGGAATGGGTGAATGAAGCGTATAGCCGCATCACGGGATATAGCTACGAAGAACGAGTGGGGAAAAAGCATCCTTTGTTTGATACCGAAAAGACCTCGGTGCTTCAGGAACAACTGACCACCACATTTACTTTAGGCGAATACTTCACCTTTAAAGAAGAAGTTACGTTTGCTAAAAAAGACGGTACACCATACGATATAAAACTGGATGTATATCCTGTATTGGATCAGGATGATACGGTAGCCCAATACGTTGTGATTAAGGAAGATATTTCGGCGAGGAAAAAAGCCGAACGCGAATTAAGGGATACCTATGAGCTGCTCCGAAAGGCCCAGGAATTAGGCCGCATCGGAAACTGGAAGTACGATTTGGAACACGAAAAAATGGTTTGGTCAGATATCTTATACACGGTGTTTGACCGGGACCCATCAAGGGGTCCTGCCCCCTATAAAGAATTGATGGAGGTGTATCATAGAGAAATGTCGGCGTTCGAGAAAAACATTGTCGATAACACCGTAAAGGCAGGGGGAAGCTTTGACATTGATATGCACATCACGACCGATAACGGAGAGGAGAAGTATATCCGAAATATTGCTACCACGGAGTGGTCGGAAGATGGTAAACCAAAAGCATTAGTTGGTATTCTCCAGGACATAACTGTACAAAAGAAAGCGCAGGTTGCCCTGGAAGAGCAGGAGATGGTACTGTCTGAGATTATTAACAGTGTTAAAGGCGTGCTACTTCGGTATATCTTGCATCCAGATGGAACCGACGAGTTTAAATATGTGAGTGATGGGGTATATGATTTGCTTGGTGTTTCACCCACCGAAGCTATGCTTGAAACTACCGCTTTGTGGGGGCAGGTCCACAACGATGATCTGCAACTCCTGAAACAGAATATTCATCAGTCTGCGGCTACCTTAACCAATTGGTCTTATACGTATCGTGCCTATCATAGAGATGGAACCATGAAAATGATTCGGGGTAATGGTGTGCCCGAACGTCTCCCTAATGGATCCATCATATGGAATTCGTTGATTGTTGATATAACCGAGCAATACAAGCTGGAATCCGAGATCAGAGAGGCCAAAAAGTTTTATGAACTGGCTGTAGATGGTGGCCAAATCGGACTATGGGAATTGGATTTGCGGGATGGTTCTATTTTTTACAATCCCATGTGGAGCCAAATGCTGGGATATGAAGACGGTGAAATCCCACGTACCAAAGAACATTTTTTAGATTTACTCCACCCCGAAGACAAAGAGAAACCAAATACTGCTTTTGTCCCGCTGTTTAAAGGAGCATATGGCATGCAAGAGGTGCTGATCCGGCTCCGGTCGAAAGACGGCTCATATCGTTGGATACTGGATCGTGCGCAAGTTGTGAAACGGGATAAAGAGGGAAAACCTATCCGTATTGCCGGTTCTCATCTGGATATTACCAACCAGAAAGAAGCAGAATTGATGCTCAAAGCCACGGTAGAAGAAAAGAGCATTTTGGTTGAGGAAATCCATCACCGGGTAAAAAACAACCTGGCTATTGTCTCAGGACTATTGGAACTACAGAGCCTGATGTCTAAAACCGATCAATTTAGGGAGGCAATCAACAGAATTCATTCTATTGCGCTGGTTCATGAACAACTTTACAAAGGTCGTAATTTAAGTAAGGTAGATGTCGAGTTGTATTTTGTTCGGTTAATTCGTGTGATCCTTAGTAGTTACTCCAAAAATGATGATGACTACATTTTTGACATGGATACGAATGAGACCGAGCTTAATATTAATCAGGCCGTGCCGCTTGGATTGCTACTGAACGAGCTGATTACTAATAGCGTGAAGTACGCATTCCCGGAAGGAAAGGGCATCATAAAGGTTCGTTTTGTCAGAGACGAGCACGATGTATATCATTTTGAGTATTCAGACAGTGGGAATGAATTTGATCCGGAAACATTCGAAAACTCCAAAGGATTTGGACGGCAGCTTATTCTCACCTTGTTAGACCAGCTTCAGGCTAATCATACATTCAATTACTCTAAAGGGTTTGTGCTTTCCGCTACTTTTGAACGCCAGATAAAAGGAGCTCATAGTAATAAGATGCAGTAGCATCTATTGGGTTAACATCGAAATCAGTATATAATAATCATGGATTGGTATATGGTCTTCCCGCGGTTCGAATACTCAAAATGATGGGTCGATTATTGGGAATGTGTTGATGAAAAGCGGTTGTACATGGAAAAAGAACGATGATTATCCGAGGTTGACATAATCGGTTACTCCTGCCCGGATAATAAAAAAGCACCAGGGAACAGAGCTCTCTGGTGCTTCATTGAATGCAGTATCCTGCATCATATCTTCATTAACGAAAAGCGATGCGCGGCTTTTTCAAGGGTTTGACACTGGCCAGTTTAGAGAAATACGAAGAGGAGGATTCTGTTCCCGATTTGTTCTGTCCATTCACAACAAGGTCGAGCTCAACGGCCATGTTTTCCATCTCTTTGGCCTGAGCCGACATTTCCTCAGAAGAACCAGCGGCCTCTTCGGCTGTGGCTGAATTCCGCTGTACCACCAGGTTCATTTCATCTACAGCAGTTGTGATTTGGCGTATTCCTTCAGCTTGCTCGCTGGATGCAGAAGATATTTCTGATATGAGATTGGCTACTTTCATAGCAGATGCTTCTATTTTTGTGAATGCCTCGTTCGTGCGAAGAGCCGACTCTTCTCCTTCTCTTATCCGGTTTGAGGTATTCTCGATCAACACGGTGGTGTTTTGTGCTGATTCAGCAGCCCGTACGGCCAGGTTTCGTACTTCGCTTGCTACAACGGCAAACCCTTTTCCGGCTTCACCGGCGCGGGCAGCTTCAACGGCGGCGTTCAGGGCTAGCAAATTAGTCTGAAAGGAGATATCGTTTATTGTTTGGATGATTTTTCGAATTTCATTGCTCGATTCTGAAATCTTTTCCATAGAGGAATACAACACTTTCATTTCATCATTAGCTGCAGCAACGATTTGTTTTGCTTCGCCCATCAGATTATCTGCATGTTTAGCATTTTCGCTATTGTACTCGGTCTGGGTAGACAGCTCCGTGAGCGAGGCTGAGGTCTCCTGAATGGAAGCTGCCTGTTCGGTGGTTCCTTCTGCCAGGGCCTGACCTGATCCGGATACCACGCTTGAAGCTGAAGAGACCTGATCAGCTGCCACATTAAGACTATCTGAAACACGGCGGAGCGGTTTTACGATGCTTTTCGAAATGAATGACAACACCAGCAGTATTAACCCGAACAATGGGAAAATAAAAGCCATCATGAGGATACTACGTCTCTTTACGGCCTGCGTTATTTCCTGGTCCACCTGTTGTTCTGTAGCGGCAATGTTATCCAGGTATACACCAGTACCAATCCAGTAATCGGTTCCCGGTATCATTTCTGCATAGCTGACCTTAGGCTGTTCACCGGCACCGGGCTTTACAAAGGTATAATCCACAAACCCACCACCACTATGGGCTTTTTTGTTGAGTTCAGATATAAAAAATACGCCATTTACATCCTTCGTCGATCCTAAATCGGTGCCTTCTATTTCTGGCTTTGGTGGGGTACTGATATTGACTGTACCATGATATATAAAGAAGTAGCCCGAGTTATCGCTCTCAAAACGTATGGGATTGACTGCTTCCCGAATGATCGATACTTGCTCTTCTTTAGTCGTGCTATGCTTGATGACCTCACCCAGAGAGACAGCCATACTGTGTGTGGCAACCTGCACTTTATCCTTTTGGTCATTGTACATTTCTTCGCTGGCTCTGTTAATCCCAATCTGTTTTGATTGTTGAATCGTTACGTTAAAAAAAATGAGTAACGAAACGAATAACAGTGATATGAGACCAGCAGTAGCCCACATCTTTTTGTTAATGGAGAAGTTATATTCCATCATATCCTACACCCTATCCTTTATAAGAAACCTATAGAATTACTTTTTTTTAGA
>JBCBST010000006.1:0-54423 GCA_039819115.1 Bacteroidota bacterium
TCATATTGGAAGCGTTATCCACCATATACTGCAGAGCAGAATCGCTCTTTTCGATTAATTTTTTGAGGAACCGGCTCTGTTTCAGATCATTTACAGAGTACATGATGAACAAAAGGGCATAAGGATAAAGCTGTAGTTATCGATGATCTCACCACTCTGTATAGTGTACCTGTTGTGTTTCAAGGTGCGTAATGTGCCGCGGGGAATTCACCCAGCTATCGGCATACCAGAGTTTCACTTCCTGATCGAGCAAGTCCTGTTTTAGCTCCTGAATATCTAATCCTAGTTCCAGTCCCCGGTTAATGTAATAGATGTTCGGATCGTCCTCGATCTTAAACATAATATCATAGGTCGATCCTTCAGCAATTTTTGTGATTACCCCATGTACCAGGATCGAATTCTCACGGCTGCTATCGATCTTAAGCATGAAGATGGATGCCAATCCTAAAAAGAGAACGGCAAGGAAACCGAAGTATAATCTTTTAAGCATACTGTACCGATTGATTTCGGTTAAAGACCTGAAAAACAAAGTTATTATCAAGTCAAAGTCCATCTTTTAGCTATTGTTTACCCTTGTAATGAATCCAAATACAACGCTGCTCCCAGGTATCTATGTAAAGATCGTTTAACTCGTAAGCGCTTTTTTGAAACGTTCACGAAGTCTTCACAAATTCCGGTCATATTCAGTCGAATCAATTAATCGGAGCATAAGATGGGCGTATATACTTCAGCTGAAGAAGCTGTTAAACTAATTAAGTCAAATGACCGGGTTTATGTACAACCTGTATCGGCGAACCCAGTACGATTATTGCACGCCTTAGTGGCACGTGCAGACGAACTTGAAAACGTAGAAATGATGCACTTGCATACCGAGGGTGAAGCACCTTATTCAGACCCAAAATATGCAAAGAGCTTTAATGTAAATGCCTTGTTTGTAGGGGCTAATGTTCGAAAAGCAGTGAATGAGGGAAGGGGAGATTATATCCCCATCTTTTTAAGCGAAGTACCCGGATTATTCAGAAAAGGTATCACACCTCTTGATGTAGCTTTGATCCATGTTTCCCCTCCCGATCAGCATGGTTTTTGCTCGTTGGGCGTTTCGGTAGAAGCTACGGTAGCTGCAGTTCAGACTGCAAAAAAAGTAGTTGCCCAGGTAAATCCGAATATGCCCCGTACCCATGGCGATGGGTTAATTCATATTCGGAACATAGATGCGTTGGTGGAAGTGGATGATGCACTACCGGAACAGATTCCACCAGATCCTACACCCGAAGAAATGCAAATCGGCCGGTTCTGTGCAGAGCTGGTAGATAATGGTGCGACCCTTCAAATGGGAATAGGGGGAATTCCGAATGCGATTCTTGCCAGTCTTCATAACCATAAAAACTTAGGTGTACATACCGAAATGTTTTCGGATGGGGTAATTGAACTGGTGGAAAAAGGGATCATAAACGGTAAGAAAAAAGCCGTTCACCCGGGTAAAATAGTCTCCGGTTTTGTGATGGGGTCCCGAAAACTGTACGACTTTCTGGATGATAACCCGCAGGTTGCAATGCTTGATATTGAATACATCAACGATACAGCAGTCATCCGGCGTAATCCTAAAGTGACAGCTATTAACAGTGCGGTGGAGATTGATCTAACCGGGCAGATATGTGCCGATTCTATCGGTACCTATCATTACTCCGGTGTGGGAGGACAGATGGATTTTATCCGGGGTGCTTCTCTCTCCAAAGGTGGAAAACCCATTATTGCCCTTCCGTCAACCACCCGTAAGGGAATCAGTCGTATTACTCCCTTCCTTAAACAAGGCGCGGGTGTGGTTACAACCCGGGCTCACGTTCATTACGTGGTTACTGAATTCGGAGTAGCTAATCTGTATGGTAAAAACCTGCATCAACGCGCCAGACTCCTTCGGGATATCGCACATCCGGATCACAGAGAAGAACTGGATAAAGCGATTTTTGAGCGGTTTAAGATTTGAGTGTATCCCTCCAATATGTATCTATGGTATTGGTGCTTATTATAGTGAGCACCAGTACCGCGTTTACTCAAGGCCAGAAGAGTAGACAAGCAGGGGTCACCTTTTCCACACTGCATGGTACCGGTGCTCATTTTCTATTCCCGTACACCGATAAGAGTAATATGAAAGTATCGGGCTTGGTGTTGTTGAACAAGGGTAATGGAGGGAGTGATAGTTTCGTATCTATCGGTGGTGAGTACCAACGGGATGTGTCTGAAGGTACCCTTCACCGATTGTATACTTCCATTGGAGGACAAGTTGATAATTCTCTTTCAGGATCCGTCTTTTTTGGAGAAGATATCACCGATGTAATCTATGGAAGTTATGGTCTGTCAATTGGAGCAGATTATGGAAATATACGTGGAGGATTTGTTGTTAATGTTCATCTTACCTTTCAACGAACAGTTGGTATTTTTGGCTCCGATCGTTCGCGAATTGGGTTTGGTGGTGGATTGGGCATGGCCTACCTGTTTTGATTATTCACCGGCCGGTACACGTTAACGCATATCGTATCGGGTAAAGGCAAAGAAGCTTCCTCCAAATGCCAGGAGTATGAAAAGACCGAGTAACCCAAAATCCGGAATAGCACTCACCAAAGAGGCCTTTAAAGTGGGTTTGGGTTCAGTGAAAAGGGGTACCTCACTTATATCGATGCCCTGATTGTTCCGGTCAAAGTCTATCTTCATTCCACGGTTGGAATCGATATTAATTTTAAAGCCTCCGGTCTGACCGGTTTCGTCTTGTTTGCGTTTTACCAGTTCCACAAAATTGTCTCTGTATACACGCATGGCTTCTTCGTATCGTGTTTTCATGCCCATGTCGGTTGTAGCCAATTGCATGGCTGCCAGCCGGTACGAAGAGGCTGGTGAAACCCGGGCCAGATTAAAAGCCAACGCCTGCTGTATAACCTGTTTGTTCCGGGTTTCTTCCAATAACAACCGGTTATTGTTTGTAATGTCGGTCTGTAGTTGTTTACGTGCGGCATCGTCCTGCTCCAGCCAGTCCCATTCTTTTTCCTCCTGGTATGAAGCCCGTTCCTCTTCGGTCATATTTGTCATGTTATCGGCCCGTTCCCGCATATTTTCGGTAAGCTGACGGGTATAGTCCTGCCACCGTGCTTTTTCGAATGCGGCTTGTTTTGCTTCAATCTGGGCGATGGATTCTGTTGGAATGACCTGGCCGGCAGCAGTAACCCCCAGCCGTGGAATAATCAACACACTGGCAATCCAAAAAACAAGGAGTAGTAAAAATGAAAGGGATGACTTTCGGGTGAGGGAAGAAATCCATATTCCCAATACCACAAAAAAAGTGAGGTAGAGCATGGAAAGACCCAGAAAACTCAAAATGCGGCTCCAATCTTCACCTGAAACGGGCAATCCCGTTAACTGGATGATAAGTAACCCGACGAGTATGGGAATACATAAGGGTATGACCAGACCTAACCAGATTCCTACACACTTTGATACCAGGTATTCAATCCGGGAAACCGGATTGGCAAATGCCAGTTTAAGGGTCCCGTTTTCGCGCTCTCCATTAATAGCATTATAGGTAAACAGGATAGCAAACAGAGAAAGCACCACTTGTACAATAAACGTAAAGTCGATGAATCGAAATACTGCAAACAAGGTCTCATCGGAGTAGGGACTTCTCTGAAGCTTTACATCCCTGGTACGGTTAATACTGGATAAGCGTCCTACATCGTAATGGAGTCCGGCAACAAAAACCTGCATGATATCTGGTTTACGATGCAGACTCTGCGTCACCCGTCCCCAACCATTAGCTTGCTCCATGTTTTGTCGAGCCAGACTCTGGTTGGCCTCATACTGAGAAACGGCATGATTATACTCTTGAATGCCAATTCCCATGCTGGTTAAAATCAGAATGGAGCAGACGGCAAGGGTAGCCGAAAACTTAGGACTGAGCAGGATGTTCTTCAGTTCTTTTAGAATGAGTAATCGATACATGATAGACAGAATTAAAACGTTGAAGATGGATTAGCGCAGATCGTAGCGGAGAAAGGCATAAAATGCTCCTCCAAAGAAGATGATATTGAACAGAACAAGCAGACCTATATCAATAACGGACCGCTCTAGTACTTGCTCTGTTGTTAAGCCGGCAAACTCGAATTGGGGCATCTCTTCCGGATCCAGAGTTTCCGGTTCTTCTTCTCCATCACCACTACTAACAACAATCATCCGGAATCCGGAGCCCGAGTTTTGCCCGGTCTTTTCAGCGATAAACTTCCCATACTGCTCCTGGTAAGAGTTGGCGGATTCCAGGTATACATTTTGGAGGTGGAGAGAAGTACCGGCCAGTTCTGTAGATGCCAGCGTAAATACCGTTGACGGTGAAATTTTTGAAACCCGGAGGGCCAGCTTGGTTTGTTCTGTTTGTTTGTTGAGGTAATCTTCATTGAGACGTTGGCTGAATAACTCCACTTTTTTGGTGCGTTCTTCGGCCAGTTCTCCCATGAAGGAAGAGAATTCTCTCATCAAATCCTGGGGCTCCGTTTCTTCCGACCCTTCAAAGGATGCCATTTTTTCTCTGTCTTCATCAAATAGCTGCAGGCGATATTGGTTTTTCTGAGAAGCAATTTCGTCCACATTTGGTACCTCAATCAGTCTTCCCGAGACCAGAACTGAAGCTCTTGGAATAATCAGAACCGAGAAAATCCACACCACAAGACAAAGGAGAAAAGAAGTGGACGGGCGCGCAGTAGAGGCTGAAATGCCCATTGCAATAGCCAAAAAGATTCCGAAATAAGTAAGTCCTGAGAGGATAATAAGCCCTAATCGTATCCATTCAGATTGGGTTAGGGTTATGCCTAAGACCGGAAGTAAAGCACAACCAATCAGGATGGGGATCAGTAAAGCAATGGACAGTCCGACAAACGAACCAGCCAGTTTTCCACCTATAAAAGCTGCTCTAGAAACAGCGTTGGAGAAACACAACTTCAGGGTACCGTTTTGTTTTTCACCATTTACCGAGTCGTAAGCAAAAATGATGGCAAACAAGGAGAGTACGATTCCAAAGATGAATTCCAGATCCATAAAACGGAATATGGCAAACAGGGGCTCATCGTTGAACCGGGTGTTCTGGGGTCGCAATTCACCCCGGCCTGAAATAGGGATTGTACGTCCTATATCGTTGGAAATGCCGTTTACCAGAGCCTGGAGTGGTCGTGGTGGCAACATGATCGAGTTATCGACCTGGGCCCAGTTTGTTTCTGCAGCTATTTGATTCCGATTTTCCTCAATGGCTGCTTCGTATTGGCGTAAACTGCCCAGGTAATTTTGAGCACCCATTAAAAAACCCAGGATGATGAGTACCGAGCAGGCAGCAAAACTTATGGTAAACCGGCTGCTCTGGATGATGTCGCGAAGTTCTTTCAGAAAAATAAGGGTAAACACGATGGCAAGGGGTGTAGGTTAATGATTGTGGTTCACCATGAATGGGTAAACCCGGTGATCAGATCAATTCATCCGAGAGGTGATTCTCCAGTCGCTGACCCGTATTGACTTCGTCCATATAACCCGCCATGTACTCTACATACAGGCTTTCCAGGTTAACTCCTTCCAGTTCTTTTTGGGTTTTCTGGGCAACCAGTACCCCATTGTTTAAAATCCCGATATGATCCGAGATTTCTTTAGCCCGGAAAATATCGTGGGTACTCATCAGGATAGCTTTACCCTCATCTCTGAGTTCCCCGATCAATTTGGTGAACTCTTTACCTGCTTTGGGGTCTAATCCCGATGTAGGTTCGTCCAGCAGAATAGCCGGCGCATCCTTAAGGATGGCAATTGCAATACCGGTCTTTTGACGCATTCCTTTCGAAAAATCTTTCAGTTTTTTATCAAAAGCTGACGACTGAAGCCCCACCCGATGCAATGCAGTCTCGTAATCCGATCGGGAGTATTCTGATCTTCCACCCAATCGGACAAAAAAATCAACGTTTTGCATGGCTGAGAAATTGGGATATAGCTGAACATTCTCGGACACAAAGGCGATATGTTTTTTTGCTTCCAGGGGACGCTCATTTGCATCAATACCATTAATGAGTGCCTTTCCCGACGTAGGTTGTATAAAATCTAAGAACACATTAATGGTTGTGGTTTTACCAGCTCCATTTCCGCCCAGCATAGCAAAGATTTCTCCTTGCTGTACGGTAAGGTCTAAGCTATCGAGGGCTTTTACGCCGTCTTCATATACTTTAGTGAGGGCAACAGCTTCTAAACGGGGAATTTGGGTTACAGTACTCATAGGTAAGGTGTTAAGGAAGTGAGTTTTTATTTCTTGGATAGTTTGATCCCGAAGAAAACCAGACCGCCGACTAAGGCAATAATGATTAGCAAAATGAGTGAAGTGCCGAACAGGCTGGCTTCGGCCTCAGACTGAACGGTGAAGGTTTTATCCTCTCCCTGTATAGGTTGATTATCAGATAAGGCAGTGGTGCGCATTCGGGTTTCGTACCGGCCAACCGATAAATTTTCAGGTGGGGTAAGTGTCAGGGTAACCGTCTGCTCTTCACGAATACCAAGCGATGGGATGAGCGCAGGCTCCACTTTTTGTTCCCAGCGTAATGGGGTATCCAGTTCAAATTCGATGTTATCCACTCTTCGGGAGCCTTCATTTAACACTTTGAAGGTGAACACAATGGGTTCATCCTGGTTTGCCGAGCTGAATAACTGTGGAGCTTTTACGGTAAGCCTTCCTACTCCGCGGGGTATCATTTCCAATCGGACATACCCCACATTGAAAGCTTCGACCTCTTCTTCGGTCCATTGCTCTGTTCGGCGCTCATTAAACTCTGCGAGCCGATCCCGTGGTATTGCCATTACATAAAACTCAACAGATTCGTCCATCGTAACGTCATCTGAAGGACGATCGGGGAGAGATACATTCAGGTTTGCCCGGCGGGTATTTGAGCTTTCCGTAAACCGTATCTGGCTGACCCGGGCTTCGCTTCCCTGCTCACTGAAGTTTCGGGTGACGGAACGGGGTAAGTTCACGACCTCCAGTTTATAGGTGTTATCCACACCGCTAAACAGTTCCATAGAAAGACCGAACACCGTTGATTCACCCAGTTCTACCTCCTGGGAGAACTGTTCGGATTGTAGTAGCACTTTATTTGCGGAGGCATCCTTTTCCAGGAAAATCTTCGGACTTCTGGAGGCGCCGTTTCCGTAGATCAGATTAACCGTTACCTCATCTAAATCCTGGAGTAAATCGAAGGTCACTGATTCCGGGTTGCCGGATCTGAGTTCGTCCAGTTTAACTTCGTAGGGAGAACTGATAATTGCTCCTTCGTCGTTACTTAACGAGACGTACACATTATGAATCACATCGGGTTGAAGGGAGCGGAAGATTTCATCCTCAACACCGGCAATCTGTGCAAATTCTGAGCTGGCCCCCGTGGTATTAGCCAGGGTAACCGTAACCTGCTTTGCTCCGGACTCTTGTTGTGATTTTATCGCTTTGGCAATACTCACAAATTGCTGTTCGAACAAAAGCACCAACAGCGATTGCTGGTAGTTTACTTCAGCATCTAAAAAAGTATTTCGTGCATTTTCGTACTGTTCAAGCGAAATCAATTGTTTCTCAAACAACTCCTGTTGACGTATAAACTCTCCCTGTGCCCGGTCATACGAGCTCTTAGCCCGTTTCAAGCCTAAAAGAGGGTAGTTGTCGTCACGGGCATTTGGAAAAGGACTTTGAGCCATCAAATCCCCTACACCGGTAAGGCCAAGAAGCAGAAGAAACAGGAGGGGGGCTATGCGTTTTATGTTCATGCTAGTTACCGGATGAAACTGTTGGTTTGGAAGAGGCTTTTTTGATGGAAACCTCTTTAGATTGGTCTCCCTTTTTCAGCAGCAGGGTGTAGGTACTGCCAACATCAATTCCTTTAATGATGGCCTTTATATCATCGGTTGATTCAGGAGTTTTTCCGTTTATTTCTGCAATCACATAGTCCTCTAATGCCCCTTCCGTTTTAAGCTCGTTGGGCATGATAATCGGCACTGTTTGCTTGATAACGATACCTTCCTCTGTGGTTTCAACGACCAGTCCCAGTTCGGCAATCACATTCGCGTCTCCACCGTCACCGGAACCCATGGTGATTGTGCGTACGGTACCGGATGAATTGTCATCTGACGATCGGGTTGTACGAAGTATAAATCGTTCTTCCCCCCTGCGAATACCTATCTTAAGCTCTTCTCCCTTTGGTATGGAAGCATACTGATCTTTTAAGTCGGCAAGGGTGCTCATTCGTTTTCCGTTCATCATGAGTAATACATCTCCCTTTTCCAGTTGATCGATGGTTGCATTTAGTTTGGGACGGGCAAATGCGACGGTTAATGCACCATCTTCCTC
The DNA here is from genome assembly GCA_039819115.1 of Bacteroidota bacterium. Taxonomy (GTDB): domain Bacteria; phylum Bacteroidota; class Rhodothermia; order Balneolales; family Balneolaceae; genus JBCBST01. The sequence goes on from JBCBST010000006.1 coordinate 8,393, forward strand.
AACGACCATTGCAACGTACTCCTTGATGAGAAGGGATGATTCGCCACTAAACTGCATGGTTTGTTGTGCGTTTCCTGTAGATGCCACGAGGCATAAAAAACTCAGGAAGAAGAAAAAAGAAGTTCGTTTCATGAACGGTAAGTATTAGGTTTTGAAGTGGCCCGAATATTCGAACAGATGGTGTAAGGGTTGTTAAGACCATGCAAAAACCGTGTTAAGGATGTTAAATCGGACGGCTTGCTTACTTTAATCGGAACAAACTCGATATTTTAGCGACATGAAAAGTACCCGGTTAACCTATGGCTTTCTTTTTTTGCTGATTTTGGCACTGGCAACACTGGCTGTGTTGCAGTATCGATGGTTGGGAAGTGTAAGCGAAGCAGAGAAGGAGCGATTAGAAGAAAACCTGACCGCCGCCTCTCAAAACTTTGTGGCTGATTTTAATCAGCTGTTTAATCAGCTGTATGCGACGTATAAAGTGCAGGTTACATCGAGCGGTGAATCTATTCTCCCTCACCTGGAAGAAGCCTATCAAAACTCGTTGAGAGAAGCTTATGCTTCCGTCATTGACACCGTGTTCTATGTACAGGGCGTGGATTCTGATGCCCCGGTTTTGTACCAGTTTGCAAGTGATCCGTCATCATTACAGGCTGTACCTTTAAGTCCCTCCGTTAAATACTGGTTAGAAAACCGGGAGCATCGTACCGCGCAGAATGTGCTATCCCTTCGATCAAAACCCGATTTGGGATCGCCTTCCTTCCTGGCTGTTCCCATTCAGTTTTTTGATATGATTCGCCTTCAGAATTCGATGTTTTCAGCTGGTATCGATCTCAGACTTCAGGTTGATCAACTGGATGATTTGATTCTGATCCGGCTAAACGATGAAGTGGTAAAACAGGAGGTAATACCTACCCTGGCACGCCGGTACTTTTCGGATTCATACCAGGATCAGTACGAACTGAGCTTAGTGTTTACCGGAAATGAAGAACTTCAAGTGTATTACCACTCGGAAGAACGTACACCAACAGCTGATCCTGATTTCAGTACGGAGCTGGAGGGTTTTTTACCTAATAATTTCCTGGTGTTCTCTTCGGGTTCGAGTGGGTCTTCACGTTCTCCGATACAGGGTATCTCTTCCGAAATCGATTCCATGAGATCGATGAGCTTCGAAAGCTATTCCATCAAACGGCAGAGCAGTATAACAAACACAGAGTCTTCCTCATCCGGTTCTACAAAAGTCATATCCCGGTACCTCGAGAATCAGTTTCGGGTTACCTCTAATTATACAGATTCCACCATGAGAAGTATGCTAGGCGCTGGTCCCGATGTTGGCGTTTGGCAGGTATGGCTGAGTTTTAAAGAGGGCTCGCTGGAGGCCTTTGTGAATAAGACCAGAAACCGAAACCTGGCTATAAGTTTTGCGATTTTGTTGGTGCTGGGAGTAAGCGGAGGGATGATTGTACTGTTAGCACAGCGATCAAAAGAACTGGCAGGTAAACAGATGTTATTTGTAGCTGGTGTATCACACGAACTACGTACCCCACTGACGGTGATTCGTTCGGCGGCGGAGAATCTAGCTCAGGGCGTCATCCAAACCGAAGACCGGAAAAAAGAATATGCCAATTTAGTGCTTAACGAGGGGCGCAGACTCAGCGATATGGTCGATACCATCATGGAATTTTCCGGCATTCAATCCGGTAAGCGTGTTTTCCATATAAAGCCATATGCTTTGTTTCAATTTGTTGAGCACATTAAAGAGGAAACGACCCCACTTCTTGGTAGTAAATCGCTAAAGCTGGATGTAAGCATACCCCAGCAGGATGAGGAGATTCATATGGATGAAGCGGCATTAAGCCAGGCTGTCATGAATGTGATTAAAAACGCCATTAAGTTTAGTCCGGAACAGTCGCCCATCCAATTGCGGGTTACGTCAACCGATCACGAGGTTCAGTTCGAGGTAGAGGATCAGGGGGCAGGGATTCCGTTGGAGGAGCAAAAAACGATTTTTGAACCTTTCTATCGCGGTACGCAGGCGGTTGAGGATCAGATTAAAGGGAATGGGATTGGACTTAATCTGGCAAAGCGTGTCATGGAGGCTCATCATGGACAGATTGAAGTGAACAGTTCACCCGGACACGGAGCACGGTTTCTTTTAACCCTACCTAAAGACAGTCAGCATGGATGAAAAGCCTCATATTTTATTAGTTGAAGACGAAGAAGGCCTCATCCTTACCTTAAGCGATCGCTTTCAGGAAGAAGGATATACGGTAGATACAGCAAAAGAGGGGGAGACCGGCTTTCTTAAAGCATCGGTTGGAACGTATGATGTGATCATTCTTGATATCATGCTACCCAAAAAGAACGGACTTGATATCTGTCGTGATTTGAGGGGAAAGGGCATTCAAACACCCATTATTATGCTCACAGCAAAAGGGCAAACGATTGATAAGGTGCTGGGGCTGAAACTCGGAGCGGATGACTACCTTCAAAAACCGTTCGAAATGATGGAATTACTGGTCCGCATTGAAGTTCAGTTACGCAAGAAAAAAACATCGACACGTCAACGGGTTGAATCCTATCAGTTCAGCGATATCAACGTCGATTTTAAAAAAGGAGAAGTAAACAAGGGGGGCGAGACGATAACCTTATCGGCGAAAGAGTTTCAGTTGCTGCGTTTTTTAATTGAACACCAGGGAGTAGTGCTGAGCCGCGATCAGTTGCTTAATGAGGTATGGGGGTATGATGCATTACCTTCTACGCGAACGGTAGATGTACATATCGCCTGGCTCCGTCAAAAGCTGGAACCGGAACACCGGTATCCAAAACATATTCTAACCGTACATGGGTTTGGATATAAGTTTGTGGCGCAGGAATAAAAAAGGCCCCGGAATTCAGGGCCTGTAATACACACGTTTTCCTGTCGTGATTAATGACGGACGTATACCGGAGCTTCGTTCTGAACGGCTAAGTCAGAAGCGTATCGGTAGATTTCCTGAATTTCTTCGGTTGTAGAGCCTTCAGGAACGGTAAGCATTTGCTCTTCCGGTATGTCGGTGCTTGCGGTGTTATCTGGAGCCGCACAGGTTACTGTGATATGCATTGGAGTTACAATTCCAAAGGTAAGCGCGCTAACAACCTGGTTAAGAAAACTCAGTTTTGTCTCAACTTTAGCCACTCCATCGGTGCATTTCTCACTGGCATCAACGGTGGGTGGTGGAACCAATCCATAAACAAAACCAAGGGCCCATGGTTGATCGATAACCACATTGGATGGAGTTCGGTCCATTTCGATAGTGGCATGATAACATCCGGAAAATGCAACGCTAACAAGTAGCATTATGGATAGAAAAGATAGTGTTCTCATAGTGTTTTATTAGTTAGTGAATAGAAGAAATGCCTTCCCCTAGGTAAGGCGATGAAAGTTGTTAAACAGGAACCTAACATCAAAATGAATAAATGCCCTTTCTTTTTGCGGTTCCTTCCCCCGATATTCAACCGTTAATCGCAAGCTCACGTTATGAACTCATCTTCCTCCAAAGGCCTGTTTTCCTGGGCACTATTCGATTGGGCGAATAGTGCGTATTTCGTGATCATTCAGACGTTTATTTTTTCAGCATACTTCGCCAAAGCTATTGCTGATGAAGAGTTAACCGGTACGGAACAATGGGGAACCACCATTGGCCTTGCAGGCTTATGCATTGCTGTACTTGCACCTTTTTTAGGGGCTATTGCTGATCATACCGGGCGTCGTAAACCGTGGATTGGCTTTTTCAGCATCATGTGTATTCTCGCCTGTGGTGCACTCTGGTTTGCCAAACCCGATTCATCTTTTCTCCTGTTTGCGCTGGTTGCTGCTTTTTTTGCTACGGTAGGAGCCGAGTTTGCGTTCATTTTTTATAGTGCCATGCTTCCCGACTTGGTGCCGCCGGAGCGAATTGGGAGATGGTCGGGCTGGAGTTGGGGACTTGGATATGCCGGTGGGTTGGTATGCCTGCTTATTGCCCTGTATGGCTTTGTAGAATCGGATGGGGCATGGTTAAACCTAAATACGGATGAATCGGAGCATGTACGGGCTACGTTTGTGCTCACCGCTGTATGGTACGCGCTGTTCAGTTTACCCATGTTCTTCCGAACACCGGATGTGAAGCCAACCGGAGTCTCTATCTTTCAGGCCTCTAAAATGGGGCTGGAACAGCTGATTACTTCCATACGTCATATGCGTTCCTATAAAAATATTGCCTGGTTTTTGCTGGCCCGGATGATTTATAACGATGGACTGACCCTGATTTTTTCTTTTGGAGGGGTGTATGCTGCGGGTACATTTGATATGGATACCGCAGAAATAATCGCTTTTGGCATACTCCTCAACATTAGTTCCGGAGTTGGCGCATTTGCCTTTTCGTGGTTTGATGATAAAGCAGGAAGTAAAGCCACCATTTGTTGGTCGCTTGTGGGACTTATCATCCCCATTACGGCTATACTATTTGCTGAAAGCAAGATGTGGTTTCAGATATGGGCCCTGATTATGGGTATTTTTATTGGTCCTGTTCAGGCGGCCAGCCGTACACTTATTGGAAGAATGGCACCAGAAGAGCTTCGGAATCAAATGTTTGGGTTATTCGCTCTTTCCGGAAAAGCCACCGCCTTTATTGGTCCGTTTTTGGTAGGGATGGTAACGGTATGGCTTTCCAGCCAGCGTTGGGGGATGAGCATAATCTTATTGTTGTTGGTCATTGGCTTAGTAATGATGGTGATGGTTAAAGAGCCCACCAATGAATTGAAACCTATGGAGATGGATCATGATACATGAACCGGCTACACGCATACATAAAAATGCAATCAAAGCCTGGCGAATAGCAGGTGCGATTTGGGGATTATTCCTGTTCGGAATCCCTTGCCTGTACCTTATTGGATATAAATCTCCCTCGTTTAGCTGGATGATCTTCGTAGCTGGCCAGGGTGTTGCTGTGGTCACCTATGTGTTGGTGGTTTTCCTGTTTCCCACGATTCGCTGGAAACGCTGGCGGTACGAAGTATCGGAGAAAGAAATTGATCTTAAACGAGGGATTATTGTTGTGAAGCGAACCCTGGTTCCAATGAACCGGGTACAACACGTGGATACCTCACATGGCCCCATTTACCGGCAATTTGGGTTATCGAGTATCCGGATATCCACTGCGGCAACCACACACGAAATTCCGGCGCTCGATGATGAAACTGCGGGACAGTTACGTGATCAAATCGCATTGCTGGTGCGTCAGGTAAAGGATGATGTCTGAGTTTAAGCGACAACATCCGATTGCTATCGTTTCGAGGGTATTTAAGGTGCTTCGTGCCAACCTGGTTCCCATTTTAGCGATCGGCTTTCTGGGAACCAGGAACAATCAAAACCCTTACTTTCTCTACATTTTTCTGGGCACAGTGGTGCTGGCACTTGTTGCCGGATTCCTGGGCTGGTGGCGGTTTTACTATCGCTTAATTGATGATGAAATCCAGATTAAACGTGGTGTATTTGTGCGTCAGCAGTTGTTTTTGAACAAAGAGCGCATACAAGTTATTGATATCACCGAAGGATTTATACAGCGTATGTTCGGACTGGTGCAGCTGGAAATAAAAACAGCAGGAGGAGGAACAAAAACGGCGACCATTTCGGCCATTACCCGCGATGAAGCGATCACAATCCGGAATGAACTGCGCAAAAAGAACGCTTCGACCATCTCCCAATCGGAAGAATCCGATGCTGCTGAAACGGAAACGGTGTCCCCATTATCTGATGAGGATAATGTTCTTCTGAGATGGAGACTGCATGATAATAAACTGATGCTGGCTGCCATTACATCGGGTAACTTTGGACTTATTGCATCCATTTTGGGTGCAACTTCAGGCCAGCTCAACGAATTCATCAACAAAGATACCATTGACTATGTGCTGGATGTACTACCTGGTTATGGGAATGTAGCGGCTATCGCTTATCTGGTGCTTTTTATCGTGTTAGTATCGTGGTTGTTTTCTTTCATGGGTGTGCTCTTTCGATTCTTCAATTTTAAGCTGGAAAAGAAGGAAAACGAACTGGTCATTACTCAGGGGCTGCTGGAACGCAAGCATATTACGGTGCCCTTTAAAAGAATCCAGGCCTTACGGTTTAAAGAAGGCATTTTACGCCAGCCCCTTGGATACGGAATGTTGTTTGCCGAGAGTGCCGGGTTCGAGCAGAATCAGCAAGAGAAATCTATTGTGGTGCTGCCTTTTATAAAAAAATCGGAACTACAGACACTTTTGCCCGAACTATTTAGCGGTTTTGATGATCCCGAACTTACGTTGAGCCCGCCTAAACGAGCCTTTGGAAGATATCTCCGTTCCCCGAATTACCTCCTGTTGATCTTTGCATTTGGCCTGTACTGGGTATGGGATTTCTGGTGGATGTTGTTTTTTGTGATGCTACCATTCACAGCACTGGGATGGATACGCTACAAAGATGCAGGCATTGGGTTATCTGATACATTTGTTAAAGTACAATCCCGCGTATTAGCCAAGAGTACGGCATGGGTACTCCGAAAACGGGTGATGAATGCAGATATCAAACAAGGGCCGATTCAGAGTTATAAGCAACTGGCTACGTTATCGGTAACCGCGGCATCCGGTGCACAGGGTGTTCATTTTTCTGTAGAACACATGGATAAAAGAGATGTAGAAAAGGTGTATGCATGGGTTACTGAATCGGTACCTGCAGAAGAACTTCCAACCACGACAACCCCTGATCCTCATGAATAACCTGTTAGTTTTATGTACCGGGAATAGTTGTCGGAGTCAAATGATGGAAGGCTGGATCCGCTATTTTGGAGGGACCACCTTAGCCGTAAAAAGTGCGGGTGTGGAAACGCATGGCGTAAATTCAACGGCCATCCGGGTGATGAACGAAGCCGGAGTCGATATTTCGCATCACACCTCCAATCATGTAGATGAATATGCAGGGGAAGAGTTTGATGTGGTACTCACCGTATGTGATAACGCGAAAGAACGCTGTCCTGTTTTTCCTTCCCGTGCCAAACAATGGCATCACAATTTTACAGATCCTGCCAAAGCAACGGGTACACCGGAAGAGATTTTGGATGTATTCAGAAGGGTACGCGACGAAATCAGGGACTACGCGAAGGAGCTGGTAGAGAAATTGAATGCCACTTAAACAATTGATGCCGGCTGCTGCTGCTACACCAGGCATCGATTGATGTTTGGGATAGGTAAAACTAAGCTACCCCAATGCCACATCCAGTGTCATCATTACGCAGAACCCGATCATGGTACCCAAGGTGGCAATATCGGTATTCCCGTGTTGCTGACTTTCAGGAACCAGTTCTTCGATGACTACATAAATCATTGCCCCGGCGGCAAAGGCCAGTGCATACGGTAGTATGGGTTGAATGAATATAACCGCTGCTGCTCCTACAACAGCAGAAATGGGTTCAACTACACCGGAAAGTTGTCCATACCAGAAACTTTTACCCACACCCATACCATCCCTGCGCAAAGGCATGGAAACGGCCATTCCTTCAGGGAAATTCTGAATGCCTATACCTAATGCCAGAGCCAGGGCGGCTGCCACTGTAGCACCGCCTGTGGGATCCACGCCGGTTGCTGCCGCACCAAACAGAACGCCTACAGCAAGCCCTTCAGGTATGTTATGCAACGTGATAGCCAGTACAAGTAACGTAGAACGCCTCCAGTTCGTGGGCACTCCTTCAGCCTGTTCTTTGGGTAATCCGATATGAAGGTGAGGGAGGTACTGATCACAAATGCGAAGGAATATACCCCCAGCTAAAAAACCGATTACAGCCGGAAGCCAGGGTATTCCACCCATGGCTTCGGTCATGTCGATGGATGGGATAATAAGAGACCATACACTTGCAGCTATCATCACCCCGGCGGCAAAGCCCATCATACTATCGAGCAAGGTGTTATTCACTTTTCGGGTGAAAAAAACTAAGCTGGCTCCAAGCGCTGTTACGCCCCAGGTGAACAAACCACCCATAAGAGCCTGGATAATTGGGTTAAGCTGATAAAACCAATCAGGTATCATAAATTTTTGCGAGGCTTATTGAATATTTAGTCAAGGCTAAATTACGATTTTATTCCTATTCCTTAAACTTGAAAGTGACTTTTTAATTGTTTTGAGGTATTCTCTTAAATCAATAGAAAAGCTTTATGGAAAGCCCACAGGGACCTTTTACTACCCCAATTGAAAATGGGATGGTTCGAATTCTTATCAGCATCGATTCCATTTCTTGCGAGTTTGAAAACTCTGCACCGGATTTCATTCAAGTGAAGAATGATACGCCCAGTCTCTATATCTCCGGCCCGGAATTAGCATCTTCCATCCCTGTTTTTAATTCTCCACATTCGCTAACTACAAACAAAGAAAAATCGGGGACGGGATTACGGGTTTTTGAGCTTCAGGAATCGATTTGGTTCGACACTCATCTGGATTTAGTGACCTCGATCTGGCTATCCGACTTTTCCTTTTTTGTGCAAAGCAATCATGAAAAGTATATCAGTTATTACCTGGTTGGCTTAAATCACAAATTGGAGTGGCTTCAGTACGATGCCTTTGCCGATCGTATAAAAGCGATCAGCGCATCAAAAAAAGAATTCAAACCGCCACTTATCTCTGCAAAAAAATCGTTCAGCTCTGGTGATATCTTAAAAAGTGCAGACATGATAAAACGGGCCATTGATAAGATTGATCTTAAAACAAAGGGGGCCGTGGTGAAGTTTAATACCGAGATGGGAAAACTGGAGCCACTCATTATTGGAATCGGGGACAGACTGGGATATACCATCCATCCCTTAAGCAGAGAAGAAGTGGCTTACTTTGAAAGGGAAGGAGAAAATGTAAGCCACTCCATTCGGTTGAAACCTAATCAGTCTGCTTCCAAAACGTGATACCACCGGCTTGTTTACCGGTTTCCACCACATCGGCTCGTGTCAGGTTGGTGAGATCGATAATATCAACGGAGCCGGGTTCACCACCAATGCCCTCTACCGAAAGAAAGGCATACTTATTATCCGGCGAAATGGTAACACCGTGCGTAACTTTACGACTGTTCGGAATCTCGGCAAGTTGTGTACCCGTTTCCAGGTCCCAAACACCAGTAGAACCGGCACCTTTGTAGCTCACAACCAATAACTTTCCATCATGTGATACTTCGAGATTATACGGTCCTTTAGCAGTATCAAACCGGCGGGTAATGTTCCATTGTTCAATATCGATCTCAATGATTTCATTAGATCCGTTACCTGCCACGTAAACGAGTGGTTTATGGGGATGCGGATCGGCCCAGGTAGGTTTTACGACCGGGTTGTGGTGCATCATGCCCTCATGTTTCTTTGATCCATGATCCATTCCGGAATGCTCTGAGTGATCCTTTTTTTCATCGGAATCATGGTTCATTGTTGAGTGATCCATCGCCGAGTGATTCATTTTTGAATGATCCATACCTGAGTGGTCGTTATCCATTCCGGAGCTCACCAGTGGCAAGCGTCGGGATTCTTTCATCTCTTCGGTATCGAGTTCGATAAGCTCATCGGTCATCATAGACACATGATACTGGCGGGTACCATCTTCATTCAAACGGGAACCATGCGGCATCACTCCGGTAGGAATTTCGGTAATTACCTCCATTAGTTCCGGGTCTACCACCGAAACGGTACTTGGAACCATATCGCCATGTAAATTAAAATTTACGATATACAGAAAACCAGTTGCCTCCGACATTTCCATACTGGCCGGAAACAAGCCCAGGTTAGCTTGCTCAACAAGGATTCCCGTTTCGGCATCAAACTTCTGGAGATAGCCGTAGGGCTGACCATGAGCAATAGATACAAATACATATTTGCCATCCAGCGATACATTCATACCATGAGGCCCATCAATCTCTGTAGGTATCATACCCACATCGATGGTTTTGTCGATGGTACCGGTTTGGGTTGTTGCATCGAAGTGCACCCGTTGGATTACATCTTCCGATTCTGCCGCTACCCAAACGTAATAGTTTTGAGCTTGGATAGCGGTTGAAATCAGCAATGCACCTATAAACAACAGTGTCCGTTTCATCATAGTTAGTTCCGTGCTGAGGATTAGTTTGTACCGCCGGGACGGTCAACCAATTCGATTGCCCAAAGTCCGGAGTTCCAGTCGCTCATAAAAATCTTTCCCTTGTATGGCTGCGGACCCCAGGTAAAAGGAGCATTCGGTACAACGGCATCGGGATGGTTGGGCAGGAACCGGGCAATTTCGCGACCCTGGTCATATAGATTCCCCATCAGTTCACCAGAGATATCGATGATTCGAAGTCCTGCATTGTAATAGGCTACAAACAGAAGATCGTCTTTCACCCAAAAATTATGAGTTCCTGCTTCGGGTACTTCATATCGTGCAACTTCATCGGGTTTATCCCACCCATCAAATTTCACGAAATGGATCCAGCCCGCTGCCCCAACCGGGTTACTTCGTGTGGGGAGGCCGTATGGAAATGCTTCATCGCCGGCGATAACATAGAAATCTCCGGTAGATTTACTTTTGAATGGGAACGCAGCATGGTTCCAACCGCTCGGGTAGGAGTAGCTCCCAAGGAGTTTCGGGTTTTCCGGCGATCCGCCCGCACCAGGCATATCGGCATTGCTTGTGCTGCCGATGTCTACCGCCACAATTCCATCGCTCCAGTTACTGGAATAGGCAATGCCATCTTCGATCCATACATCATGGATAGAGTGACCCGGTGTATCCAGCTCAAATCGTCCCACGGTACGGGGATTGCTGGGATCTTCAATATTGATAATGTCGTATCGGCGTCCATTATTTACCGCGTATACGTGGTTGTCGTAAATAAAAGCATTATGCACACCACCGGTAAGTCCTTCATTATACTCCGATAGGATTTTTACGTCGCGCGGGTTAGTGACGTCAAGTACAACCATACCATTTTTACGGTCGGAGGCACCCTCACGAGTGATCACTGCAATTTTTCCATCTTCCGATATCTTCACATCGTTTACCGTTCGTGCATCTACCCGCACCGTATCGATCGTAACCATATTCGTTGGGTCGGTAACATCCCAGAAATAGGTGTCTCCGCTGGCTCCCCAGGTACCGGTTATGGCGTAATCGCGTCCATCGGCACCTTCCCACACCCACAGGTCAGAGGTATGAACGTCCAGAACAGGCCCGTGCCCCAGGAATCGTACATTTTTTTGAACATTGCGGGGTTCAATACGAACGATCTGCTCTCCGGCAACCGGTCCGCTCTTTGCGATGAGGGTGAACAAACCTGGCTTGTTTGCCACAAACTTTCCTTTTTGAGATACCTGTCCGGGTGCCCCTTCTCCAAGGGCGTCGTCGGGTTGGGCAGTGAATGTGTAGGTAATGGGAACATCAATAACGTTGCCTTTTTTATCCATGGCTTTCGCATTAAAGTTCAAAACATCCCCGGTTCGGGCCAGCATCACGGTGTTTTCAATAACGATGGATGCCGTGGGGTTTTTTTCTACTTTGGTGTCGAAGGTGTCCGATTTTCCTTCAACAGCGGCTGTTACTTTTACTTTCCCTGTTTGTAGCGCAATTAACTTGCCATGAGAAATCATAGCTACCGATTCGTTGGTGCTGGTAATACTCAGATCAGGGTTTTCTCTGATTAGCCCTGCTTCATCCATAACCGTTACGTCAAGGTCGTAGGTAGAACCCGCGTATACCTTTTCGGGTAACTCGTTAAAAGACACGCTTGCGATAGGAGGAAAGGCAACATCTACGGTGAAGTCTTTTCGCACCCGATCTGCTCTTGAATTACCAAAGCGAATGGCAATGACCTGATAGGTACCAGGCTTCATCGCTTTAACCAGTCCTTCTCGGGTTACAGGCAGAGCACGACGCGCCCGTGAGAAAAAGGCAATGGTATCAGGTAAGGTTTCACCGGCGGCATTTACCAGTTTTCCAGTTAACTGGAGTTCTTCCCCAACCTCAAGCTGGATCGGGTCAGGTTCAATAACAATAGACAATCCTTCGGTAGACTGTGCCTGCATTGCTCCGGTAAAAAGTAAAATCAGGGCAGCAGTTAAAAAAATCCCTTTATTCATGTTAATAAGAGTTGATTAGTAGTGTAGAGCGTTCAATTTGGTAAGAAATCAAAAAAAAGGGAGAAATTGAATTTTTTAACGAAACCGATAGAAGCTTAACTGAGACGTTTTCCTTATTTTACAAAACCGTCTAACTTTTGGTATTCGTATTGAATGCCAGAGCCTCTTAATGAGTTTATCAGCACATTTAATCCCACCAAGAATCGAGCATCTTACATGAGCGTATTGTTTGAAAAAGAAGCATTTGCAGATCGCCACAATGGAAACAATCCAGAGGAAATAGCAGCTATGCTGCAAACCGTTAACGCCCAAAGTGTTGACGAGTTGATCGAGGAGACCATACCGGAAGCGATCCGGCTGGAACAGGGTATGAACCTTCCAAAAGCACTGAGTGAAGCCGATTTTTTGGCAGAGTTTGGGAAGCTGGCGGAAAAGAACAAAGTGTTCAAGTCATTCATAGGAATGGGGTATTACGATACGCTGCTTCCTAATGTGATCAAGCGCAACATCCTGGAGAATCCGGCCTGGTACACTGCATATACTCCTTACCAGGCAGAAATCGCGCAGGGACGCATGGAGGCACTCATCAACTTCCAGACCATGGTAACCGATTTGACGGGAATGGAAATTGCCAATGCCTCTTTATTGGATGAGGGTACAGCAGCGGCCGAAGCCATGACTATGCTGGCCGGTCAGCGCAAAGGCGCTAAGCGCAAATCTGCGCATACTTTTTTTGTGAGTGAGTTATGCCACCCCCAAACCATTGAAGTGCTCCAAACCCGTGCGGAACCCATTGGGATTAAGATTGTGGTAGGCGATCACCGCCAAATGGATGTGACCAATCCTGAATTGTTTGCATGCATGGTTCAATACCCGGCAACGGACGGTTCCATCGAAGACTACACCTCCCTGATTGAAGCTGCACATGAACATCAGGTTCATGTGGTAATAGCTGCAGATCTGCTCAGCTTAACCCTGCTAAAAGCTCCCGGAGAAATGGGCGCCGATGTTGTTGTGGGTACTTCTCAGCGATTGGGGATACCGATGGGATATGGCGGACCTCATGCGGCATTTTTTGCAACCAAAGATGCATTTAAGCGACAAATTCCAGGACGTATTATCGGGGTAACTCAGGATGCAGAAGGAAGACCTGCTTACCGTATGGCTCTTCAAACCCGTGAGCAGCACATCCGGCGCGAAAAAGCTACATCAAATATTTGTACGGCACAGGTACTGCTTGCCGTTATGGCAGGTATGTACGGGGTGTATCATGGTCCCAAAGGACTTACCCGGATTGCAGAGCGCATTCATGGATTAACCAAAACAGCCGCACTTGGGTTAACAAACCTTGGATTGAGGATTGTTCATACCACCTATTTTGACACCTTAGTCGTTGAAGGTGCATCAGCATTGCTCCGGGATATTGCAGAAAAACACGAAGTGAATTTCCGGTACCTGGACAATCGACAGGTAGGTATCTCTTTTGATGAGGCGAAAGACCTGGATGACGTCCAGATCGTACTAAACCTCTTTGCCGAAGCTCAGGACACGGAACTTGAAATGGATGCATATGAATTATCAGAGGATATTTCTGTAGATGTACCAGAAGCTCTACAACGTACTTCTAAATTTATGACGCACGAAGTGTTTCATCAGTACCAGACCGAGCATGAAATGCTCCGCTATATGAAGCGTTTAGAGAATAAAGATTTGTCGCTGGTGCATTCGATGATCTCTTTGGGATCGTGTACCATGAAGTTAAATGCAACGGCAGAGATGATACCGGTAACCTGGCCCGAGTTTGGACAAATGCACCCGTTTGCCCCACGTGAACAGGCCGGAGGGTACACTCAACTATTCGAAGAACTGGTGGAGTGGTTAAGCGAGATCACAGGTTTTGATTCTGTATCCCTGCAGCCTAACTCGGGTGCACAGGGAGAATATACGGGCCTGATGACCATACGAGCTTACCATCAAAGCAGGGGAGACCATCATCGTAATGTGGCACTTATCCCCAATTCTGCCCACGGCACCAATCCGGCAAGTGCAGTAATGGCCGGTATGGATGTGGTTGTGGTCGATACCGACAAGCACGGTAACATTTCCTTTGATGACCTGGCCGCCAAAGCCGAGCAGTATAGCGACCGTCTCGCGGCTTTAATGGTTACTTACCCGTCTACACACGGGGTATTCGAACATCGGATCAAAGACATATGCGCTCTCATCCACGAGCATGGCGGACAGGTGTATATGGACGGTGCGAATATGAATGCCCAGGTTGGTTTGACAAGTCCCGGTGTGATCGGAGCCGATGTATGCCATCTGAATCTGCATAAAACATTCTGCATTCCTCATGGTGGTGGAGGCCCTGGAATGGGGCCGATTGGCGTGGCAGCACACCTTACTCCATTTTTGCCCAATCATTCAGTGATTCCATCCGGTGGAGAAGAAGGTATCTCTGCTGTTTCTGCAGCACCTTTTGGTAGCGCCAGCATCCTGGTTATCTCATATGCTTACATTCGTATGATGGGTAATGAGGGACTTACTGATGCGACGAAACGCGCGATTTTGAATGCAAATTATATTAAAGATCGCCTCGAAGCACATTATCCCATTCTGTACACGGGTAAATCCGGTCGTTCGGCTCATGAGTTTATCGTGGATCTGCGACCATTTAAACAAAGTGCCGGAATTGAAGCTGTAGACCTGGCGAAGCGCCTGATGGATTATGGGTATCATGCACCTACCATGAGTTTTCCTGTAGCCGGTACCCTGATGATTGAACCCACTGAAAGTGAGAGTAAAGCAGAACTGGATCGGTTTTGTGATGCTATGATCGGCATCCGCAAAGAAATTGCGGAGATTGAAGACGGTATAGCATCACCTGAAGAAAATGTGCTCAAACACGCCCCTCATACCCAACGTGTGGTGCTTGCCGGAGATTGGGACCGTCCTTACTCCAGGGAAAAGGCCGTGTTTCCACTGGAAGAGCAGCAATTCAATAAGTTCTGGCCCAGTGTATCCCGGGTAGATGATGCCTATGGCGATCGTAATCTTATTTGTTCCTGTATTCCGATTGAACAGTATGAGCAAACCGCTGTCGAACAATAAGTTTTTACGAACCCTTACTTTTTAAACTCGTGGTATAGTGCTTAATTGACGGATTGACGTCTAACCAAGCAAAACCAACATGAAAAAATTCTTGGCGCTTTGCGCTTTTACCTTACTGTGTTCTGCAGTAAGCGTAGCTCAGTATGGGTATATGGAGCCTTCACAGGCTATGATCGATTTAGTGGATGGAGCACCAACACCTGCTATCTCTATTTCACCAGTCGGAAATACCATGGTCTTATTAAACCGACCAGGTCGTCCGTCCATCGAAGAAGTTTCCCAACCGGAATTACGGTTAGCCGGAACCCGGATTAATCCTGCCACAAATGGTCCATCACGAGCCCGGACCTTAAATGGCATAGCCATCAGGGATATGAAATCGGGTAAGGAACGTAACGTAACGGGTATGCCCGATAACGCCAGAATCACGGATTTGAACTGGTCGCCGGATGGAAAAAAAATCGCATTTCTACACACCACATCAGATGGAATCGAACTGTGGACGGTTAATGTGAAAGAAGCGAAAGCATCAAGAATGGATGGGATTATGGTAAATGATACCTATGGTGCACCCATGGCATGGAGCCGGGATTCCAAATCCATTTTCATACAAACCATCACGGATGCGCGAGGACAACTTCCGCCCAAAACCACAACACCTTCCGGCCCTGTTGTAGAAGAAAGTGTGGGGAAAGCAGCACCTGCCAGAACGTACCAGGATTTGCTGAAGAACCCGTACGATGAAAAAGTGTTCGATTACTATTTTACCTCGCAATTGGTGGAGGTAGATATGAAAGGCAACACCAAGAATATGGGTGATCCTGCTATTATACGGTCTATGTCCTTGAGTCCGGATGGGAACTATATTTTACTTTCCACGCTCCATAAACCGTATTCGTATCGTGTACCGCTGTATCGTTTCCCGAATAAAATAGAAGTGCTTAACCGTGACGGGGAGTCGGTTCATATGGTGGCTGATCTTCCATTAGCCGATCAGATTCCAATTGGATTTTCATCTACCTACGAAGGACCCCGCTCCGTTAACTGGAGAGCCGACCATCCGGCCGCGCTGACGTGGGTAGAAGCCCTGGATGAAGGGAATCAATACAAAGAAGTAGATAAACGCGATCGTGTGTTTATGCATGCTGCACCGTTTAACGGCGAGCCGGAAACATTGGTTGACCTTGAATTTCGCTATGCCGGTATATCCTGGGCAGAAGAAGGCTTCGCTATGGTTAATGAGTACTGGAGAAGCACTCGCCGGGGAAAAACCTGGAAGCTGGATCCAAAATCCAAACAAGCAGATTTGATTTTTGATCGAAGTACAGAAGACCGGTATACCGATCCCGGTAATCCCCAATTCAAGCGTTCAAAATATGGTACCTACGTAATCCACACGCTTAATAAAGGGAAATCTGTGTTGATGAGCGGGCAGGGCTATTCTCCGGAAGGAAACAAGCCGTTTCTTGCTGAGTTTAATCTGCAAACCAAAGAGACAAAAGAGCTTTGGAGATCAGAAGCACCGTATTACGAATTTGTTTCCCAAATCCTTGACGAAAAAGGAACCAAAGTGATTACCCGTCGTGAGTCGGTCACTGAGCAGCCCAATTACTACATGCGGGATCTGAATAAAGGTTCGATGGATCAGATCACTTATTTTGAGCATCCAACTCCCGACTTAAAGGATGTTAAGAAGGAATTCATTACCTACAAACGTTCAGATGGCGTAGAACTGTCTGCCACCGTATATCTACCTCCCGGATATGACAAAGAAAAAGACGGTAAGCTTCCTACTTTGGTTTGGGCCTACCCACGGGAGTTCAAAAGTGCGAAAGCTGCCAGCCAGGTGACCACATCTCCTTATCGATTTACCAGCATCGGATACTGGGGGCCACATTTCATGTTAACCGAAGGGTTTGCCGTGGTTGAAGGTGCAGCGATGCCTATTATCGGTGAAGGTGATCAGCAACCTAACGATACCTTCGTGGATCAGTTGGTTGCAAACGGACAAGCCATCGTTGACAAAATTGACGAAATGGGTATTGGTGATCCAAACCGTGTAGGTGTGGGAGGCCATAGCTATGGAGCCTTTATGACGGCAAATCTGCTGGCCCATTCCGATATTTTCAGAGCCGGTATCGCCCGAAGTGGAGCATATAACCGTTCGTTAACGCCATTCGGATTTCAGGCTGAGCCACGCACGTTCTGGGAAGCACCTGAAATCTATTTTACAATGTCTCCTTTTATGAATGCTGAAAAGATTAATGAACCCATCTTATTTGTTCATGGAGAGGCCGACAACAACTCCGGTACGTTCCCTATGCAAAGTAAGCGAATGTATGCCGCGATCAGTGGTTTAGGTGGAACAGCCAAACTGGTTATGCTGCCTGCCGAGAGTCATGGTTATTCTGCCCGCGAGTCTCTTCTACATATGCTGTACGAGCAAACAGAATGGATGAATACGTATGTACGTGACGCTCAGACCATTGAACAGGAAACCAAACCTGTGGATTAAGAAAAAAAGATCATTTTGAATAAAAGCCCTTCATATTTCTGAGGGGCTTTTTTATTTCCACTCTTCGGGGTCGAACCACCAAAACCCTTCACGGGCAAACTCCGGCCGGGAAACAAATTCCCGGAGTTCTCTATCCTGTTGGATGAACTCGTTTTCTGCCAGAGCTATACGAAGTTCTGCCCATAGCTCTTCATAGTCGTCAAGGGGGATACCCGAAAGCATTAGCTGGTAAAAATCATTTTCGAGAGCAAAAGGCGACCGGCCAGGTTTCCATGTTTGTACTTCGAAAATAGCATTATGTAAAATCCGAAGTCGGGAATCACTCATAGCTGATTGTACTATCAATCTGAATGTCATTTAACAGCGTGCGATGAACCGGGCACTTTTTTGAAATCTCCAGCAATTTATCTCTCTGTTCTTTGGAAAGAGCTCCCTTGATGATGATCTCTTTCTCAATTTTGTCAATTTTACTGGTTGGATCTTCACAATTACTGCAATCTGCTGCGTGATCTTTATGATGCCTGAGTTCGATGTAGATCTCACCGGTTTCCCAGCCTTTTGCACGCGCATACATCTTCATGGTCATAGCCGTACAGGTGCCCAGACTCATGAGCAGCAGATCATAGGGATCAGGACCCTGATCTTTACCTCCGGTCACCTCAACAGGTTCATCTGATATTAACTCATGACTACCTGCTGTTAAGGTAGTTTTAAATGGCTCGTCAGCAGGGAGGTGGATGTGCACAATTTTTTGTGCGATTTCGGTAGCCATATCAAAAACTTTATGTTCACATTACACGAATGATCAACATATGTATTAATTTGAAAATTAGAAAAAGAGACAGATATTGAATTTGTTCTTAATACTAAGATTACTTAAAAATAACGTTAGCAATAAGTAGAGATAACATCATATTACGTTATTAGTAAGTATAACATTAGATCATCTATTACATTAAGGCTATGAAGCGATCACTAGATACGGTCGTCATATCAGACGTCCATTTGGGTACTGTCGGGTGCCACGCAGTAGAACTCACACAATATCTGAATTCCATAGATCCTAAACGGATTATTCTGAATGGAGATTTTATTGATATGTGGAACTTCAGAAAGTATTACTGGCCGGAAGCTCATATGGCCGTAATGCGCACCCTTGTAACGATGATGACAAATGGGGTGGATATTTATTACCTGACTGGAAATCATGACGAGGCATTAAGAAAAATAACCAGTCTGCAGCTGGGGCCCTTGTTTGTTCGCGATAAGCTGGTTCTGGAGTTGAATGGTGAAAAAGTATGGATCTTTCATGGTGATATATTTGATGTGACCATGAAGTACAGTAAATGGATTGCTAAGATTGGAGGCCGCGGATATGAGTTGCTTATTCTCCTTAACCGTGCAATGAACAAAATATCCCTGAAATTGGGATATGGTAAGTTTTCACTCTCCAAGAAGATAAAAGACAGTGTAAAACAAGCGGTTAGCTATATCGACGATTTTGAGGAAACGGCGATGGAATTAGCCATTGATGAAGGGTATGACTACGTGGTTTGCGGTCATATTCATCAGCCAAAGATTCGGGGATATGAAAATGAAAAGGGCTCTGTCATCTATCTCAATTCCGGCGATTGGGTAGAAAACCTGACGGCTTTGGAATACGATGGTGAGGAATGGGCACTGTATCGCTACGAGGAAGACGAACTTATGAAAGAAAACCCGCGCATCACCCAGTTGATCTCTCGTCATACGTTTGATCAAAAAGTGATGATTGGATGAAAATTTTATACGGAGTTCAGGGTACCGGCCATGGTCACATCAGCCGTGCCCGTGTTGTATTACCAAAGCTAAGGGAACAGGCGCAGGTTGATGTGCTCATCAGCGGCTATAACTTTCATCTCGATCTGGATGGAGAGGTCCAATACAGAGCCCGTGGAATAAGCCTCACCTATGATAACAAAGGGAGTGTGGATATGCTGGAAACGGCAATGAACTTACACCCCGTCAAGTTTGTGAAAGATGTTCAGGCTATTCCGGTAGAAGACTATGATTTTGTAGTTAACGATTTTGAGCCCGTCACCGCTTGGGCGGCATCGGCAGCCGGCCTCCCTTGTGTTGCTATCAGCCATCAGGCGTCTTTTCTATCTCCGAAAACTCCGCGCCCAAAGAAGCGCTCACTTATGGCAGAAGGGGTAATGAAGCATTTCGCTCCGTGCACATCACCCATAGGTTCTCATTACCTGAGGTACGATGATTTTATTGAACCACCCATCATCCGCAAGCAGATCAAATCTCTTAGTCCAACATTGGGAGGTCATGTAACGGTTTACTTGCCCGCATTCGATCACCAGACCTTATGCACCATTTTTGAGGCCATACAGGAGGTAGAGTGGCATATTTTTGCTCCCGGTTGTGAAACAACCTACGAGAAGGGAAATGTGAAAGTACACCCTGTGGGTAAAGAAACGTTTTTAAAAAGTGTGGAAGGAAGCCTTGGTATTGTATCTGCCTCTGGTTTTGAAACCACTTCAGAGGCGATGTTCTTAGGGAAAAAGCTGCTCTCGATTCCTATACGGAATCAATATGAGCAATTGAGTAATGCTGCCGCATTGAAGGAATTGGGAGGTCAGGTTATTTATGAATTTGGGAAACATACCGAGCACACCATTCGGGAATGGATCCGGGATGGAAAGGTGCTCCATCTTCCCGAAGTATCTGATGCAGACGATTTAGCCCGGAAAATCATTAATGCCGGGGTAGGAGAGCTAGCCTGAAAGGTTACAGGTACTTCTCTTTGATAAAGTTAAGATGATACCGTTCATGTCCGGCTATGATGAACGGAATGGAGCGCACACTAAATGATACCCCACTCGCTTTTCCGCTCCGGTTTATCTGCTCATTGTTCATGTTTTTAAACAGGTGAAGACTTGCAATACGTACAGCCAGGTATTCATTGGCAATATCAGATAACGTACGTTCATTAAAGGCGTTACCTACCATATACTCATCCTGATCCATACCCGGATAGGAGGCCTGATCACCCCTGGCAAATGCCAATGCCCGAAATGCAAACACCCGTTCGGTGTCAATCATGTGGCCAATTATTTCTTTTGGAGTCCATTTACCCTCCTGATAAGCAAACAGTGCTTTTTCTCCCGGTAGTGTATTTGCAAATGTATACAACTCATGCATCTGTTCATTCAGCGTGTCCAGAATATTTCGTTTATGGACCAACTGTACATAGGTACTGTAAAAATGGGAGTACTCCGAACTTTTCGGATACTCATTTTCCCAAATAGATGCAGAATCGCTCATAGCACTCACGTTATTTCTGTTGAAATTCCATCAAATATGCATAAAAAAAGCCCCGCACGAAAACGTGCGAGGCTGTATAAGAAGAACTTAGTCTGTTTATTGTACAGAGGCTGAGTTAATTACGTTGGTGGAAACCTTTTCCCCTTCGGCGAAGGTCTCAGAGAAGTAAGCCAGGTAAAACGTTCCGCCTTCCACCATTTTCCAGTCGCTGTATGTGGTAATGGCTTCAATTTGTTTTCCTAACTGAGGAGCAAATTCCTTTACCTTAACTACAGCCGGAAGGGCCGTTTCTGCATCCAATAAGTAGGTAACCGGTGTTTCCAGCCCGATACGGATCGCTTCATAGGTTGTACCTTCATACTCTTCGGTTCCCAGGTACTCGGCACTCAATTCATCGGCTTTCATAGCCAATACTAAGTAGTGACGTCCCATTTCCTTTTTTAGAGGATCCAAAGCCTGCGGTGGCAATTGTTGTCCCATCATGCTGATGCTACCATTACCATTTTCCATATCTACCGTTAACGGACCCTGGGGAGTAGTTAACGTTGCTTTCATCGTCATGGTGGCATAATTCATCTCAGACTCAGCTTTCACATCCAGGTTACCATAGGGAGTGACCTGAGTACTGGTAGAGGTTTGATTGATCGTTTTTACGCCCTCACTTCCAAGTAAGGCTGTAGCCATTTTCTTCAGCCATGCTTTCCCTTTATCCGGGTCGCCGGCTACCGTTTCTTCATCCGATTGCGGCTGAGGAATAGAGATGTCGATTTCGTTTACAGAGCCATATTTTTGAAGCTGGTCTCCGATCTCCTCCCGGTTTCCAACGACCAGTATCTGCATTTGATCAGGCTTCAGGTATTCTTTTGCTACCCGCTGCACATCTGCGATACTTACTTTTTTAATATCATCAACAAGTTTATCGAAAGCGTCTTGCGAAAGGCCAAGGTATTCGTTGTTGATGCGTTCGTTCAAAATCTTACGTTTGCTATCGTAGCGGAATACCAGAGAATTAAGGAAGCGATCTTTGGTGTCGTCCAGTTCTTTTTGAGAAACCGGTTCGTTCTGAAGACGTTTTACTTCACCAATAATTGCATCAATAGCTTCTCCTGTACTTTCACTTTTCGTCATCGTAGTGAGACGGAACTGACCGGGATAGCTGATGTTACTGCCATAGCTACCACCTACGGAGTAAGCTAAGCCAAGGTCGGTACGTACCACCTGGAACAGACGACCAGCAAACCCACCGCTCAAAATCTGGTTCATAACCTGAAGGGAAGCATAATCGGGATTGTCGCGTAAGCCGCCAATATGTCCCATGGTAACATAGCTTTGGTTTACGTCCGACTTTTCGATGTAATTGATAGTGGAATTGTAGTCGTAGCTAACTTCCGGGTAAATGATAGCATTTTGCTGCCCGGTAGGAATAGCACCGAATGCTTCCTGTAGTTTGGCTTTCATTTCTTTGGTATCAAAATCACCAATGACCCCAATCATCATGTTTGCCCCAACATAGTACTGCTTGTGCCATGCTGCGATGTCGTCGCGGGTTACATTGTCAAGTGTTTCATACTCCGTTTGACGGGTGTATGGAGAATCATTTCCATAAATGAGTCGTCTGAATTCACGCGCGCCTATGGCTTGCATATCGTCGTTGCGTCGCGAAATCCCACTCTTACGTTGGGTTTTGGAGAGCTCAATTTTTTCTTCGGGGAAGAGGGGGTTCTGAATCAAGTCGATCATAACCGGTAGTAACTCATCCAGGTCTTCTTTCAGGATATCCATGCCAACCGAAACAGATCCACTGCCTCCAAAAGAGTAGAACGTAGCTGCGTTATCTTCTTCAATAACGTTAAGCTCGTCAGCCGGGTAGCTTTTAGAACCACCCTCTCTGAGTACTTCTGCGGTAATACTGGCCAGGCTTGTCTTTTCTTCGGGTTCAATTAAACTACCCGTACGGAAGGTAACGTCAACATTGATGAGAGGTAACTCACGGTCTTCCACCATGAAGAACCGGATGCCGTTATCCAGTGTGAACTCTTCGACCTTCGATTTTTCGAAGTTGTTGAGTTTGGGATATTTGATTTCATCGTATCGCTTCTGAGCGAGTGAAGCCGAGCTTACCAGGAGAGATACAACGAAGAGAATTATTAGTCTTTTCATGATAAATACATTAAATAATTAAGAATCTGCTTTTACCGTAGCGCCCACTGTACGGTTACTTTTGGTGAGATACTCACTGGCTACGCGTTGCAGATCATCCAGCGTTACCGCATCATATCGTTCCAGTTGAAGGAAGACGTCTCTCCAGTCACCTTTTGTGGATCGGGTACTCGCAAAGTTCAAAGCCAGTCCGGTATTGTTTGCCAAACCGCGGATAATTCCGGCTCTTAGATTGGTTCGGGCACGATCCAGTTCGCTCTGGGTGATGGAACCTCCTTTCACTTCTTCCAACTCTTCGTATATACGGGACTCGAGGGTATCCAGCTCTACACCCGCATTTGGTACTGCAAGAGTTAAGAATAGTGAGTTAAAACGAGTGCCAGGAAAGCCATTAAATGCACCTACCTGCAGGGCAAGCTGCTCTTCCTCTACCAGTTTTTTATAGAGTACAGACGTTCTGCCGCTTGAAACGATGTTACCCAATAGATTAAGGGCTTCGAAATCCGGATGCGATTCGGAAACTACATGATAACCAATAAGCATAATCGGTTGGGAGTTACCTTCAATAGCAAAACGACGCTCACCACGTTGGGTAGGTTCAATCGTAGTTACCGGAGGTGCAGGTTTACCGGGTTTCATATCACCGAAATACTCTTCGGCAAGTTTCTTCATACGCTTGGGGTTTACATCGCCTGCAATACCGATGGTGATATTAGAAGGAACATAGTAAGTATCGTAAAATGCACGGGCATCCTCGATGGTAGTAGCCGTAATATCAGAATTCCAGCCAACAACCGGGCGGCCATAGGGATGCGCGGTATAAGCAACTGCAAGAAACTCTTCTACCAATCGACCTATAGGGTTCGATTCGGTACGCATTTTACGTTCTTCACGAACCACTTCTTTTTCTACATAGAACTCACGGAATGTAGGATTCTTGAATCGGTCGGCTTCCAGGTTAAACCAAAGCTCTGCACGGTTGCTTGGAAGACTATAGAAGTAATTTGTAAGATCGGCACCAGTTGATGCATTTAAACCAGTACCGCCATTATTCTGGATGATTTGAGAAAACTCATTATTTACCACGTATTGTTTCGCGTCTTCTTGCAACTGTTCAAAGGCTTCTCGTTTAGCAGCCAGTTCAGTTGGATCCGGGTTGGGCTGATACGAATAATACAGCCACTCTTTATAGGCCTCATCCATAGCATCAATTACCTTCTTTTCTTCCTCCCAGTTGGTTGTGCCGATAGATTTGGTACCCTTAAATGCCATATGTTCGAAGATGTGGGCTATTCCGGTGAGGCCTACCGGTTCGTCAGCACCACCAACGTTAACGTGCGTGTAAAAGCTGGCTACGGGTGCGTCATGGCGCTCAATGATGATAAAATGGAGTCCGTTGTCAAGCGTGAATTCAGTCACTTTTTTCTCGAACTCTTGCAGGTTTTGAGCCTGAGTAACGCTCTGCGTACCAAGAAGTACGCATAAAGCGATTCCAAGCATTCCTGCTGATTGTTTGAATACTCTCATGTGAAGTTGGTTAGTTATGGGTTCGAAAATGGGTATAAATCGATACCCCGATAGATGGTTATTAAGATAATCAAAAAAATCGCGGAGTAAACTCTTTTAGCGGGAGCCCTTCTTTCGAGGATCCTGTTCCTTCATTCCTCATTAGTTCCAGTTCATAACTGATGCAAGAAGGGTTATTGTATCGTTTTTGGAAATAGATTTTTTTGCCCCCAATGGTGCGGGAACACCGGTCAATTTCAAGGACAGGTGCCTGTGGTTTCATGTTCAGATATTCTGCCATTCTCGGTTCAATCGGGACTGCTGTAATACGGTACCGACCTGCAATGATGGGAATCTGATAATGCTCTTCAAAGACCTGATAAATGGTCTTGCGGGTCAAATCTTCATCCAGCAACAATTGCCCATACTGTGCAGAAAGCCAGGTAACATCGAAAGCAACCGGCTTCTCATCTGCTAAACGAACCCGCTCAATCTCTAATAGTGGTGCATGTAACTCGAGATCCAATACCTTGTTCACTTCTTTAATGGGTTCTACTTTTTTGAACGAGATCAGCCTTGATGTACTGGAGAATCCAGCCCTTTTCATGTCTTCAGAAAAATCAGTGAGTTGAACCAATGGGGTATTCAATGATTTTTTGGCAACAAAAGCACCCAGGCCTTGTTTGCGATAAATGAGTTCTTTTTGTTCCAGAATCTGGAGTGCCTGCCGCACCGTTATTCGGCTCACTTTGTAATAGTCGCACAGCACTTTCTCAGAGGGGAGCTTTTCTCCGGGTTCAAACTTTCCTTCTTCAATCTCTCCCTGAAGCTGAGCGGCAATACGGTGGTATTTAGAATGTAAATCCATGACTTGTCATAACATGTTGTAACAAGTAATAAACTATGGATAGTTTAAGCAGAAATCAAAACCCTTAACCCTTTGGGTTTCGGTACATGTTAAAGACATATACGATGAGGATTACACGGATACTTACGGTTTTTCTATTTCCGATGCTGGCACTTCCTGTTTACGGGCAGAATCAACATACAGTCGAACAGATTCGGTTGTCGCTCGATGAGGCCATTCAAATCGCTCAGGAACGGGGATTTTCAAGTCGGATTGCCTATCAGGAAATCGAGCAATCGGGTTCCCTGCTAGTACAAACGCGATCTGCTTTTTTGCCCAGTATCTCCATTGAAGAAACGGCAGTTCGTACGACGGATCCGGTAGGTGTATTCGGTATAAGATTGAGGCAGGGGATAGCCACCGCCGCTGATTTTAATCCTGCTGCTCTGAATGCCCCGGATCCCATTGGCAATTTCACAACGCGTTTTCAGATACAACAGCCCATTTTTAACCCTGAAAGCATCATGCAGAGATCCGTTGCCAAACAGCAGTTCGAATCCTCAAAGAAACAATACCGATCTGTTCAGCAACACACCATTCTTACGGTAAAAGAATTATATACCAATGCATTAATCCTGGATCGACAATTACAGGTTCTGAACCGATATCTCGTAGCTTCGTCTGCACTGGAACAGCAGGCTTCTGATTATTATGAGCAGGGTATCATAAGTAAAGCCGAATACCTGAGCACACAGGTTCAGCGGGTTTCAGCTGAGCAACATCTTATCCGTGCAAAAAATCAGCGTAAAGCAGCAAATGATGAGTTGACGCTGGCCTTAGGCTATGAGAAGGAGATGGAAGTGGTAGTTAGTGATGGACTTCAATGGGATATGCTGGCTACAGGACAAATGGCTGAAGTACCAACAGCCGGACCCCCTGCTGAGATTCAGGCGCTTGCTCACCAGGTTGAAGCATCAAAACATAGGGTGAGAGCATCCAGATCTGGGTTTTTACCCTCCCTCCATGTGTTTGGAAATTATGAGCTGCATGATAACTCCATATTTGGAAACCAGGCCGATAACTACACGATTGGGGCGAACCTAAGATGGGATTTATTTAAAGGGTTTCGACAAGTGGGTAAAATTGCAGAGCGGAAAGCAGAACTCAGAAAAGTGGAGTTGGTGTACGAGCAGCGCCTTGCAGCCCATCATGCACAGGTGAGAGAGGTCAGACGACAAGTGGACGAGGCACAAAAGAATATTGAATTAAGCAATCTGGCTGTAGAACAGGCCAAAGAAGATGCGCGCATTCGTAACGATCGATATACCGAGGGAATAGAAAAAACATCAGACCTATTAAGTGCCGAGGCCAGGCTTCTTGAGAACGAATTGAACCACTTGAAAGCCACATTCCAGTGGTATGTATCGATTGCCCGGCTTGAATACTTATTGGAAACAGAGTTTATCTCAAACAAATAGTGAACGAACAGGAATAAGAGTATGCATGTAATAATAATAAAAACAACGTCATTGTATAGCCTGTTTGTATCGGTTATGCTGGGACTCTTCGTGATTCAGGGTTGTTCTGATCAGGTGGAGGAGAGGATACCGCAAGACACTCCTGTTCGGATTCAGATCGGATATGCCACGCTGGGTTCCTCCGATTTGGGAACGGAGTTTAGTGGAACGATAGAAAGTGCGCTAAGGAGTGAGATTGCTACAAAAGTAACAGGCACCGTTGAGAAACGACCAGTTGCCATTGGAGACCGGATAAAAAAAGGGGCACTACTCGTAAAAATGAGGGATGCGGACGTACTATCCAGGCATCAGCAAGCTGAGGCCACACGTGCTGAGGCCAGGGCTCAGTATACCAATGCAGAAAAAGATCGTAATCGTTTTAAGATTCTATTCGAGCAGAATAGCGCAACGCTACGTGAATGGGAAGCGGTCAACTTGCGCTATGAAACTTCAAAAGCGAACCTGAACAGGACAGAAGAACGGGTTAAAGAGGTGGAAGATATACTGAGCTATACCTCAATCAAAGCTCCATATGATGGAGTAATTGCTTCTGTACATGTACAGCCCGGCGATTTGGCTAGCCCTGGTCAACCTCTTGTAACCCTGGAGGATGAAAACCACTTTAAACTGGTATTTACAGTTCCGGAAACCACCACGTTATCGCTTCATGTTGGCGATACGGTCTCCGTTCGTATTCCTGCTATTGATATGGATAAACGGACATTGGCCATCGTTTCTCAAATAAGTCGTTCGGGTAATGGGGGAAGTCGCCAGTTTTTGATTGAAGCAACATTACCTGCCGCCGTTATCAGTGGTAAGGTGAGATCCGGAATGCACGCCAGCATATTCATCCCTGATTCGAAAGAACAACGGGTATTTGTACCGAAAACAGCACTGGTAGAGCGAGGGCAGTTACGCGGGATATTTACCGTACGTAATGGTCAGGAAGCCATGTTACGCTGGGTGCGCATTGGTCGCATGAATGAAACGCATATCGAGATTTTATCGGGACTGAGAGAGGGAGAATCCTTTGTATTGAACAGTAATGAGATTGCCTACGACGGGCAAAAAATACAGGCAGTAACCAGCTAAGTGTAGGTGAATCTATCCATGAAAACAGGAATAGCCGGCCGTATTGCCGAGGCATTTATCAACTCCAAACTTACTCCGCTATTGATGATTGCTTTCTTAGCAATTGGTTTCTACGGTACCTACCTCACGCCCAGAGAAGAGGAGCCTCAGATCGATGTGCCTATGGCGGATATCTTTATTGGCTATCCGGGTGCTGCTCCAGATGAAGTGAAACAGCGGGTTGCTATTCCTTTGGAAAAAGCACTTTCAAATATTGAGGGTGTGGAATATGTGTATTCAACCTCCATGAATGAACAAGCGATGGTATCTGCCCGGTTTTATGTGGGAGAACCTGTGGAGCAAAGCCTGGTCCGACTCTATAACGAGCTTATTCGGAATGCGGATCGAATGCCGGAGGGCATCACACCACCGTTGATCAAAACAAGGTCTATTGATGATGTACCGATGATGACCCTTACCCTTTCTAGTGATCAGTATTCCGATTATGACATCCGGAGGGTGGCCGACGAACTGGTCCTTGAGATAGAAAAGATAAAGGATGTAGCGGCAGTACATACGCATGGAGGCCGGATCCGACAGGTACGGGTTCTGTTAAACAAACAAAAAATGGCTGTTCTGGGGGTAGCCCCCATGCAGGTTGCCGAAATAATTCGGGCATCGAACATGAAACGGGTATCGGGCTCATTTAACCAGGATGACCGGGAGTATGTAGTGCAAACGGGCTCATTTATCACCTCTGCTCAGGACCTCAATAACCTTATCATTGATGTACGCGCAGGAGATCCGATTTATCTCTCATCAATCGCGGAAATTATTGATGGACCTGGGGAACCTGAGAGCTATGTTTCGTTTGGAACCGGAGCAGGGTGGACGAATGATCAACAACAGGCCGATTTTCAACAGGCCGTAACCGTTTCCATCTCTAAACGACCGGGAACAGACGCTATGACCATCGCCAATCGTATTGTAGCAAAGGTTGAAGCGATGCAGGGAAAGATAATCCCATCGGAAATAACGACCACCATAACGAGAAATTACGGAGAGACCGCTGCCCAGAAGGTGAGCTCACTGTTAGAGCATTTGGTTGTGGCCATTATAGCAGTAACGCTGGTGGTGGCCCTGGCTATGGGTTGGAGAGGTGGGTTGGTGGTGTTTTTATCCGTACCCGTTACGTTTGCACTAACCTTGTTTCTGTACTACATGCTTGACTACACGCTAAACCGGATTACGTTATTTGCACTGGTGTTTGTAACCGGTATTGTAGTCGACGATTCCATCATTATCGCCGAAAACATGCACCGGCATTTTAAAATGAAGAAACTCCCTTTCCGACAGGCGGCCATTGCTTCGATCAATGAGGTAGGGAATCCAACTATTCTGGCAACCTTTACCGTAATTGCATCTGTTTTACCGATGGCATTTGTTTCCGGGTTAATGGGGCCTTACATGAGCCCGATGCCTATTGGTGCGTCACTGGCTATGATTTTTTCTTTGATCGTGGCACTCATTATCACGCCATGGCTTGCGTACCTCTTTTTAGCCCGGGAAGATGCCGATTCTCCACAAACGAAGGCATATAAACTGGAAGATACCTTGATCTACAGGGTGTATCTCAGGTTGATGAAGCCACTGCTGAGAAGTTCCGGAAAACGGTGGGGGTTTATTGGAAGCGTGAGCGTTTTGCTGATTGCCTCAACCTTATTATTTGTCTTCCGGATGGTGGAGGTTAAAATGCTTCCATTTGATAACAAAAACGAGATTCAACTCATTATAGATTTACCCGAGGGAACTACGCTGGAACGTACGCATGCCATTGCAAAGGAAGTCGTTCTGCGTATTCGGGATGTGGAAGAGGTTAAGGATTACCAGATCTATGCAGGAACAAGTGCCCCCATTAATTTTAACGGGTTAGTACGACATTACGACTTACGCCGGGGCTCTAATGTAGCCGATATACAGCTCAATCTGGTTGACAAGTCAGATCGTGCCGAACAAAGTCATGATATTGCTAAACGGATTCGCCCTATTGTGCAGGAAGTGGGTAAACCGTACAACGCCATTGTGAAAGTAGTTGAAGTACCACCCGGTCCACCCGTGCTCTCTACATTGGTTGTTGAAGTGTATGGTCCAGGCCGGGAAGAAAGAGAACGAATTGGATCAGAAATCGCACAGATTTTCCAAAAGCTGGAGGGGGTGGTAGATGTAGATTGGAGCCGGGAGGCTGATCAATCCGTGATTGAATTTGATATCTACAAACAGAAAGCTCAGCAATTCGGAATAACCCCTGAGCGCATTGTTCAAACGGTTACAACCGCATTACATGGCTATGAAGCCGGATCGGTTAACGATAAGGATGAGGTAAACCGGGTTCCGATTCGGATACACCTTTCTGAGTCTGATCGATCCGGAATACCGGAACTGGGGAATATCCGCTTGAAAAGCAGTACCGGTTCTATGATTTCTATTCTTGACTTAATTGAAGTGAAGGAGTCTGTTTTGAATCCGGCAAATCACCGGAAAAACCAGCGAGACGTGCTATATGTAACAGCAGAAGTAGCAGGAGCAATCGAAAGCCCGGTATACGCCTTGCTCGATGCCGGTAAACAGATCGATCAGATCTCTGTACCCGAAGGATATTCGATGACACAACTATATGATGGTCAACCGTTTACCGAAGAGGACTACACTCTTAAGTGGGATGGGGAGTGGCAGATAACGTATGAGGTGTTCCGGGATTTAGGGATAGCGTTCGGCGTAGTCTTGGTTATTATTTACATGCTGATCATCGGGTGGTTCCAGGATTTTAAAGTACCCATCGTTATGATGGTGGCTATTCCCCTTTCTCTGGTGGGTATTATTATCGGGCACTGGGTTCTTGGGGCATTTTTTACGGCCACCTCTATGATAGGTATGATTGCTCTGGCAGGGATCATGGTGCGTAATTCCGTGCTGTTGATTGATTTTATCCAGATTCGATTGAATGAAGGTTCCACATTAGAGAATGCTGTTATTGAAGCGGGGGCAGTGCGTACCATGCCCATTCTGCTAACAGCAGGCACCGTGGTAATCGGTGCATTCGTCATATTGTTCGATCCTATTTTTCAGGGACTCGCGATTTCACTGATGGGAGGTGCGATCGGCTCTACAGCACTCACTCTCCTTATGGTGCCATTAATCTATTTCATGTCGGTGCAAAAGCAGCATCACCAAATAAGTATAAACGATAAACCCCACGACGAATGAAAGTATTATTGATACTGTGTATTCAGGAGTATGTGCAGGAAGTACGAAACCTGCTTAAGAACCTTGATATTCCCATGTTTAGTGAAATTGATATGGAAGGCTTCAAGAGGAAAAAAGATCAGGATCAGATCGATCGGTGGTTTTCCGGAGAGAATACAGAACGCGCATCAAAACTGATCCTTTGTATACAGACAGAACGCGTGGTGGATGAAGTGATGCAAGCCGTACAACATGTAAATCAAACGCTGCAAGAGCGTGCTCAATTTCCGATACACGCTTACCAGTTAACCATAGAAGAATACATATAACATGAAAGCTTCCACTAAAAAAACGTGTGCGGATGCATGCCCAATCGATTCATTTGTGCGGGGTCTGGCCGGATTTATGATCCTCTTAAGTCTGATGTTAACCTATACGGTCAGTCCATACTGGTTATTTCTTACCCTTTTCGTAGGGTTAAACCTATTTCAATCTTCATTTAGTAAGTGGTGTTTAGCGGAGTCAATTTTTTGTAGATTTTGTCTCAGATTTGTCCGTTAACCGGGATATACATCAAACCTTCATAAGCAAAGCCCACCTTTGTTTGTGAACGATCAAAACACTCATAAAACGACCTATGTTTTTTCAACAACTATTTGAAGAGAAGCTTGCACAATACGCCTATATCATCGGGTGTCAAAAAACGGGAGAGGCCATTGTTATCGACCCTATGCGGGATGTGGATCGCTACAAAGCCTTTGCGGCAAAGCACAATCTGAAGCTGGTTGCTGCCGCAGAAACTCATATTCATGCAGATTATTTGTCGGGTATGCGGGAACTGGCCTCACAAGGGGTACAGATTTTTCTTTCTGATGAAGGAGATGCCGACTGGAAATATGAATGGGCGATCGGAAGTGATTATTCGTACCAGCTGCTAAAAGACGGAAATACATTCCATATCGGAAATATCAGGTTTAAGGCTGTTCACTCCCCGGGGCACACGCCCGAGCATATCAGTTACCTGGTGCACGATACTGCAAATACAGAAGAGCCAATGGGTATTCTTTCCGGAGATTTTGTTTTTGTAGGTGATGTTGGGCGTCCCGACTTGTTGGAAACGGCTGCTGGAATGGAAGGGGTGATGGAAGATTCAGCGCGGGTGTTATATGCATCATTGGACAAGTTCAAAGACCTTCCGGATTATCTCCAGGTTTGGCCCGGGCATGGAGCAGGTAGTGCCTGTGGTAAAGCACTGGGTGCTGTGCCGGATTCCACGGTGGGCTATGAAAAGCGGTTCAATGGATCAATCCGCGCAGCCATCACCGAACAGGACTTTGTGGATTTTATACTGGATGGCCAACCAGAGCCTCCGTTATACTTTGCCCGAATGAAGCGCGATAACAAGATCGGTCCGGCTATACTTGGAGCCTTACCCGTTCCGGAACGTATGGATGTGATGACGTTGAAAGAGGCAGCGAATACTCCTGGTTCAGTGATTATTGATACACGGAAAGACAGGGTGGCATTTATGAATGCCCATTTGAAGAGCAGTTTATATGCGCCCATGAATAAGTCGTTTAACACCATTGCAGGTTCTTATATTGAAGATGATCAGGATATCTATCTGGTCATATCTGAAGATCAGGTTGAAGAAGCCGTACTGGATTTAATCCGCATAGGGTTGGATCGGGTGAAAGGCTTTGTGACTCCCGATGCTTTTGATGAGTATGTAAAGAATGGGGGAGAAACGGAACGCGTTGCGAAGGTCACCTTTAAAGAGGTGGAATCCATTCTGGATAACGAAGACTCAACCGTACTGGACGTGCGTAAAGCTACAGAGTATGCTGAGGGGCATGCACCCGGTGCCCTTAACATGGCACATACCCGGTTAAAGGCAGGGTTGGAACAGCTTCCTATGAACACTACTTTGTATGTTCATTGTAAATCAGGTGCAAGAGCCGCCGCTGCATCGGCGTTGTTAGCCCGGGAAGGGTTTAATGTACGCTATGTGAACGATCTGGTTGAGCCGTGGTTAGCAGCATCGGCTTTCGAGACGGTGGTCAAACCGTAGTTGCCGACATCGCAGAGGCATTCACTACTGGGACCTGCCCGGGTTTACGGGCGGTTCCGGTTTAAGGGAGTCTGCTTATCGTTGCCGGGTGATATGGCAAAGCATGTCATATTATCCGTTAGCACCGTCCAGCTCCTTAAACCGGAAACAGTCGATGGTATGATCGTTCACCAGGCCACATGCCTGCATGTATGCATACATAATGGTACTTCCTACAAACTTAAATCCACGCTTCTTCAAATCTTTGCTTATAGCATCCGATTCTTTTGTGGTTACCGGTACTTCGTCTATTGATTTCCATTGGTTATAAATGGGAGTCCCACCTACAAATTTCCAGATGTATTCACTGAAACTCCCTGCTTCCGCCTGAAGGTCTAAAAACAATTGGGCATTGGTAACGGCTCCCCGCACTTTAAGTTTATTACGAATAATGCCTGGGTTATTGAGTAAATCCTGAATCTTTTGTTCATCATACAGGGCTATTTTTTCCGGGTTAAACCCATCAAAAGCAGCACGGTAGTTTTCTCTCTTTTTAAGCACCGTACTCCAGTTTAATCCAGCCTGTGCTCCTTCCAATATCAGAAATTCGAATAATACGCGATCGTCATAAACCGGAACGCCCCATTCCTCATCATGATAACGAACATCCAGTTCGTCGGCTTGCTGTACCCATGCGCATCGTGTTTTAGCCATTTTTGAGATCTTAGGTATTCAATTGCTAAAAGGGTAACGTAGATTCTTTACCTTAATAGATCAACCCTCAATTAACCGTCATCAGGATGAAATGGTTGGATACCGTACGCGAGTACGCCAAACAAAGTGAAATCAGTGCCCACCTGGCAGACCAAATCTCAATGCTCACTCATCAATTAGAGCAACAGGCTCTTCGTCATGATGCAAAGGATACGATTGATCGGTTAGGTACCTTTCCCGGTATGGCCATAAAAGCACTGGATGATGGTGATGAACAGGTAGCCAGTGAGCTGAAATCGAGGATTGGGGAATTGAGTAATGATCATCTTTCCGAGTACCTTCGACTTAACACCACTTTTTTCAATCTGGTGAATACGCTGGAACAGCACGAGATAAGCCGCATCAACAAACAGAGGGCACAGCATGCATCGAAAGATACCCCGCGAGGAGAGAGCATTGCCGAAGCGGTGAGTATGATGAAAATGGCAGGGTATTCACTGGAAGAGGCGCTGGATGCATTCAAAGCCATGGATATTCAGCCTACGATAACAGCACATCCTACAGAAGCACGTCGGCGGAGTGTACTCGATAAGCAAAAGGAAATAACCGACCTGATTAACCAGCTCGAACATCAGAACCACACACCGGATGAGGAGGCTCATCTTACCCGAAGTATAGAAAATCAGCTGGAGTTGTTGCGGGCAACAGACGAGATAAGAGCCGAGCGCATGACGGTAGAAGATGAAGTGGAAAACGGATTGTATTACTTCAATCATGCGATATGGGACACCTTGCCATCCATCTATTATGATATTCGGGAGGCTTTCCGAACCTATTACGGTACCGATGTGAATGTACCTGTAGTATTGAAATACAGAACCTGGATTGGAAGTGACCGGGATGGAAACCCAAATGTGACCTCTTCAGTCACATGGGATACGCTTATTGCTCAACGACGAATGATTCTGGCACGGTATCATAAAAGCATCAGTCATTTGAAACGGTACCTGAGTCTGTCTAATAAAGAAACACCTATTTCCGATGCGTTGAAAGCATCTCTTGCTACCGAAGAGCGGGAGAATCCGCTTAGCGAGCTGTATGAGCGCAGGTATCAACGAGAGCCTTACCGAAGAAAGCTCACCCACATGTTGCAGAAACTGGAGCAACAGCAGGAAGCACTCTTGGGTTCGAAGGCACATGTAATGCAGGTGTCAACGTTATACACTGCCTCAGATTTTCTGGACGATATCGAACTGATACGTTCATCTCTCAGAGCGAACGGTTTCGCACGTGTTGCAGATCAGGGCAGGTTGTATGAACTGCACATACGGGCACTCACCTTTGGATTTCATTTGAATGCGCTTGACGTGAGACAACACAGCCGGCTACATGAAGAAACCATTTCAGAGTTACTCTTGGAGGGCAGGGTAACTAAAACCTATGCGCATCTTTCTGAAGAAGAAAAGATCGAAGTGTTGGTTGGAGAGCTGGAAAATCCCCGTCCGCTGGTATCCGCGCACTGGAAACGATCTGATACTTCAGAACGGGTGCTTTCTGTGTTTGAGCAAATTCGGGACATGCTTCAGCTTGATCCGAATTGTTTTGGAAGCTACATCATCAGTATGGCTAATGGAATCAGTGATATGTTGGAGGTATTACTCCTCGCTAAAGAAACGGGATTATGGGTTAATCATGGGCAATATATCGACACCTCTATCGACGTGGTTCCTTTATTTGAAACCATTGAAGATCTGGAGGCCAGCAGCGGATTAATGGATCAGGTATTCAGGCATCCGTTGTATAAGAAACAGATAGAAGCAAGAGGTAACTTCCAGGAGATTATGCTTGGCTACTCCGATTCAAATAAAGACGGAGGATATTGGATGGCCAATTGGGCTTTAGATAAAGCACAATATGCGTTGGGGCGGGTATGTCGAAAACATCAGGTCGATTTCAGGCTGTTCCATGGCCGCGGTGGTACCGTAGGTCGGGGAGGTGGGCAATCCAATAAAGCGATCATTGCAATGCCACCGGTGAGTAATAATGGGCGTATCCGTTTTACCGAGCAGGGAGAAGTATTGTCGTTCCGATACTCCTTATCCAGCATAGCCCGTCGTCATTTAGAGCAAATTGTGAATGCGATGGCACAGGTTATTATGGCTCAGAAAACCGAAACCGGCTACCTCGAAAAAGAGACAGAAAAAGAACTCATGGAGCAACTGGCCCAGCGATCTATGAAGAAATACCGTTCTCTGATTGATGATCCCGGGTTCTGGAGCTGGTATACGAAGAATACACCCATTGGGCACATAGGAAAATTACCGATCGCGTCACGCCCGGTAATGCGTAGCGGTTCCGGTAAAGTAGAGTTTGAAGCATTACGAGCTATACCTTGGGTGTTTGCGTGGACTCAGGTACGGTATAATATTCCGGGTTGGTTTGGAATAGGTAAAGCGTTGGCTGATCTGTTGGACGAAAATCCAGAACATGAACAACTGTTTAAACGCTGGTTTAATGAATGGGTCTTCTTTAAGACCATTATTAATAACAGTCAGAAAGAACTGGCAAGAACCCATTTAGCCTCATCTCTGGTCTATCAGCAAACCGATTATTCCTTTCATAACCAGATAGCAGAAGAGTTTGAAAAAACATGTGTTTCTATAAAAAAAATTGCCGGAATCGAGAATATTTTAGGCCATAATCCGGTTATACAAAAGTCGATTTTGTTTAGGAATCCATTTACATATCCGTTAAACTTTATCCAGGCCGAGTTAATAAGGCGATGGGATGATGCAGGTGAGGAGGAACAGAAAAAGCTGACTGAGCTTATCTTTCTCAATATTAATGGAATAGCTGCTGCAATGCAGAGTACCGGATAACACCGGGTTATTTGACAATTTGAACTTTAAAAGAATGTATTATGAATGCGCTAGCCGCCGATATCCAACTTTCCATCCAAAAAACAGAATATAGTAGAGTACATGAAGTAGATTTTGATCACCTTGTATTCGGGAGAAAGTTCGGCGACCACATGTTTCAAATGATGTATGATGATGGAGCATGGCAAACGCCTGAAATTGTACCTTTTGGTCCTATTCCCGTTACTCCTGCCATGAATGCCCTGCACTATGGGCAGTCTATTTTTGAGGGTATGAAAGCGTTTTATGTGAATGAGAATACCATCCATATTTTCCGGCCCGAGGCACATCACGAACGGTTCAACAATACCGCCCGCCGTATGTGTATACCCGAACATGATTACGATGTATTCATAACCGCACTCGAGGAATTGATCAGACTGGACCATGCCTGGGTACCGAAAAAACCGGGCACTGCATTGTACCTGCGCCCCTTTATTTTTGCCGCAGAAGAATATCTGGCCGCCCGTATTTCTGATGTTTACCGATTCCATATCATAACAAGCCCGGTTGGTCAGTATTACAAAGAAGGATTTAACCCGGTGAAGCTGGCCACACCAAACGGATATGTTCGGGCTGTGGATGGTGGAACAGGAGAAGCTAAAACGTCTGGAAATTATGCAGCCAGTTTTTTACCTGCCCGTGAAGCTCAGGCCAATGGGTATACTCAGGTTCTCTGGCTGGATGCAAAAGAGCATCGGTACATCGAAGAAGTGGGCACCATGAATATTCATTTCGTTATTAATGGTACGTTAATCACTCCGGAACTAACCGGATCTATCTTGCCTGGTGTTACCCGGCGCTCGGTAGTATCTCTGGCAGAGGCATGGGGCATGCCTGTTGAAGAACGGCGTATTTCTATAGAAGAAGTATTTGAGGCCTCTGCATCAGGAACTCTTGAAGAAGTGTTCGGATCCGGGACAGCTGCCGTTATTTCGCCTGTTGGTACGATTGCACATAAAGGGGAGGAAATCAGTATTGGTAATGGTACCATAGGTCCGCTTGCCAAACGGATGTATGATGAAATAACAGGACTACAATACGGAACGGTTGAAGATACCCATGGCTGGATTCATCCCGTGTACCTGTGATCATCATCTGAATTGAAGATTTCATTTCTACATGTACTTTGGGTCGGAGTAGGTGGTAGCCTGGGTGCGGTGTCCCGTTATATGTTGAGCAATTGGGTGCAGTCTTTTTTAAAAACCTCGCTGTTCCCAATTGGTATTTTTGTAACAAACGCTGTGGGTTGCTTAATCCTTGGACTGCTTATGGGATGGTTTGAGGCAAAAAACTGGGGCTATCCACACCTTCGTAATTTCCTGTTTGTAGGGTTTTTAGGTGGATTTACCACATTTTCGACCTTTGCCTATGATTCATTTCTTCTGGGTAAGTCTGAGATGAGTCTGGCGGTATTTAATATTGCCGGACAGGTTATACTCGGGCTACTGTGTGTTTGGGGCGGATATGTGTTTACCAAACAGTTTTAATAGCTCAAGCTACGATTAACGGGTAGCTTCATGTCAATGCCCGATAATACTCGTTTGTAATCGTCTGCAATAAAGGCTGATGCTTCATTCAGTGGGGTTACCGAAGCTACATGCGGGGTGATCATAATGTTGGATCTTCCCCAGAATACATGCGATTCAGGCAGTGGTTCCTGCTCAAATACATCAAGACATGCCCCAGAGAGTAAACCGATGTCCAAGGCATAGATTAAATCTTCCTCTATTAAATGGGCTCCTCTTCCCACGTTAATGAGGTAAGCGGGTGATTGGAGTTGCTTGAACAATTCCAGGTTCAGAATACCTTCCGTCTGTGCGGTAAGAGGTAAGGCACAAACCAAAATATGGGTATGGGATAGAAATTCGAAGAGTTGTTCCCGGCCGGCATATGTCTTCATATGCTTTTCGTCCTTTTCTGAATTCGACCATCCGGATACGTTATATCCATTTTTGATGAGTGTACGGGCTATTGACCTACCCATTTCACCCATTCCCAGAACACCAACCGTACATTGTGCTTTAGGGATCACTGTATGAGGTTTCCAGCGTCCTTCACCAGCTTGTATTACATAAGCTGGCCCGTTTCGCCGGTATGAAAGGACGGCATGGAGTACGTAATCTGCTATTTCTTCTTTTAACCCCGGAGTGACAATCCTTCCAAGTTTAACCGTTTCCGGAATCGAGGTATCATTCAGAAGGTGATCTGCACCTGCTCCCAGAGAAAGCACAGCGTTAAGATTGGGATAATGCTCCAACACCCCATGCAAGTGATTCCAGCAAACAGCGAATGTAACACGGTTTCGGTCTTTTACATCTGGCCATATATCAATATCCAAATGTGGGTCAATTGCCAGCAACGCCTCTTTCCAGGGCTGCATATTTCGTTTTTGGGCTAGTAGAAGTAGAGACACAATGTAAGTAGGAACATCAGATTACAGGAAGTTACGCTTTGGCTACCATCAATTCATCCCAATGTGTAGTGTAGCGTTTACTCAGATAATTCTGGTTCATTTTCCATTCGTATTCCTCTCCCTCTTTACGATGTAAACCGGTAGCTGCAAAGGCTGCTGTATGACGGCCATACCGTATGTTTAATGCATCAAGACATTCCATCAGTCTGAATTGTTGCTGGGTATATAACTCTCGGTCAAACAAGTCAATTTGTACCTCGGTATGGGCAACAATGCCGGTTAGCATAACCGCTGCCTTTTTATATTTAGTATCAGGTAGCCATAGACGGTTTACCAAGCGTTGTGACACCTCGATAAGTGTTGGTGTATGTGCAGTTGGAACGGTTAACGGCGTACTGAGCCCGTATTTATATTGCCCTCTCAGGTTATTGTATTTATCGCCAATTAGCGTAACGGAAAGAACGGAGGCCAAAGAGTGTTGTGCCCGTAATTTTTCGCTGGCTCTGGAGGTAAATGTTGAAACGGCCTCCAGTATCGGAGGCAGGTCGAACAGGGGTTTTCCGAACATCCGTGAGGTTAAAATTCCTTTTCGGGACTCACGGGCATCTTCCATTTGTAAACATGCAATGCCATTCAATTCCAGTACGGTTCGTAATCCGGTTACATTTAAATGTTTTTTGACCCATCGTTTGTTCTGAATGGTTTTTTTCAGATCAAAAGCGGTATGTATGTCAAAACGATTTAAGCGTATTTCCAGGCCGGAACCAATCCCCCAGATCTTGTTAAGAGGTACCTGCTGGAGCATGTTATCGGTTTCAGAATGATTGCATAGATTAAGAACACCCTGATAAGCCGGTGTTCGTTTTGCGATATGATTAGCAACCTTACTCAGAGTCTTAGAGGGGGCAATACCCACCGAAACGGGCAAGCCCGTCCATTGCCGGATGGTCTTTTGAATATGGCGCCCATAGGTTGTAAAGTCGGGAAAGGTGTTAGCTGAAAGCTCCACAAAGGCTTCATCAATACTATACACCTCTACAGAGTGTGTGAGCTTTCTCAATGCCTCCATTACCCTGTGCGACATATCTCCATATAATGGGTAGTTGGAAGATCGAACGACTACATTATGTTGTCGGAAAAATTGACGGTACTTGAACTCAGGTGCTCCCATGGGTATTCCCAGTACTTTGGCTTCATTAGATCGAGCGATGACACAACCATCGTTATTGGATAAAATAACGATAGGTTTACCCTCAAGGCCGGGATTAAACACCCGCTCACAAGAAGCATAAAAGTTATTTACGTCAATCATGCCTTGTGCTATCGTGCTGTTTGGCTTTAACGAATGTATGAGCACGGTAAAGACTTCCTGTTATAGTTTGTATCGGTGAATCACATGCGTAATCACTCCCCAAATTGCCCAGTCCGTTTCGCTGAAGATGGGGATGGGGCGCAGCTTTGCGTCGTCTGAGACCAAGAGTATGTGGTCATTTTGGCGAACAAACCGTCGAATTACAGGTTCACCGTCCAATGCAAAAATAGCGATGTTTCCATGCTGAGGGTAAATAGAGCGATCAACGATCAAAATATCGCCGTCATAAATACAGGAAGCATTCATGGAATCTCCTTCCGCCCGTACATAAAATGTAGTTGAAGGGCGGTAAACCACTAAATCTTCCAAATTGAGTGCTTTTTCTATGTGATCGGCTGCGGGTGACGGGAATCCCGTTTCTATTTTTCGGGCTGCATCCAGTTCACTGCGAAAGGCTTCTTCCGAAAGTGACGAACGCTGTGCTTGTATGGCTTGCATGACGGTTCAATGATTACTAACTATATATAGTATATGTGCAATACATGTAAAAAGGAAGAAAAATTCCGTTGCTTATTCATTATTCAATGAATGCTGACGAAGTGAGATTTGTCTGATAGGTTAAATACACTTTACAAATGACGTTAGTATTAAGCATAGTGGCTGGGGTTGTAGCGATGGAATTTGTTTCCTATGCCCTGCACAGATGGCTGTTCCATGGTGTATTATGGCGCATACATGAAACCCATCATAAACCCCATCATGGTTGGTTTGAACTCAATGACATTTTTTCGTTGGGTTTTGCAGCCATCTCAACCGGGCTGATCATCAAAGGAGCCGATACGCTCTGGCTTACCCCTGAATTTGGTATTGGTGTCGGGATTGCACTTTATGGGCTACTGTACTTTATCATACATGACGTGTTCACCCACAAACGTCTTGGAAGCATGAAGAGTGATAATGCATTTATTCGGCTGGTCAGGCGAGCGCATCAAAAACATCATCAGGATGTCGGCAAAAAAGGTCAGGAACCGTATGGTTTATTCCTGTTCCCGTACGATAAATACCCCGAACGAAAGCGTAAAAACACAGAACTGTGATGAGAATGGGTTAGCCCTTTTGCAGGAGATCAATATCCATGTTATCGCGGTGCAGGTCGATAATGATGTATAGGCCAACGATAACATCAAAACTGATACAGAACAGTACATACCAGTCCGGAGCTATATCCCCACCTTCCCAGCGTAGATGCAAGGGATAATCCCACACGTGATGAAGAAACCAGCCAATTCCTAACCAGGAGAATTTGTATTTCCAGCCTAA
Source organism: Bacteroidota bacterium (assembly GCA_039819115.1). Taxonomy (GTDB): domain Bacteria; phylum Bacteroidota; class Rhodothermia; order Balneolales; family Balneolaceae; genus JBCBST01. Next base: position 50,531 of record JBCBST010000006.1, read on the forward strand.
TAACACGAAACAGGAGTACAGCAATAAACCGCTGGTCTCAATAAAGATCCACATCACATCGCCACTCAACAGCCCGAAAAAAACGTAAACGCAACACGCAACGATAAGACCAATTCCTAAAATGCGTTCCGTAAATGCACTTCGCTCAGCTAAGTAAACAAATAAGGTTCCAAAAGCCGAGCCAAGAGAGAGCCATATGACAATCTCAAGCTCAATCATGAAGTTCGGCTATCCTTAATGGCCTGAATTTGCAGAAAGTGCCGACGCTGGTGTGCTTCGATAATTGCCAGGCCTACATTCACATTCATCTTAAGCCAGTTAAACTCTGGATTTCGCATGGGAACACGAGCAAGGTTAAGTTCATGTTCACGGGCGGTTTCCACGATGTTCAAAAACTCATCCTGAATGTATAGCGCCTTTGTTATGAGTTCCTCCTTTTGCAGAAGACTGGCTTCACGAGGTTCAAAAGATGGGAATGTAGGAGTCTTGAATGTATTCTCAGGACTTACAATATATATAAACAACCTCCAGTACGGAGAAATGCGGAAGGGTGGAGGGCCTTTGGGAAGAGATGAAAGCTGGTCTTCCGGTAAGCCGAGATGCATCTGATTCAGGTAAAGCTGGCTACTGATATTGATATGATCCAGGATTTCACCACTGCTCCATTTTCCCTCCTGTATAGAGGCCTGGAACACCTCTTCTTCCATATCGTTAAACAGAGTTTCAATGGTCTTCTTGCCGGTATTAAAACTCTGTGTGAAGAAATCTAATGTATAACGTTTTCCCATCTGAAACCCGGTTTAATCAATAGCGGAAAGTACTAAATAAAGTGCAGTTTGTTGTTATATACTTCCATCCCACTCATTCAGGAAGGTAGCAACAAACTGTTCCATGAACTCATGCCTGTTCCGGGCGATCTCTCTCCCGGAAGCCGTATTCATACGGTCTTTAAGCAAAAACAGTTTCTCATAAAAATGATTGATCGTAGGACCAGTTCCTTTCTTATAGACTTCGAACGATGAATGGAGTTCAGCTTGTATACCAGGGTCGTGCAGCGACCTGCCTTTATGCCCCCCGTAAGCAAACGCACGGGCTATGCCTATAGCACCAATCGCATCCAAGCGATCGGCGTCCTGTACTATTTTCCCTTCCAGTGTTTGCATGGGAGTAGCTACCTTGGCTCCTTTATAAGAAACATCTTGTACGATGCTACAAACATGAGTAATGATATCATCAGAAAGATCAAATCTACTCAGCCATTTTCCTGCAACGTCAGGTCCTATCGTATCGTCACCATCATGAAATTTATGATCGGCAATATCATGGAGTAAGGCGGCAAGTTCAACGATAAATAAATCTGCGTCTTCTTTTTTACCGATCGTGATGGCCAGCGATCGTACACGGTGAATGTGCCACCAGTCATGCCCGCTTGAATCACCCTCCAGCGTTTCCTGTACGAATTGCTTTGTTTCTTTGAGTATGGCAGTGTTCAAAAGTTCAGGCATGTGCATAATTCAGCAATTACATCGTCTTTCAGTTGTTTCACTCGTGCAAGCGATGCTTCAATCCGTTCAGGCTTAATCTTCCCTTCAGAGATCAGTTTTTGGATTGTACGGATCGTATGTTCTGCCAAATGTTCATCATATACGAAGTTATTTCCAAGTACCAGTATATCAATACCTGCATTTATTGCTTGTGAAATCGCTGTTTCCTGATCGTATTTACTGGTTATGATGGGCTTTTGCAGATCATCAGAGAATATCACTCCATCGAAGTTCAATGAATCACGTAGTAATCCCGTTACCACCTTTTTTGAAAGTGTTCCCGGCCAGATAGAATCGATTTGGGCATTAAAACTATGAGCAGTCATAATACCGCCGATAGATCGTTCTTGTATAAGGGTTTCATACGGCGACAGGTAATCGGAAGACCACTGATTGGTGATATCGTCGTTTTCATCTGAAGAAGTATAACCCGGAGAATATCCCGGGAAATATCCCGGAACACTGAATATTCCTTCCTGGTCGTACTCGTCAAGGATGCCATTCATAGCTTCAACAACCATTTCCGGGGTATTGCCAAAAAGAGCCGTTTGGCTACCTAAATCAACCCGGGGGTGCATGTTGGTATTTACTCCAACAACCAAAAATTCCTGTGCGAGGTTACGAACATACTTTTGGACCGTATCAGGTTCGGAATGCATTCCGAAATAGGACGGCTCTTTGGTAGATGGAAAACCATAGGCATGTTTCAGAGGAGAGTCTTGCCCTCCATTTTGCTTAACCGCAATAATAGGAGGGACCGGTGAGTTTGATATGAGAGCTCCGGCCATTTTTAAGAGCTGATCGGGAGATGTAATGTTCCGATTGGGCTCCCTGGTCAAATAATCATAGTCGTACAGAATTACACCACCGATATTCCATTCCTTTAGATCGTTGATAACAGGATGTTCCTTATCAAGTTCTGTGCCCCTGAATCCAATAACCAACAATTGGCCTAGTTCCTGATCGGTAAACGGGGTATGGTACGTTTCGGGTGTTTTGGTACATGAAAGCATACCGGAAAGAAGAAAAAACAAAAGCAGGTACTTCATTACGAGGTAGGAATTACCGGGTTAATTGATCAACGAATCGAGCACGGACTCTAAGTTAAAGGTAGCCCTTATATCATTATATCGCGCTATGTTTCCATCCCGGTCAATGAGTATATAAAATGGGATGCCGCCACCTTTGTAGGCCACAAACGTCTCATTGTCGAAACCCTGACCACCATAAAGCTGAGGCCATGGGTTATTAAACTGCCCGATGTCGTATAACCACACATCGCGATCAACTTCATTTGAAATACCAAGGATCTCAAAATCCTCTCTATTGTATTTTGCATAAATGCGACGCATTTCCGGGAATTCTTCCAAACACGGCTTGCACCAACCTGCCCAGAAGTCAAGTAATACGTATGTACCCTCGTATTCCTCAAGACGATGTACCTTGCCCGTTTCATCAGCTATTGAAAACGGAATAGCCTTATTACCCGGAGTAACAGATTGTATGTCTTTATAAAAAGCAGTGATGAAATCAGTGTATGCTGTTTGGGATGCATAGGTATTTAAAAACTCCAGATATGAAGGTTCGGCTATCGTAAGAGGTAACTCACCGATTCGCTCTGCAACAAGGAACAGTTCGGCATACGCCCGTGCAGCCTCGTCCTCTATTAACCGGATCACATCCATACGTTTCTGATTCAGTTGAGGGTAAGCAATTCTCTTTAAATCAGCTTCAGCAATTGCACCATACCGGGTATAAACAGAGTCATAGATTTCAAAACTTCGGGCATAGTAGTGTGTAAAATCGCGGATTCCAGCTCGTTGTGCCTTTAAAGAAGCCAAAGTGAAAAAGTTGTTAGAACGTGCAAGGGCTATAATTTGATTTCTGTAGGCGTCGGCGTCGAAATCAGGTTCAGAACGGCGATAGGGAATGGTTTTTAACGCATTAACCAGGTATTCACCGGTCGCTTTAAGATATTCGTTTTCTAACGCAGTATCTGAGAGATATTCCTTCGCCATAGTCATTGCATATTCACCAAAGGCCAGCTCGTATAGAGAGCGTTCTTTTGCCGTAGGGTCTTTCGGGCTATTTGCCTGCTCATATCTGCTTAGTGCCTTGAGATACGACTGATAAGCCGTATTTGCTTCTGCTCCAAAACCAGTAATTTCTACCTCAAATGGAAACGTAGCTCGTCTTATGGTAAGTCTAGTTTCTAATTCAGGATGAAGCACCATCGGATATTGAATGTCGCCGATAGCCAGTTTTACTTGTGTTACTGAATCCACAGTAATGGAAGCAGAAAACGTTCTTCCTTTTTACCAGTTACAAAGGAAAATCAGTTTTCTGCTT
>JBCBST010000007.1:0-52753 GCA_039819115.1 Bacteroidota bacterium
GGATCAAATCAAAGGTTTATATGAGGATCATTGGGGCTCTTTTCTAACCTTTGATTTGATCCCTTACTTCGGCCACATTTATAATCTTTGTAAGGAGTTGAAGAAAAGTTTCGAAATCAACTTTTTTGCCAAGTTGTAAATCATTACTTAAAAGGAGTTTATAGGTATCAGAGCTTTGGTTATCCCCCGACTCTTTTTGAAGCTTTTGTTGTAGATTCTTTCGAATAATTTTAATGGCTTCTGATGCTAGTGGGATCTTTTGATTATAATTATGAGATGCTCCGGCACCAACAACAAGTATGTTCCTCTTGTTATACACATCATGCCCGTTTTTTTTTCTGGTCTCAAGTTCGTTTCTGAAAAATCCATATTGCTCCTTATTTAATACCTTTTCTGAGCTACCAGATAAGTTCTCTCCGGTTAATGATATGCTGATATGGTTTAGTGTTAACTCATTAGCCAAAAACTCTAAATGAGTTTTGTTATTAGCCTCAATGGTGCTTTTCTCTTTATTCATTGTACCCTACGTATTTCTTTTTAAGCAGCCCCTAAACAGACTGATATTTGTTAAGCCAAATAAGAATAACTTATAGTCCTAAAAAAACAAAAAATTGTTTTTTATGATGATATGCTTAACAATAAAGTATGGTAGACATAACGATGTACCTATCGGGAAAGTGAACATCCGTGTTTGATGTTCTTGATACAAATCTTAAGTCAGAATCATGCAGAGCTTAAAGCAAGAGTACATGCTTTATATCAACTCAAAGAACCTGCGAACTTCATCTTCGCTGGTCATGTAGTTCGGGGAAATACGAACAGAATTCAGGTTGTTGAATGGACGGAACACGATACCATGATCCTTGAACATACGTTGTGCGAAATCAGAGGCTTTTTCCTCTTTGATCTCAATGGCGAAAAGACTTCCCCCCAGTTCCCAATCCCTGGAGGATCGCCATATGGTTTTTGGATGCTCTTCCGAAAGCTCCTGGCACAACGACCAGAGTGTTTTAAGTTTATTCTGTTTAAGATTTTCGTCGAGTTTCATTTGGAAATCCAGCGCATGACCCAATGTAATCACCTCCGGGAAATTCCGGGTACCATAATCTTCGTATCGGCGAGCAGAAACACCCCAACGATTTTGACCCCAGGTCACCCACATGGGTTCCAGTATTTCCCACATATTTTCCCGCACGTAGGTAATGCTTACTCCTTTAGGAGACTGAATCCATTTATGTGTACTGGTGGCGATTACGTCCACATCTAAATCGTTCACAGAAAACGGAATCATTCCTACTGTCTGTGCAGCATCTAGGGAGATATATTCTACCCCTTTTTCGCGTGCAGCCTTTACGATTTCTTTTACGGGCTGACGAATACCAACCGAGTTATCGATATGGGGGAGCACCAGGAGCTTAGTGGCTGGTGTGATCTGGTCAACATGGAGTTGAATGATCTCTGATTTGGTCAGCGAGGGGACATCATCCGTCGGGATATTGAATTCCCTTACGGTATATCCCTTCCGTTTTGAATGATATTCAAATGGGATACTGGCACCGGCATGATTCAGATTAGAAAATAATACTTCATCACCGGGACCAAGTGGCAAGCCCATAGCAAGTACGTTATACACTTCGGTAGTGTTGTGAGATATCGTAATCTCACTCGAAGGGGCACCAATAAAATCTGCAGCTTTTTGTCGTACCTGTTCCCTGGGTTCTTCCCAGTCTCCACCCCACATGTATAACCAGGGGTTTTGCTCACATAGGGTCAGCAGCTCCACATGCGCTTTATGTACGGCGTTAGGAATAGCCCCGATCGAAGCATGGTTCAGGTAGGTGACCTCATCACCAAAGCCATAATCCCTCTTATTGGGAAGCTTCGAAAAATCTACGTGCTCTAACTGTTGGTTGAATGTTCTGGTAACAGGTTCTAAAGCCAAAAGAGGGGAAAGGGCGGCTCCAAGTCCCACTTGTTTGATAAAATCTTTTCTGGAAGTCATGCTAAGCTATGCTAAATCGAGAATAAGGTGTTCTAAATGTTCGATATCCCGGGCGGTGTTGTACACATGCGGAGATACGCGGATGGCATTTCCACGAATGGAAACGATAATCTGTTCCTCTTCGAGACGCTGTTTAACGGTATCCATTGAAATATGATCCGGTAATCGTATTCCAAATAAATGGCAGGCTCTGCTTGTGATATCTTCGATCCAGAAACCAGCCTCTCGTAAGCGTTGAATGGAAGGTTGCGTGATGGTTTTACAATACTCTTGAATGGCTTCCGGGGTCCAGGTGCGGACTTGTCGGAGTGCTTCAATACCCATTGGCACCAAATTGAAGTTACTGTGTTCACCTACGTCGTACCTTAATGCAAAGGGCTGATAATGATCGGAGTAATTCACTAGGTTTGCAAAGTTTTCACTTTCAAACCGGTTGATCCAGTTCTCCTCAATCGGAATGCCATCATCAAACCGGGGGCCGAAATAGGCGTATCCCAGGCTATAGGGTCCCATCAGCCATTTGTATCCACCACAGATAAGGGCATCGGGTTCAATGGAGGCTACATCAAAAGGGAGTGCCCCCACCGATTGGGTTCCATCAATGATCAGGGCTGCACCCACCTCATGCGTTCTTTGACGAATAGCTTTCAAGTCGAACAACGTACCGTCGGCCCAATGTATATTGCCCAGCGAAACCGCTACTGTATCCTCCGTAATGGCTTCTAAAATCCGGGTGTTCCAATGCTTACCTCGTTCAATAAGGGTATCGGGAGGGGGAATCAGGTTAAGGGTTATCCGGTAGGTGTCTTCCAGTCGTTTCCAGCTATACACATTGCTTGGAAACTGTTCACCGGCAAGTACGATGTTTTGTCCTGCACGTACCTCAAGGTTATGAGTTACCGTAGCTATTCCGTACGAGACAGAAGGGATGAATACACATCGCCTGGCTTCCTGGCTGTTGATTAAACCAGCAAATTCGGATCGGAGCTGCTCACTTTCTTCAAAAAAGTGATTGGGTTTTATGAGATGAGGTTTGCGTTTTCTTTGTACAGCTTCTATACCGGCAGCATCCACCGAACGAAGCTGAGGAGACATATAAGCGGCATTTAAAAACGTAACATGGTCATTCTGGTAAAACAGTTCTTCTTGTGAAGCAAGCATACGTTATCTTTTCTATGCGTTAGCTCTCCATGCGTATGATGGGAGCGTTTCTGTCACATGTAGAGTATGAATACAGCCTTGCATTCATACTCCTTATGCGCTCTTTTTTTAGTTCTTTTTTGTTGAGGGACGTTTCCAGCGTACCGGGGGAGCCGGCTCAGGTTTAAGCTCTACAGATTCGGTTTTCAGTAACAGCATAGCTTCCCGTACGGCTCGTTCCAACTGAGGGTCACGCCCTTCAGCTACATCTTTAGGGGTCTGGAATACCTCGATATCGGGGGCTACGCCAACACCTTCGACCGCCCATTCTCCATTAAGATCAAAGAAACCACCCCTGGGGGCAACCATGCGTCCATTATCGATGAAACGAGGAGTATCCCAGGTTCCTACCAATCCTCCCCATGTCTGGGTTCCAATCAGTGGTCCGATTTCCATTTTTCTGAACAGATATGGGAGTAAATCACCACCTGAACCAGCACGTTCATTGATGATCATAACCTTTGGCCCCCAAAGTCCGGCGCCTGGTGTGGTAAATGGTTTTCGATCATTAGCCCGGCTGTTGAAATATCCGTGAAGATCTCGATTCAGAACATCTACAATATAATCAGCCGCAGATCCTCCGCCATTATTGCGTTCATCAATCACGGCTCCCTGCTTATGTTGCTGAGCAAAATAATAGCGATTGAAATAGGTGTATCCACCGAAGCCTGTGTTAGGTACCCATACGTAGGCGAGTTTTCCATCCGATAACTCATCCACTTTCTTGCGGTTATTCTCCATCCAGTCTCTGGTACGAAGTTGGTTTTCACTGGAAACGGTTTGGATAGTTACCAGCCGGGCACCGTTCATGTTGGCTTTATCATTAATCATAAGATTAACCTGACGATTGGCTGTCCCTTCAAAGTAGCTGAAAAAATTCCTGTCAGCAGAAACCGGCTCACCGTCAACCGCTACAATGTATTCTCCTTCCTCAATGTTGATACCGGGACCGGACAGGGGAGATCGTAATCCCGGGTTCCAGTTTTCACCCTGATAAATCTTATCGATACGGAAAGCACCGCGATGGGGAACAACATCGGCTCCGAGTAATCCTATCCGATCGCTGGTCAATGAAGGAAAATCCCCGCCCGATACATAGGAGTGACCAACGGCTACTTCACCACTCATGATATCGATTACATAATTCAGATCAGAGCGATGTCGAACATGGTCAATCCATGGTGAATACCATTCTAACACATCATCCCAGGGTGCGCCGTGCACGTTATCCACATACAGGAAATCGCGCATAAATCTCCAGCCTTCCTTAAAAATCTGCTTATACTCTTCCTGAGGATCAACCTTTATGCGCATTCTGTTCAGGGAAAGTCTGCCATCCGATGGTTTTTTTGCACCACCTGTTGTTTTGACTATACCCCAGTTGCTTCCGCTTCTGAAGAGAAGGGTTTTCCTGTCGTTCGAAGTGGTGGCAAACTGTGCAGAACTCAGAAACTCGATCGACTTTCTATCCTTTAAACTATAGCGGTGCAATCTGGTACCAGAGTTAGGTACACTTTCAAAATAGAATACATGACCTTCGGGTCCGGGTACAAGGCCGGTGTAGTTACGAAGTGGGATATCGATATCAATAATACGTTGGTCAATATCTTCCGTATCTATAGTGACCGTTACTTCTTTCTTACTCTTATCCTTCCCCTTTTCTTCTGAGCTATCTTCATCTTCTGATTTTTCGATCAGATCTCCCTCCTCATCGCTTAAGGGGAGCAGAGGGGAGGGATCCTCTTTAGAAAGGACAATGGCATACAATCCACGTGTGGTGGGAATGTTGTATGAGCTCATATCCAACCATCCCGTATTCAGCCCAAAATTAGTGCTGGCTAGAAAGTACAGGTACTTTCCGTTCGCGTCCCAAACCGGAGTTATGGCATCAGACAAACCATCCGTTAACTGTATGGTTTTACCTGTTTCTATATTGTGGGCTTTAATTGCTTTAAGCTGGTTATCGAGAATGCGGGCATAAGCAATCCATTTACTGTCGGGTGACCATACCGGATTCAACGAACGGTTTGGGTGAGCGTATCGCTCAGTATCCACTTTTTTAGCCTCACCAGATTCTACGTTTACATACCAGAGGTTATAATCAGTGTCGGTATAGGCGATAAATTTACTATCGGGCGACCAATCGGGCCGGAAATAAAAGGTCGGATTTGGCAATGAAATCGATCGTGGTTCTTCCAATCCTGCCTGGTCCGAAATCATAAGTGTATACTCGCCGCTTTGATCAGAAAACCAGGCGATGTTCTTACCATCGGGCGACCAGATCGGATAGCGATCGGCGGTACCACTGCTTTTGGTGATGTTTCGCCAGCTCCCTTCTTTTTTGGGTACCGTGAGAATGTCTCCTCTGAATTGAAAGATGGCTCTTTTTCCAGTGGGCGAGAGCGAAGCGTTCGTTAACTGATTTGCGGAAACATTTACCCATCGTGGTCGGGCACGGTTCATATCTCCCGAAACGGTAATGTTTAGCTGTTGGGAATCTCCGGTCTCAGGATTAAGCAGGTGCAAATATCCGCCTTGCTCATATACAATATCCCCACCTCCGGCATCGAGGCTTTTTACATCGAAATCGGAGTGAAAGGTCACTTGTTTTAGCTCATCCGTGTCCGGGTTAAACGACCAGATGTTATTTGCATAGTCCAGTTCGGAAAGAAAGTATAAAACTCCATCATGCCAGACGGGGTCGGTATGTCGTTCACTATCCGAGCGGGGTGTTTTCTTAAGCTCGAGGGATTTCATATCCACGATCCAGATGGGTTGAGCCTGACCACCCCGGTAGTTTCTCCATTCCGGATCCCAAAAAGAAAACTGTTCGTAGGCGATCATCTTTCCATCTTCGGATAGCTCTCCCTTATTTGCCCTTGGAATGGGAAGTTCTTCCGGCATTCCTCCATCCGTACTAATCGTAAAGAATCTGGCCTCCTGCGTAGGATGACCTTTTCTGCTGGATGTAAATAAGATTTCTCCGTCTGGCGTCCACCCGTGTGCAAGATCTGCTCCGGGGTGCCAGGTTAGTCGTTTGGGTTCTCCTCCCGTGGCTGGAACAATAAACAGGTCAAGGTTACCATCATATTGGCCTGTAAAAGCAATCATAGTTCCATCGGGAGAGAAATGTGGTCGCGTTTCCCCACCCATACCGCTGGTTAGTCGGGATGCCTGTCCACCTTGTTTATCAACAATCCAGAGATCGTTGGCATAAACAAACACCACCGAGTTTTCAGAGACGGTAGGTTGACGGAGCAGTTGGGTATTTTGGGCCTGTACCTGGTTAGATAAGGTGTAAAACAGACCGACCATAAGAATAGTGAAGAAAGGAAAGGTTTTTTTCATTTCGGTTGAGTTAGTTAGACGGATTTGTAGAGCATATTACCACGAACAATCTGGGATATATAGGTAATGCAAATCTAAAGTACAATTCAGAGAGGGGGTAACCCTGAAAGAAGAGCATAGTTTTACTTACATTTTGTTGAAACCTAAAACAGATTATTATGCGATATACATTATTTGGGCCCAGCGGGCTGCGTGTTTCTGAGCTTTGTCTGGGAACGATGACGTTTGGTACAGAATGGGGTTGGGGTGCTGACTACGATACGAGCAAAGCGATCTTTGATGTGTATGCGGATGCGGGGGGTAATTTCATCGATACAGCAAATCGATATACAGAAGGAACCAGCGAGCGTTTTGTGGGTGAATTTATAGCCTCTGACCGGGACCATTTTGTACTGGCTACCAAATATACCCTCCACGATAAGAGGGACGATATTAGCTATTCGGGGAACAGCAGAAAGAATATGATCCGATCGCTGGAACATTCCTTAAAAAGAATGAACACCGATTATATTGATCTGTTTTGGGTACATATGTGGGATTTCACTACCCCTCCGGAAGAGATCCTGAGGGGACTGGACGACCTGGTGTCATCAGGTAAGATATTGTATATCGGAATTTCCGATACCCCAGCCTGGAGGGTAAGTCAGATGAACACCATGGCGGAACTTAGAGGGTGGACATCGTTTGCGGGATTACAAATTGAATACAGCCTGTTACAGCGTACTCCCGAGCGGGATTTGATTCCGATGGCGAAAGCGTTTGATCTTGCCATTACTCCCTGGGGCGCCATTGGCGGTGGAGCGTTAACCGGGAAATATCTGAAAGGGGAGGAGGGCAGGGTAAAAGAGGAAAGTGCCCGTAGAAGTGATCGTGCAAACACCATTGCCCAGGCAGTGGTAGATGTAGCCGAAGAACTGGGGGTAACACCTGCCCAGGTTGCGATAAAATGGACGATGCGGCAGGGAGTTCAATCCATTCCTATTGTGGGAGCAAGAAAAACTAATCAATTGGAAGATAGTTTGAAAGCGACCGAAATTGAAATACCCGAAGAACAGCTTCGAAAGTTGAATGAAGTAAGTGCGATTGAGCTTGGTTTTCCGCACGATTTTCTGAGTAATGAAAATGTGATGGATGTGGTACACGGTGGCGTGTATGAAAAGATAAAGGGTTGGAGAAAATAGTTGTTCCGGTGTATGGATCAACAATACCATCCCATGTTTCAGATCTTAAACACCCATTCTTTTTTTGTAATCGGGTAGGTGTATATTTGATTCTAACACCTGCACATAAGCCTGGTTTTTTTGATTCGCCCTGCAACTATCTCAGATACAGAAGCTGTACTCGCCCTCAACAATGCGGCACTACCAGCAGTAACCATAACGTCTCAGGCAGAGATTAAATGGTTTCTTGAACAGGCCACTTTGTTCTGGGTGTTAGAACACGCAGATCGTATTGTGGGGTTTTTGATTGTGCTGGGCCCCGGAATCACCTACGACAGCGACAACTATCGCTTTTTTTCGTCCCAGTACGGTGCCTTTGATTATGTGGACCGCATTGTTATTAAAGACTCAGAGCGGGGAAAAGGATATGGGGTGGATTTGTATCGTAAGCTTTTTGCTGAAGCACATAGCCCTGTTGTGACCTGTGAAGTAAACCTGGACCCTCCGAACCCCCATTCTTATTATTTTCACGAGAAGTTAGGGTTTCAGGAAGTAGGACGGCACGTTACCCAGCCAGATGCAAAATTAGTCTCTTTGATGGCCCGTTCCATCTCCAAAGATTAGAATTAAATCTTAAGGACATGGCAGGGAATGATTTACCCGATTCCTGTTTTTGTGTAAGCCAATAGGGAATACACTACATAGATTTTGGCGCAGCCTGCACCCATTATTTCAATTAATACAGAGGAACAGATACGGAGTTTTCTCACGGAAAATGACGAAAGGGCCATACCTCTGATTTTCAATCATTATGGTGTGGCTATGCTCAATACCATTAACAGAGTAGTTAAAGATGAATGCCTTGCCGAAGATGTATTCCAGAAAGTGATGGTGAAGATTTGGGAACGTGGTCGTTCATATAATGCCGCTAAAGGAAGCCTATTTACCTGGTTAATCCGGATATCAAAGAATGCAGCTATAGATGAAACCAGAAGTAAAGAATTTATTCGCGACCGGAAATCCAACAGCATTGACAACTTCGTATTTAATGACGGAGCTATTCATCAGAAGAAGACTCAAGAGCGCAATGAAGGCGTTTGGGAAACGGTACATTTGTTACCTGAATCCCAACGTCTTTTAATTGATATGGCGTATTTTCAAGGTTTTACCCAGAAAGAAATTGCAGAGGAGCTCAACATGCCCCTTGGTACGGTCAAAACCAGAATGAGAAGTGCGCTTAGCCTGCTTAGAAGTTTATATTGAGCATGAACATAGAAGAGTACCTAAACTCTGGAATTATTGAATTGTACGTTGCCGGGATGCTTTCCGATGAAGAAAGCCTGGAAGTGGATCGGATGGCTGAGAAATACCCTGTTGTAAAGCAGGAGATACAGTCCATCCGTGCATCTCTTAACCAATATGCAAAACAGACGGGACGTGCACCCCGCCCCGAGTTACTGGCTTCCATACAACGCAGCTTTACAGCCGATCGTAGAGATACTAATTCCGAATCTGGTATTGCTGATGCTATCCCGGAACCCATACCTGTCAGACGACCCTGGCTCCGGTATGCAGCAGCGGTCGCTTTGTTACTAAGCGTGGGGTTGAATGTGTACTTGTACCAGACGCTTAACTCGTCCAACGACGAATTACGAACATTGATTTCCCAAAACCAGCAAATGGCTGAAGGGATGAATAACGTTCAAAATCAGCTTTCCTTCATTCAGAGTGCCTCATACTACAAAATACCCCTTCAAGGATTACAAATAGCCCCCGAGGCGTATGCCAATGTGTATCTGGATAAAGATACCCGGGACGTATACATACAAATTGGGGATCTACCCGTACCTCCATCGGGTCATCAATACCAGTTGTGGGCCGAAAAAGACGGGCATATGCATAATATTGGCGTGTTTCATCATAATAAACAGATCCAGCATCTTGCCGTTTTCGGCGATACGTTTGAATCACTGAATGTAACCCTTGAGGTAGAAGGCGGATCAGAAAACGCGACCGTGGAAAAAGCCTATCTATCTGGACGGATCTAAGTCTTAACAGCACGTTACGCTCGTATCAGTAGCTGTAACTCAACTTTTTTTTCTTGTCAAAAATCCAAACAGATAACCAGTCTCGTATATCTGTTAACTTCAAACTTTAACTAACACTATTCATCATGAAGTTGAATTTTCTAAAAGCCGGGTTTCTTGCTCTGGCACTATCCGTTGTATTCTCTGCCAATACGCAGGCTCAGGACAAAGATATTATAGAGTTAGCCGTTGGTACCGATGCGCTCTCCACCTTGGTTGCTGCTGTAAAAGCAGGTGGTCTTGTTGAAACGCTGCAAGGCGACGGTCCTTTCACGGTTTTTGCTCCTACCAATGATGCATTTGCAGCTCTTCCTGAGGGAACAGTAGAAATGCTGCTTAAACCAGAAAATAAGGACAAACTGGTAGCTGTACTTACCTATCACGTAGTAGCAGGTAAAGTAATGAGCACGGATTTGAAAGACGGCATGAAAGCCAAAACAGTAAATGGCCAGGAAGCCACCATCAAACTAGGTGACGGAAAAGCCATGGTTGATGGAGCCACTGTTGTTAGTGCCGACATCAAAGCAAAAAACGGTGTAGTTCATGTGATTGATAAGGTGATTTTACCGCCGAACATGAGATAATAATGTGTATCCATCCCTAAGAAAGCCTGGCGCAGGAATGTGTCGGGCTTTTTGTGTATAGTGCACATGCCTTTCTTTTCATTTGGTGTTCAACAGGTTAAACCAGTACCTCTCGGTATCTGTTTACCTGCAGGTATAAGACTCTCCCGGATAGAAACCGCCTCTGTCAAGATTATAAAACACGATCATTAAGCAGGTATATTCATAAGGAAATTAACGCCCGGTTTTCAGAACTTGCTTCTAATGAACACCGAGGCGTTACTATCATCTGCACATCATAATCTGACTCACTTTTGGGGGTATCCCGACTTCAGAGAAGGGCAGGCAGAAGCTATAAAAAGTGTATTTGAGCGCAAGGATACCATGGTGCTTTTCCCTACAGGGGGAGGGAAATCCCTTTGTTACCAGGTACCTGCTACGGTATTCAAAGGGTTAACACTAGTTATATCGCCCCTGGTTGCGCTCATGCAGGATCAGGTGGCCCAGTTAAACGATCGCGGTATTCCTTCTGCCTACATAAACAGTACGTTACCCTCTTTTGAAATTGAACAGCGGCTGGTGAATGCCCGTAACGGAATGTATAAGTTACTGTATTGTGCTCCCGAGCGTCTGAAAACCGAACGATGGCGGGCCGAGCTGAATAACCTGAACATCGATTTAATCGCGATCGATGAAGCGCATTGTATTAGTGAATGGGGGCATGATTTCAGGCCTTCGTACCGGGATATTGTGCATGAGCTCTCATCATTACGAGGTTCAAGCTCGTGGTTGGCTTTAACGGCCACCGCCACCCCGGATGTTAAGAAGGATATGCTCGAGGTGCTCCAATTCAAAACTCCGAACGTGGTAGAACTGCCGTTTTCGCGACCTAACCTCACCTGGTGGGTTACATCTACGATGAAAAAGAGGGAAAAGATGATTGAAAGTGTTCAAAGAGGGATAAAACAAGGAGATGGTTTAATTTATGGTGGAACACGGAAAAACTGCGAACAGTGGGCGGCCCGGTTTGGCCGGATGGGGATACCAGCCGAAGCATATCATGCCGGTTTTTCCAGTGAGGGTCGAAAAGAGATACAGCAGCGATGGATTAATGGGGAGACTCCACTGGTAGCAGCCACGAATGCCTTTGGCATGGGGATTGATAAATCAGACTGCCGGTTTGTGCTGCATGAACAAATGCCCGGATCGCTCGAAGCATACTATCAGGAAGCTGGAAGAGCCGGGCGTGATGGGAAACCTGCGTATCCTATTCTGTTCTACAAACCCAGCGATATGGATCAAATGGAAGAGAGAGTCAAACAGCAGTATCCTGATTTCAATGAGCTGGAGCGATCCTATCAGGTTCTGTGTGATATGATGCAACTGGCAATAGGGAGTACTCAGGCGGAAGCACGTCCTTTTTCCGTTGAAGATTTCAGAGTCAGATCAACCCTTTCTAAACAAAAGGTGCAATCTGTATTACGCATTTTCCAGCAGTACGACATTATACATGTTCAAAATCAGGTACCCGCATCGGTAGAAGTTCTGTTCACGATGAGTTCCGATAACCTGGCCACATTCAAACAACGCTGCAATAATCCGGATAAGGCCGATTTTGTAGATCGATTGGAAAGGCTGTTTGGATATCGGGCGTTTTCAAACCCTATCTCATTACCTCTTCAACAGGTACTTGACCGACTTGATTTAAGTGTGAACGCCCTAACCAAAGCACTTAATGTGCTCATGAGTCATGATTTTGTGCTGCAGTTCCTCATGTTTGATGAGCGTTCGCTGATCACCCTGTTAGAATCACGACAAAAAAATGTCCCTCTTTCAAAACCGGCTATTGAACAACGGTTTGAAATGATACTCACGAAATTGCGCCACATGAATGAGTATGCGTTAACGACAGAATGCAGGGAGGTATACTTGAGGACATATTTTGGCGATCTGGATGCGACCCCTTGCGGAACATGTGATAATTGTATTCGAAAAGGGCGGTTACCATCCGTACCCAGCGATTCAGAATGCAACGCGGTGCTTGAGCTGGTAAAGCAGGGACCGGTAGAAGCAGAACAACTTTCCAGGCAATTCTCATGGGCAAAGCAAAAAACGAAGGTGATTGTCCGGTTCCTCATTAACGAAGGCAAACTTAAGCCTGATCCTCACCGCCCGGGATGGCTTGTAGAAGATATCAAAGATCAGACGGTGAACTAAGAGGATTATTGAAGTCCTCTTTGATGCGTTCGAGAATACTGATCGCACTATCGATCCTGGTTTGTTGTGTTTCAATCTGGTTTTGATAATACCGATGTGAGCGAACAAACTGGGAATCGGAAACAGAATACGTAGTCAGGATGTTCTCTTTAAGCGTAATAACAGAGTCTTTTCCTGCCTGTGTTATGGTGTATGTGGAAAGTACCTGAAACTCTGCCAGTAGCTGGATATACGTACCCTCCGGGATCAAATCAGAAGGTGCGGTTTCTTCGGTTTGTTCTTCACAGCCGCTGCTTACTGCAAAACAAATAAACACCAAGAAAGAGAATATCGTTATTGTAGAGTTTGGAGCTGCCATTTTATCTGATCGATGATAAGGTTTGGATGTGACCAAGGTACGAAATGATCCATATCGGGTAGTTCTACCATATTCACGGTCGCATTCGTTAGCATAGACTTTCCAAACTCTGCATTACCGGCCGGTACTAAACGATCTTTACCTCCCTGTATGATGGAAACCGGTTGCGTGATGTTTTCCCACAGAGGCATCATGTCTTCCAGCTCTGTTTTCAGGGCCATGATCTCTTCATTTGATGAGTATAACGGCTTTGGAACAACCCAGGAGAGTATTTTATAATGAATGGGAATCTGAAACCATTTGGTTTTTTCCAGGTTGGGATCGATTGAACCAGCCACCAGAATCACTCCATCTACCAGATCAGGGAAATCAATAGCCATACGCGCAACCACGGGACCCCCATAAGAATGCCCGATTAAAATGGTTTTTTTGTCTTTATACTCATCCAGTAGTAGAGCAACAGATGCGGCTTGCTTAATCAATGAACGTTCGGGATTTCCGGCACCGGATTTACCGAAACCGGGTCGGTCCAGTGAAATCGTTTGAACATCAGTCAGCACCTCAGGCCGGCTCATCAGTTCAGCAAAAGCATCCCAAGACCCAGGTGAACCGTGCACAAAAATAGCTATAGGTTTCGTTGTGTCGCCGGTGGCTACCGCATGGATCTGTCTGTCTTCAAACGGGAATACCAGGTTTTTCCTTGGATACGGCGTTCGATCAAAATAGGTGGTAATTCTCTTGTCTGGGATGGAAAAGTCGACATAGTGTAAGGTAATAACCAAGACAACGAAGAGGAGGGATACAACGCCGAGCGTCCAGATGATAAACCGTGGTAGCATACCGTTAAAATAAAAAAAAGCCCTCAATGTGAGGGCTTTTTACAGATTAAGAAATTACCGTTTCTTCGGCGGGTGTCGATTGCCCGTTCGTATCAGACACCGCTTTTTTATGCGCATCGCTTACCTTAAAAAAGACGTTCGGATCTTGTACAGGTTCTGCCTCCAGCATCAAGTCGAGTACGTTTTCCATACGTTCAAGATAGTTGATGGACAGATCACCAATGACATCCGTCTCAATTTCTGAAACATCTTTCTCGTTTTTCTTTGGGAGCAATACCTGTTTGATACCGGCACGTTTAGCTGCCAATACTTTCTCTTTGATTCCACCAACCGGAAGAACAAGACCTCTTAGCGTGATCTCACCCGTAAGAGCGATTGAGCCCCTTACTTTGCGTTGAGTGAAGATAGAAGCTATGGCAGACATCAATGAAACCCCGGCTGAAGGGCCGTCTTTTGGTACAGCACCAGCTGGTACGTGTATGTGAAGGTCCCAGTATTTGAAAGCTTCTTCCGGTATTCCAACCTGCTCTGCATGGGCTTTCAGATAGGAAATAGCCAGCATGGCCGATTCTTTCATGACATCACCAAGCTGACCGGTGATGTTCAGCTTTCCGGTTCCGCGTGAAACGCTGGCTTCAATAAACAGGATATCGCCACCAAAGGGAGTCCATGCCAATCCGGTTGCTACACCGGGAACCATGGTCCGCTCTGCAACATCACTGAAGAATTTTTGTTTACCCAGAAATTCTTCCACATCGGCGGGTTCAACCTCGTAGGTTTCAATTTCGCCGGATGCTACTTTAGCAGCTACACCACGGGCAATTCCACCAATCTGCCGATCCAGGTTCCGCACTCCGGATTCACGGGTATATTCATCAATCACCTTCTTAACAGAAGTGTGCTGAATGGTGATCTGATCATCCGTAAGTCCGTTCTCCTTTGTTTGTTTAGGGATCAGATACTTGTTCGCAATCTCTGTTTTTTCCTCCAGGGTATACCCACTGATATTTATGATTTCCATACGGTCTCTGAGAGGGGCTGGAATCGTTTCAAGTGAGTTTGCGGTAGCGATAAACATCACCTTAGAGAGGTCGTACTCCAGTTCAAGGTAATTATCGCTGAAGGTGTCATTTTGTTCAGGATCCAGTACTTCCAGAAGGGCCGAAGTTGGGTCTCCGCGGTAATCAGCTCCGACTTTATCGATTTCGTCAAGCATGATGACAGGATTACCTTTCCCGGCTTTTTTCATAGCTCGTATGATACGCCCCGGAAGTGCACCGATATACGTTCGTCTGTGTCCTCTGATTTCAGCCTCGTCCCGGATTCCACCCAGGCTGAATCGTTCAAATTCGCGATTCAAGGCTCGTGCAATAGACTTTCCAAGGGAGGTTTTACCCACGCCGGGAGGCCCGTAGAAGCATAAAATAGGAGCCTTCATATCTTTCTTCAGCTTAAGGACGGCCAGGTATTCAATAATGCGCTTTTTTACTTTCTCCAGCCCATAATGATCTTCGTCCAGTACTTGGCGGGCATACGTCAGATCGAGTTTATCCTCGGAGTATTCTTCCCAGGGTAAATCCAAAATCCATTCCAGATAACTATGAATAATACCATAGTTTGGGGAAGCATTAGGCGTCATCTCAAGACGCTGAAGTTCTTTTTCAGCGGCTTCCTTAGCGTAGTCTGGTAACTTCTTGGTGGCTAGTTTTTCACGAAGCTTCTCAACTTCCTGCTGTTCAGCATCTTCGCCCAGTTCTTCCTGAATGGCCTTCATTTGTTGACGCAGGTAGAATTCGCGCTGCTGATCGTCAATATCTGATTTAACTTTAGTCCTGATTTTCTCACTCATGTCCAGCACCTGAACTTCTTTTTCCAGGTGCTCCATTACTTTTTCCAGGTTCTCGGAAAATCGGGCAACCTCCAGCAATTCCTGCTTTTCATTAACCTTCACATTCAGGTTTGATGAAATGAAGTTCAGTAAAAACGTAGGGCTGGTAATATTATCTACTGCTATCGATGCCTCTGATGGGATATTCGGAGACAGGTTTATGATTTGAGCGGCCGTTTCTTTGATGTTGCGAACGGAAGCATCCAGTTCCAGCCCATGAATATCCATCTCCTTATTATATGCCGTTGTTTTGGCTTTGAAATAAGGGTCTTTTTGAAGGAATTCATCCACCTGAAATACCGATTTTCCCTGGATGACGATGCTTTTACTGCCATCGGGCATTTTTATAAGCTTCAGGATTTGCGCGACCGTACCAACCGTATGTAAATCGTCAAATTCCGGATTCTCGACGTCTTCGTCTTTTTGAGTTACTACTCCAATAACCCGGTCACCTTCGTACGCTTCTTTTACCAGAGCTAAAGAGCGATCTCGCCCAACGGTAATGGGCACCACAACGCCAGGAAAAAGAACGGTATTCTTAAGAGGTAAAATGGGGAGTTCTTCAGGGACAGATGCTTCTGTTAATTCGCGTTCTTCCTCTTCACTCATTAATGGTATAGCCTGCTCAAAATCATCAAAATGATCATCGGAGCGATCTAATCTCGCAAACCGATCTGCAAAATGTTTCATAAATAATGGTTCTATCGTTTACTGAATGACATAACGCAAAAACGAAGCCATTCGGTGTACCTGTTTTCAAGAAGATCAACCTGTCAGGTTAACGGGCAATGTGGCAGTTTAGAAGTGAAATTGTAAGGCAGCCACCGTTGCCCCTGTAATTGCTGTACTTGAGTTAAAGTCTCTTGTGGAAAATTGTGCCGCTATGGAGAGATCCCATCGTCGTGTTTCAATGGCGGCTCCCAGACTAAGTAAACTTGGCAGTTCGGATGCGAATTGAGTGCCGGCCCGTACGGGAAGAAATCGGAATACATATAATTCTGCTCCAATGGATGTGATCAAAGTTGGAGAATTAAAAGCAGTTTGTTGTAGTCCGAGGTTCAGATCGCCCATGAGCTTGAGCCGGTTTAGCTCAACCAGAATTCCGGCATTAAAGGAAGTGGGAAGCAGGGTGGAGAAACCGTCATTGTTTAAGGCGGCTTCCTGGATTGGGTTGGTCCGGCCAAAGGCATCGATGAACTGAACCAACTGACCCGGAGCTCCGATAAAAGCGTCGCTGGCCTGGGTTATGGAAGATGAAGAGGTGGCGATGGTATCGGTCGGGACCGTGAGCTGAACGGTTTTAGCATCGTAGTTAACAAAGCCTAAATCGGTAACCGACACAGAGAGTCGGATAGATCGGGATGTGGTTTGGAGGGTGTTATCCAGGGTTGAAAAATCATCTCCAAAGGTGAACAGATACGTGAAGCCGATATCAACACCGGCACCAATACCATAGGTTTGAAGTACCTCATTATCCAGATTTTGAGCAAGGGCCTGTTGTACAGGTACCCCGGACCGGTAATCCTGAATGCCCTGGGAGATTCCGCCTACACCAGAAAACGTAAAGCTGCTCAACTGGTTAACCATCCCTGCCGGTGTGGCTTCAAGATATTGATTGTTCCATTCGGCCTCCTGATATGCGCCACCAAACACAATTTTAGGTGCAATACCGAAGCTAAATGCATCTAACCGGGAGGTGGCATCAGATAGAAAGGAGATGTGTTCGGCATACCCAAATGAAATCTCGTGTAAGGTTTGTATGGTTTGATTCAGCGTACGATCAAGGAAGGCGCTCTCATCGGTATTCGGTTCTGCGGAATACCACCCTCTCCCAACTTCAAAATTCGATGATGTTCGTGTTCGTGCAGCTATGGAAAAAGCACGGTGGTCGTTTTGCCACTTAAAGCCTAACAGGGTTACATCGGCCCGGGCCCGGTGTTTCGCCGTTGAACGATCCCGGACATAGTGATCGTCGAGTATGTCCAGACGTTCAGATTCTGTTATCGCGTATTGTCCATCTTCAAAATCCTGGAGATACAATTCAAGGTTAGCTTGCTGATCGTCCAGGTTCCTGAAATTTTGAACGGGGATAAAACTGAAGCCACCAATAAATGCACCGATATGGGTATTACCACCCCGATCGCGAATCATGAGATTGGCCGGGTTAATGAAATTGGCGTTATAGTCGGTGATGTATGTTATACCTCCACCACCTAACGCGATATTCCGAGGCGTAAGCAGAGGTTGTGCTTTAACAGTTAAAGAGAAAACCGCCAGGCAAATGGTGATTAAGGCGCCTTTCATAGTATGATGATAATAGTAACCGAGATTGTAAGCTAACCCTTTAAGATACGAAATTGCTTTCGTAAAGTGACTGCTCCCTTTTTAACGGAGCACCTGAAGGGGAGCTGCTCTTAGCATGAGTGTTTTTTGGCCCCGGTTTTTAAAAAACACCACCACCCTTGAATCGGAGCCGGAGCCGGAGCGGTTAATAATCTTACCTTCTCCGAATTTGGCGTGGTGTACTCTGGCACCAACCTGGAACGGATCATCTCCGTCACTGTCGTAATCGTACTGTATGGTGGTAGAGGTTGATTTGAACGAGGTCCCTTTTTTGGGCTGTTCCCAATCGTATTCAATCTGCGTAGAAGAAGAGGTATCACGGGAAGTTTGTTCGCTACCCAGCTGAAAGCGGTCGGCTTTTTGGGAGATCGTTGCTCCTGTTTCGGTTCGAACCACGCCCGGATCAACTTCATCAAGGAAGCGGGATCGAATCTGGCGTTGCTCCTCTCCAAACTTGAACCTGCTTCGGGCAAAACTAAAATAGAGCTGCTTTTCAGCACGGGTAATCGCTACATAAAACAGCCGGCGTTCTTCTTCTATATCGGCATCAAACCCGTCACGGCCGCCAACAGGGAACAGATTTTCCTCCAGTCCTACAATGAATACACAAGGAAATTCCAATCCCTTTGATGCATGCACGGTCATCATGGTAACAGCGGGCTTATTTTCATCAAATTTATCGCCATCGGTAATCAGGCTGATTTCCTGTAAAAAAGCACTCAAAGAAGGGTTTGAAGAGCCACGCTCGTAATAGGAGAGCGCATTTTGAAATTCAATGATGTTTTCCCTGCGCATCATGGATTCCGGGGAGTTTTCTTCCACAAGAGCTTTCATATACCCTGAGTGGTCGAGCATTTTCCGGGTGATGTCGGTAAGCCCTGCTCCTTGCTCCAGTTCAGAACGTAGGGTGAGGATCATATCCACAAACTGACGAATACGTGCCTTCGCAGGTTTATATACATCTATGGTTTCCACGCGTTCGAGCATAGACCAGACCGAACTTCGTTCTTCTCTTGCCGTGCTAACCAACCCCTGTAACGACTTATTCCCAATACCACGGGAAGGTTCGTTAATGATTCTCAAAAGATTGGTTTCATCATGCGGGTTTACCAGCAACGTGAGATAGGCCAATACATCTTTGATCTCTTTACGCTGATAAAATGAAAGTCCACCAACAAGCTGGTACGCAATATCCTTTCTGCGGAGTGCTTCTTCAAATACTCTGGACTGGTAGTTTGTGCGATATAAAATGGCGAAATCGTTGTTTTTATATCCGTGCCTCATTTTCATCGTCAGGATATAATCGGCTACCCGGTTCGCTTCATCTCTTTCATCGAAGTTTTCCAGCAGCGTAATGTAATCCCCCAGGTCCTGTTGGGTCCACAGGGTTTTATCCAGCTGGTTTTTATTCTTCTTTATGATGGAATCGGCACACTGCAAAATGGCTTTTGTGGATCGATAATTTTGCTCCAACGGAATCTGAGTGGCCTGCTCATAATCTTCCTTAAAATTCAGAATATTGGAGATATCAGCTCCACGAAAGGAATAAATACTCTGCGCATCGTCGCCCACAACACATATGTTTTGATACTTATCAGCCAGTAGCTTCGTCACTTTGTACTGGGCGTGATTGGTATCCTGGTACTCGTCAATTAATATGTATTTGAACCGGTCCTGGTATTTTTCAAGTAAGTCGGGGTGCTCTTCAAACAATTCGATGGGCTTGATCAGCAGGTCATCAAAGTCCATTGCGTTACTTTGCTTAAGCCTGGCACTGTATATATGATAAACCCGTGCGGTGATATCATCCAGGGTGGAGCTGACAAATTTACGCTCGTAGGTTTCCGGATCAACGACCTGGTTCTTTGCGTCACTGATTTTATTTCGTATTGCCCGGGGTTTGATCTCTTTGGGATCGAAATTGAGTTCCTGTAGAATCTGCTTGATTACTGTTTCGGAATCGTTGGTGTCGTAAATGGTAAAGTCTTTACCAAACCCGATCTTCTCGGCCTCAAAGCGGAGGATTTTGGAAAAAATGGAGTGAAACGTACCCATCCAAAGTTTTTGGGCTTTATCACCAATGAGATTCGTGATGCGTTCTTTCATTTCCCGGGCGGCTTTATTGGTAAACGTCAGAGCCAGTATCTCGTTAGGGGCAGCTTTAAACTGATGCAGCAAATATGCGATACGATAGGTAAGTACCCGGGTTTTACCACTTCCTGCACCAGCTACAATTAATAACGGGCCATCGGTGTGGGTAACCGCCTTATGCTGCTGCTCGTTTAGTCCTTTGAGAAAATCGGGACCCTGTCTGGGAGCAGGATCGGGGGAAAGAGAGAATGTTTTCATGAACGATGTTACTTCAGTTCCGCAAGCTGAGCAGTCAGTTTCTCCAAATTAGCTTCGGCATCGCGCTGCTTATTTCGCTCTTTTTGAACTACGGCTTCTGGAGCATTGGCAACAAACCGTTCGTTTTCAAGCTTCCGCTTTACCCCGGTTAAGAACCCTTCAATCCGGGTAATTTCTTTCTGAATACGGTCTTTCTCCTTATCCACATCAATCAAACCATCCATCGGGATATACAACTCGTTTCCGTTTACAAGAGCAGAAGCTGATCCTTTTGGTTTTTCAATTTCGGTTGAAATGGTAAGGTCCTGAACCGCCTGTAGCTTCTTCATAACCCAGCTATGGCTGCTTACCGACTGTGCGGTAAGTACCGATACCATATTGACGAGTACATCCAGTTCCTGTTTAGGAGAAATATTCATTTCTGCACGAATATTGCGCATAGCAGAGACCATATTCTGGAGCAGCTGGAAGGTTTCAACGTCTTCGTTCGTATCGTACTCCGGGGCATAAGCCGGCCACTCCGAGATACAAAGGGCCTCTGTTGTACTTCTGTTCTGAATGTACTGCCAGATTTCTTCGCTGATAAAAGGCATAAACGGATGAAGCAGTTTCATGAGCTGTTCGAAAAAGCCTAAGGCTACATTCATCCGTTCAACGGGTATTTTCTCTCCAAAAACGTCTGGTTTGGCCAGCTCAATATACCAGTCGCAAAAATCATCCCAGATAAGGGCATACACCTTTTTCAGTGCATCGTTCAGGCGATAATTGCTGAAGTCTTCGTTAACGGCTTTAATGGTTTGATGTAACCTGCTGCGCATCCAGCGGTCAGCAAGGTTGTCTTCATCAATGACGGAGGTTGGAAGATAGGTTTCACCTTCCTGCATATTCATAGATAAAAACCGGAAAGCATTCCAGATCTTATTCGCAAAGTTTCGTCCTTGTTCGCACAGCTTTACATCAAAAAGAATATCGTTGCCGGCAGGAGTAGAGAAGAGCATCCCCATCCGAACGCCATCGGCACCGTACTCAGCCATGAGATCGAGAGGGTCGGGGGAGTTGCCCAGGCTTTTACTCATTTTGCGACCTTGCTTGTCGCGAACAATGCCATGGTAGTATACATTACTGAATGGTAATTCCCCGCGGTACTCATACCCGGCAATGATCATACGGGCTACCCAGAAGAACATAATCTCCGGTGCTGTCACCAAATCCTGGGTGGGGTAGTAGTAGTCTACTTCTTCCTTTTTATAAAACCCATCAAATACGGAGATGGGCCATAGCCATGATGAAAACCAGGTATCCAATACATCTTCTTCCTGTTTTAAATCGGTAGCGCCGAGTGCCGCGTTTCCCGACTTGAGACGGGCAGCTTCGACAGCGTCTTCGGTATTTCTGGCTACCACAAAATCATCGTCCCCTGCTCCGTAGTAATAGGCCGGTATACGATGCCCCCACCACAGTTGGCGACTTATACACCAGTCTCGTACGTTTTCCATCCAGTGACGGTAGGTATTCTTAAACTTTGGAGGATGAAACCGGATGGTGTCATTCATCACATTTTCGAGCGCTGGCTGACTCAGTTCCTTCATAGCCACCCACCATTGCAGGGAAAGTCGTGGTTCGATAACCACATCGGTTCTCTCCGAGTAACCCACCTTATTGGTATAGTCTTCAACCTGAACCATAAAGTCTGCTTCGTCCAGGTCTTTCGCAATCTGCTTGCGCACGGCAAAACGATCCATGCCGATGTATAGCTCACCCTCTTCACTGATGGTACCATCGGGGTTCATCATATTGATGGTTTCCAGGTTGTGCTTTTCACCCAGGGTATAATCATTCTCGTCGTGAGCAGGAGTCACTTTAAGGCAGCCAGTACCAAACTCCATATCCACATAATCGTCCAGAATGATGGGAACCTCTCTGTTGACCAGCGGAACCATGGCCTTTTTCCCATGCAGATGGGTGTAGCGTTCATCCTTGGGGTTTATACATATAGCGGTATCGCCCAGGATGGTTTCCGGCCGGGTGGTAGCGATGGTAACATACTCGCCCTCTGCGCCCGCAATGGGGTATCGTACATGGTATAGTTTTGAGTTTACCTCTTTATAAATCACCTCTTCGTCGCTCAAAGCCGTCTGAGCAGCCGGGTCCCAGTTAATCATTCGTGCGCCACGATATATTTTGCCTTTTTTGAACAGGTCAATAAAGGTATCGATAACGCTTTCGTAGTACACATCGTCCATGGTAAACCGGGTACGATTCCAGTCGCAACTGGCACCCAGTTTTTTGAGCTGCTCCAGGATGATTCCGCCATGCTTATGCGTCCATTCCCAGGCATGTTCCATAAACTCGTCACGGGTCAGATCTTTTTTTGTAATCCCTTCTTCCCGGAGTTTACGTACCACTTTAGCCTCAGTAGCAATGGAAGCATGATCGGTACCAGGAACCCAGCAGGCATTTTTACCTTCCATCCGGGCTTTTCTTACCAGTACATCCTGAATCGTGTTGTTCAGCATATGCCCCATGTGGAGTACACCTGTTACATTAGGCGGAGGAATGACCACGGTAAAAGCCTCTCGGTCATCCGGTTCAGAGTTGAAGTAGTTCTGCTCCAGCCAGTAGGTATACCATTTTTCTTCTATGGCTGAGGGGCGGTATTTAGAAGGGATTTCCCGGGTTTCTGTGCTCATACGTTTTCACTGCTGGTGACTCGATACAGGCTGAGTCTGTATTAATCTAATGTATGTGTTTAATTCCTCTTTTCAAGAGCGTGACCTAAGGTTCAAAAGCAATAACCGATCTGTAAATGTACACGCATGGCTGCCAAATGACTCGCTGACCAATCAGCGATGGTTGGTGCATCTAATACATGGTATTCCTTTGTAGATACCATGTATTGATTTTCCTGAACCATTCTGATTTGGGTATGCCGTTCCACAGCCAGTTAACCCTGATAGGGTGCTTTCTTTAGCTGCTGCTGCTGTTACTTAACGCGGGTTAACAGTACTCCAAAATGGCCGTCACAACCATGAACATGAGGAAAAGCCTGGTACGCTTTTCCGTCTTCCGTCAGCACTTCTTTGGGAAGGAAGTCGTCGAGAGGTTCCAGTTCAAAGTTATCATCCATTTTATCGAGTAACTTATTTACCTGGTCCATGTTTTCTTCTGGTTCTAAGGAGCAGGTGCTGTATACCAGTCGGCCTCCCACTTTTACCATGTTTGCGGCTTCTTCAAGGAGTTGTTCCTGTAGTTCTACGGCGTTTTTCAAACCCTCTTCGTCACGTCTCCATCGTAAATCGGCTCTTTTGCTCAAAACACCGGTACCTGTACAAGGAGCATCCAGCAACACCCCATCTGCCAGAGGCAGGGTAAGTTCCAGAATATCACCTCTTCGTATTTTGATGTTTTCTGCTCCAAAAGCCATGGCACTTTCAGCCAGTTTCTCTAGTCGCTCAGCTGAGATATCAACCGAAAGGATGGAGCCTTCTGCCTGCATTAAATCGGCCATGAGAATAGATTTCGTACCCGGTGCGGCACACAAGTCATAAATTGATTCGCCGGGCTGAGGATCCAGTATGGTTGGGGCAAAACCAGCTGCTATATCCTGAACCTGGCATAAGCCTTTGCTGAGTAATCCTTTTTCGATGAACGGTTGAACAGAATCCACTTTGTAGAAGTAGGGGAGCCAGTCGCTAGGTTCAAAATCCACGTCCATTTTGTCCATACGCAGCTCAAAATTCTCTGGTTTTGTACGTAATGAATTTACCCGTACATAGTAATCCGGACGCTGATTGTTAGCCTGCATCAACTGGAAGGCTTCACGCTCACCGAAACGCGCTCTCCAGCGCTCAACCAGCCACTCCGGATGAGAGAAGGTGGTAGCAACTAACTTGTTCCGGTCTTCAAATGCCGGTTTAGGTAAACTTTCCCGATCCCGCTGCAGGTTACGCATAATGGCATTTACCAGATCACCTGCTTTGCCTCCTTGCTTGAATTTTGCGATTTCAACTGTTTCGTTGATAGCCGCATAATCAGGTGTACTGTCCATAAACAGCATGTCGTAGATCCCAAGCCGCAAAATATTCTTGAGTTCGGCTTTCATCTCATCGATGGCGATACTTGAAAAGTGATCTATGATGAAGTCGATATAGCTACGACGACGCATAATATTCTGTACATATTCCCGTACCTGTGCGCGTTCCCGTGGTTCCAGCTCGTTGGCATAGCCGTAATCGATGGTTTGATTAAGATCGAAGTCAATAAGAATGTCGATGCTTACAGAGCGTGCGCTAAGTTCGTTTTCCAAAATAGTGGTTGTTTGGTGTTTGCGTTAATACGTACTAAATAAAAAAGGTGATTTTTGATCACCTTTGGGTTGTGTGTGCGTCAAAAAAATCAAGCCGATGGTTCACATCAGCTCAGACTTAAAAGGTAAAAATTTGGGAGGGGAGTTGCTACCCAGACCATACGTTAACTGTTATTTATCTTGTTCCAGTCAAAACGACGTGAGTACACTATAATACACCCTAAAATCATACATAAAGCGATATAGCCAACGAGTAAAGCCAGCGTTTCCAGCTGAATTAAAACGAAGATATAGACGTACAAAAGAAACAGGATTGAAATGTCAGATCATCACTCCATGTTAGCTTGCTTGTTCCTGGGAAGTTCCCTGACTAATACACCACGTTTCTGCCTTTTGGATATTCCAACTGATAGTTCAATCGCAGAGAAGCGGCTTCATTCGGAGCCAACGTGAGTTTCCATGTTACAATGCCTGTTTCTTTGTTTAACTCACCACCGGATAATTCCTTGGGACTTACTTTTATGCTTTCGTCCGTCGATACGGGGATCTGGTCCTGAACAATGATGGTAATAGGCTCCGGCTTTGTGTTTCTGAGGTTAAGCTCAAAAGAAAGGCTTTCTCTTACTTTGCTCCCGAAGAACCTGCGTTCTTCAAAATCCTTAAGCTTTTTGCGCTCGATGATGATACGCTCATCCCGTCCCAGGGATACTTCAAGGGTATCATCAACCGAACCCGGATTTAAATACACATTACCCACATAGCTATTATTGAAATAAACATTGGCCTGGCCCGCAATCAGGTTTAACTCATTCCAGTTGGGTATCCGGCCAACCAGATAAGCCGATTCGGTTAGCTTGGGAGCTGCAGAAAATAAGTATTCGGTTTTTGGTTCTTCTCTTTTTATATCTACGGTATGGTTTTTCCCATCGGAAGGAACCGTATAGGGCTCTTCAATCACATAGCTGAAGCTGGTCTGATTGGAAACCAATTGGTTTTGAATGTTTTTGCCGCTCCGGATTTTTGTTGTGATGAGTACGACCCCATTCTTTGCCCGTGATCCGTAAAGCGCAACGGCTTCCCCCTCTTTAAGTACTTCCACAGATTCCACATCATTTTGATCAAGTTCAGATAACACCGACTGATCCTCCACAACCATTCCGTCAATGATGTATAGGGGTTCCTCATTCGAGCTGCTAACTCCTCTAAGTTTTATAGCAGGACGTCTTGAAGTTTCTTCTATACCTTCTGCCTGGATCGACATTTCATTTGATAAAAAATCCTGACTTCTTGCAGGCACCGGCCACTGAGGTTCATAAAAGCCGATATAACCCGGGGTTAGCTCTGGCTTCTGGGCACCAACCGACGGATTTCCTGAGTCTATAATAAACCGCACATCGTTCCAATCGTACCCGGTTCGCTGGTATATATTGGCTTTGTAGGTTAGAGAAAGGGGGGAAGATGTATCGTTTGTTCGTACATCATAGGCTGGACTCCAGCCGGCGCTGTTTACGAGATATTCAAGGGTGAACTCAATGGTCTGTTCGGTTTCAGATTCAATTTCGGCAATGATCTCTTCGAAGTTCCGGCGTGTGGTTCTCCCGGATTCGTTGATTTGCTGATTCAGTTTACGGATGCGTTCTTTAAGACGTTTGGTTTCCTGTTCCAGTTCTCTTTTCAGGTTTTCGAGTCGAAGTACATTCGCACGATAGGTAGTGATTAACTCCTCCAGTTCGGCTCCACTTAGTTTGTTTTTATTCACAATGTTGATGGCCGCCAACACCAGTTCTTCCTCCCGCTTTGCGACGGTCTGTTCCGTTTGTTTTTTGGTGAGCTCCACCTGTAACTGATCCCGTTCTGCAATAAGGGTACTTACATTAGCATTCGATTCTGGCTTTTCATCGATGTAGTTAACGCGATTACTCAGGGAAAGCAGAGTAAATGTGCCCCGGCCATTGAGCTGAATACTATTTTGAACCAGGCTTTGAGATAAATCAGTAAATACGACGGTGTTTTTTCCGACTGTTAACGTTACGCGACCCTTACGTTGAATCTGGGCCATTTGCCGAAAAACGGTGACCTCTCCAATGGCAGTCCGAACAAGTTGTTCTGAAGCTGAGGCATCAATCGAATGGTAAGAGGGACTCGGGGTAGCGCAGGTACGAACGCTCTGTTCTGAAGAACCAGAAACAGGGGAAAAGAGGAGTACAAGAAGAGAAAGCGCGAAGATCATAACAGGTTGGCTGCGTTAATGTTCGGGGTCAACATCAACATAAAACAACTGCTATAAACCTGCACAAAGATGTGAGCAGTATGTGCCATTCTTTTTACAGAATGGCACCTTACAAACGCCGTTAACCGGTTACTGCATAATCCATTTAGCCAGCTCTTTCCAGGAGGCTTTTTTGCCATACATTAAAATACCTACACGGTAGATCTTTGCACTTAACCACATGACGCCAAAAAAGGAGAGTACTAGTAGCAACAACGAACTTCCGATTTGCCAAAATGGAACTTCAGTGGTTGCGATCCGCGTAATCATATTTAATGGTGAGGTTAAGGGGAACAGAGAAGCAAACACGGCAAGAGATGAATCCGGATCGAGCATTACCCGGGTATTAAACATATAACCGGTAAGCAAAGGCAGCATAAGAACCGGCATAAATTGCTGGGTATCCTGTTCTGAATCCACGGCAGAGCCCAATGCAGCAAACAAGGAGGCATACATGAAAAAGCCGAGTATGAAAAAGATGAAGAAGTACACAAAAATCATGGGATCAATAGAGAGTACTTCCAATGAGGAGGGATCGAATCCGGCTTCCTGCATAGCCTGTTGAGCATCGGCCGAGTTCGCTACTTCGGTCACTTCGCTCATTTTGTCCTGTAAAAAGAACCCGGCTACCGGTACGGCCGCAATCGAAATACCCACATAAATAACGATCCATAATCCAAACTGGGTAAATCCGAGCAAACAGATTCCAATCACTTTTCCAATAAGCAATTCGATGGGTTTTACCGAAGAGGCTATGACTTCAACAATGCGGTTTGTTTTCTCTTCAATTACGCTGCGCATAAGTACGGCGCCATAACCAAACAGGCCAATGAAGATGAGTAAACCAAGAACGAAGCCTACACCAGACATAAATCCGGCTTTGTCATCTTCCTCCTCGCCTTCGTCGGTTAGCTTTCGGGAGTCCAGTCCGGGTCTGCGTTCGAATAGTTCACGGACTTCATCAGAGACCTCGGCACGGACCAGGCGTTCTTCCTGTATAACCTGGCGCAGATCACCTCGTACGCTGCTTGTGAATGCAAGACCTCCACTACCGCCATATATCAGTTCAGCCCTTTCGTTGGTTTCAATGTGCTTTTCTTCCAATACAAGATACGCGTCTAGCTCACCGCGTAGCACCATTGCTTTCGCTGAATCGATCGGCGTGTTTTCCATTTGGGTGTATCGTTCTTCATCCGCGCTGATAAGGCCCTCCACCAACACACCGGTTTGATCAATTACGCCAACCACTTTCTGAGTTTCCGGTTCATTGGTTGTGATCCAGATCATAAGTGCTCCAAATCCAATCAGCATAACAGGGGTTAGCAGTGTGGAAAGGATAAACGATTTGGCGCGAACGCGTGTCAGGTATTCCCGCACAAAAACGATGGTTATTTTATTCCAGCTCATGCCGTTACCTCCTCATCGGTTTGTACATTATCCTCACCTACTGTGGAGATGAATATTTCGTTTAGTGAAGGTTCGACCCGTTCAAATTTATGTATCTCGGCGTGGTTCATAGCTAGTTTTAAAATGTCCTGCATCGATTGTCCGTTGAGTACGCGAATCTCCGCATAGTTTGTACTGCGATTGTTTATGCGAACGTCTTCAAGTTTATCGAGGAAGGCACCATCTCCTTCAAATTCGAGGTTGATGGTGTTTTTACCGAAGCTGGATTTCACTTCTCTCAGTTTGCCTTGCAGTACAGCTTTCCCTTTGTTGAACAGACAGATGTCGTCGCACATCTGCTCTACCTGTTCCATGCGATGGGTTGAGAAGAGAATGGTTTTGCCATTGGCTTTAAGCTCAAGGATAATTTCCTTCAGCATCTCGGAGTTGATGGGATCCAGGCCACTAAAAGGCTCATCAAATATGTAAATGTCGGGATCGTGTGCAATAGTTGCGATGAACTGTATTTTCTGGGACATCCCTTTGGAGAGTTCGCTGATCTCTTTTTTTTTCCAATCTGCTGCTCCGAAACGCTCCAACCAGTAATTGATCGACTTTTTAGCTTCTCCGGTATGCATACCTTTCAACTGGGAGAGATACATTAGTTGTTCAAATACCTTCATTTTTTTATACAAACCACGTTCTTCCGGCATATACCCAATCATTTGTTGGGTAAGCGGACTGGCGTTGGTTTCATTAATCAGTATGTCACCGGAATCCTGAACCAGGATATGGTTAATCATTCGAATGGTGGTGGTTTTACCTGCTCCGTTTGGACCAAGTAACCCGAAAATGCGCCCTTTTTCTACGTTAAAACTAACATCGTTAACCGCCTTGTAATCACCAAATGTTTTGGTGATGCCGGTTACTTGTATGACCGCCATAGAGTTATCCTTAAAGTGTTAAGTGATGATAAAATCTTGATAGAATAGTCGGTGTGACTTTTAGAATGCCTAAAGATTTCGTATTTCCAATGCAATTCAAAACGCCAATTACGCAAAGTTTAAAACGGGGTTTCATCGCGTATGAAGATCGTACATTTCAGTTCGGAGTGTTATCCGGCAGCTAAAGCGGGTGGACTAGGAGACGTGGTTGGTTCGCTGCCTAAATATCTCAATCTTAAAGGGCAGGAAGCAGAGGTTGTTATCCCTAAGTACCACAATCAGTGGATGAATAATCAGCTATTTGAAACGGTTGCAACCCAAACTGCGCAATTAGGTAATGATGAATTTCACTTTTCGGTAGAACGACTTAAGGGCGATCCACTGGGATTTCCTTTATTGGTGATTGATATACCTGGCCGTTTTGATCGTCCGGGTGTGTATATCGATCCATGGTCGGGGCATGGGTACTGGGACGAGTTAGAACGCTTTATGAGCTTTCAGATTGCCGGGCTTTCCTGGCTGAATACATGGGGAGACAAACCGGATATTATCCATTGTCATGATCATCATACTGCGCTTATTCCTTTTATGATTACACAGTCGGAACATTTCCGGCAGCTCCGCGACATACCAACCGTTGTTACGGTACACAACGCCGAGTATCATGGCCGTCATGAAATGGCTAAGGCCGCACTTCTTCCGCCCTTTAATCCGGATCAGGCCGGACTACTTGAATGGGAAGGGCAGTTAAATTCTCTGGCAGCCGGGTTAAAAACGTCGTGGCAGGTTACCACGGTTTCAAATACGTATATGGATGAGCTTCAGCAGAATAGTAATGGGCTGGAGGCATTGTTTGCGTTTGAGCAAGGAAAGTCGAGAGGTATCATCAACGGTATCGATAACGCAGTCTGGAATCCGGAAACGGATCCCTTAATTGAACACAATTATTCGTATCGGGGGCGCAAGTCGGGTAAGAAGAAAAACAAAGAAGTGCTATGCGCCCAGTTTTCTCTTAATCCTGAATTACCCACTATTTCGTTTATTGGTCGGTTGGTGCGCGAAAAAGGGGCCGATTTGCTTCCCGATTTATTCCGGAGATTTATCTATTCGGATGTGGAAGTAAATTTTGTTTTATTAGGTACCGGAGACCCTCAACTGCATGACATTTTTGCATCGATCAAAAACAATCATGTGGGATTTTTTGATGCTACGTTGGAGTATAATGAACGCCTGGCGCATCAGATGTATGCTGGCTCCGATTTTATTTTGATGCCTTCGCGGGTAGAACCCTGTGGATTGAACCAGATGTTTGCCATGCGTTATGGTACCGTTCCGATTGTACGATCGGTTGGCGGGTTGATCGATACGGTTAAAGATATTGATGAAGAAGGTGGGTATGGAATCCGGTTTGACGGCTTCAATTTGGAAGATGCGGATTACGCCCTTTGTCGAGCAGTGAATTTATATAAAGACCAGTCGAAAATGGCTGATGTGGTGTCAACAATCATGAAACTTGATTTTTCCTGGGACCGCTCAGCTCGCGAATACATCCAGATGTATACCCATTTAACCAATCTTTAATCATACACATCATCCTTAAGATCTAAACAAACAATGAAGAACTCCGTTATTGCCGTTATTCTTGGCGGGGGAAGAGGGACCCGGTTATTTCCACTAACAGACCACCGTTCCAAACCAGCTGTTCCGGTTGGAGGTAAATACCGCTTGGTGGATATCCCCATTTCAAACTGCCTTAACTCCGAGATACGGCGGATTTATGTGCTTACTCAATTCAATTCAGCCTCGCTTAACCGGCACATAAAAAATACCTATAACTTTGATGCATTCAGCAGTGGATTCGTAGACATACTGGCTGCAGAGCAAACGGCCCAGAATACGGACTGGTTTCAGGGAACCGCCGATGCGGTGCGCCAATCCGTCCATCATATGGAAAACCACCAGCACGACTATGTGCTTATCTTATCTGGTGATCAGCTGTACCAGATGGATTATAAAAAAATGCTGAAACGCCACATTCAGAATAAATCTGATTTAACAGTAGCCACGATACCCGTTGTCGCCGATGAAGCCACTGGGTTCGGCATTATGAAAACCAATGCGGAAGGAATGATCCAGAGCTTTGTGGAAAAGCCGGAGATACAGGATTTAGAGGGATGGAAATCTGAGGTTCCCGAACCGTATGCTGAACAGGGTAAGCATTACCTGGCCTCAATGGGTATTTACATTTTCAATCGGGAGGTGCTAAAGAAATTGTTTGATGATAATCCCGGAGCCATTGATTTCGGGAAGGAGCTTATTCCAAAATGCGTGGACGGCGAACATCGGGTGAGCAGCTTCGAATTTGGAGGGTATTGGACCGACATTGGTACCATAAAGTCCTTTTTTGAAGCTAACCTGTCCTTAGCGGACACGGTACCCGAGTTCAATCTCTACGATAACGATAGCTTTATCTATACCCGTGCCCGGTTACTTCCCGGATCAAAGCTTATGGGTACCACCCTGGAAAATGCACTTATTGCGGAGGGCTGTATCATTGAAGCCAGTCGAATTGTTCGTTCAGTGGTGGGAATTCGTTCCCGGTTAGGGAAAGGCACCACGATTGAGAATTCGATTATCATGGGTAATGATTACTTCCAGGATAGAAATGTCATTGATATCGCTACTGACAAAAGCCCGGCTTTTGGGGTTGGGCAGCGGTGCTATATCAGCAACTGCATTGTAGATAAGAACGTTGCCATTGGAAACGATGTGCGCATCGTTGGTGGAGATCACCTTCCTGATGGTGATCATACCTATCATTATGTACGCGATGGCATCATCATTATCAGAAAGGGTACCGTTATACCTGCCGGTACCATTATCTGACAACAAGCCCGACGCAGGCTATGAGTTGGTAACGGGAACCTCTTCCTGCCTTTGGAGGAGGTTCAATTCCTTATCGGTAAACATTCTGGATTGAATAATAAACCGAAGGCCAAGTGGTATTTCCAGTGAAAAACTGGACCCCCTGCCTTCGGTTATGCTTACTGTAAGTTCTGTATGTTTCCAATATTCAAATTGATCGCGGGCCATATAAAACGGGCAACCCTCTACTTCGCCTATACAAATATCGGTATGGTTTAAAAAAAGCTGCCCCTCCGGGAAACACATGGGGGAGGAGCCGTCGCAACAGCCCCCACTCAGGTGAAACATGAGTGCCCCGTGTTGTGTTCTCAGTTGGCTAACCACATGGGCAGCTTCTTGGGTCATCAAAACGCGTTTGATCATCGATTCCTAGAAAAAACCTAACGCGTTTTTATCGTAAGAGATGAGCATGTTTTTTGTTTGCGTGTAGTGCGCAAGCATCATTTTATGCGTTTCCCGACCAATACCAGACTTTTTATATCCACCAAAAGGAGCATGGGCAGGGTAGTCGTGGTAACAGTTTACCCATACCCGGCCAGCTTTGATCTCACGGGAGATTTTGTAAGCCTGATGCATGTCTCGGGTCCACACACCGGCTCCCAGTCCGTAGAGGGTATCGTTTGCAATTTCCAGGGCTTCTGCTTCGTCCTTAAATGTGGTCACACATACAACAGGACCAAAGATTTCCTCCTGGAATACCCGCATTTTATTTGTTCCGCGAAGAATGGTCGGCTTAATGTAAAAACCACCCTCAAGGCCTTCATTGTATGCAGCTCCACCTCCGGTTAACACCTCGCATCCTTCATCTTTCCCAATCTCGATGTAGTTGAGGATTTTCTCGTATTGATCGTTAGAAGCCTGGGCGCCCATCATCGTGTCAGGATCAAGGGGGTGGCCCAGTTTTATGGCTTCTGTTCGCTCTATTACGCGCTCAATAAAGGCGTCGTAGATGTTTTCCTGAACAAGGAGACGAGAAGGACATGTACATACTTCTCCCTGATTCAGAGCAAACATCACGGCACCTTCTAAACATTTGTCGAAGAAGGCATCATCAGCATCCATAATGCTTTCAAAAAAGACATTCGGAGATTTACCACCTAATTCCAGGGTAACAGGAACTACATTTTTTGCGGCATACTGCATGATTAACTGTCCGGTAGTCGTCTCTCCGGTAAAAGCGACTTTGCAAATACGCGGGCTCTCGGCTAATGGTTTACCGGCCTCTACACCAAACCCATTCACTACATTGAGCACACCAGCCGGGAGCACATCTTCAATAAGCTCCATCAAAATCATAATGCCAACCGGAGTTTGCTCAGCGGGCTTAAGTACAACACAGTTACCAGCAGCCAGTGCAGGAGCCACTTTCCATGCGGCCATCAGCAATGGGA
Source organism: Bacteroidota bacterium (assembly GCA_039819115.1). Classification (GTDB taxonomy): domain Bacteria; phylum Bacteroidota; class Rhodothermia; order Balneolales; family Balneolaceae; genus JBCBST01. The sequence continues at coordinate 33,576 of JBCBST010000007.1, forward strand.
AGTTCCATGGAATAATTTGTCCCACAACTCCTAAAGGCTCATTGATATTCATTGAGACGGTATTGGAGTTCAGTTCACTCACCGAACCTTCTTCAGCGCGAATTACACCGGCAAAGTATCGGAAATGATCGATAGCCAGTGGTAAATCAGCGGCTCGCGTTTCCCGAAGAGCTTTCCCGTTATCCCATGTTTCTGCCCGAGCGAGTACTTCAAGGTTTTGCTCCATGATATCAGCAATTTTAAGCAACCTGTTGCTTCTTTCGGTTGCTGAAGAGCTGTTCCATTCGGGTGCTGCAGCCCAGGCTGCATCCAGGGCAAGTTCAATGTCTTCTGCGGTAGAGCGGGCTACCCGGGTAAAGCTGTTTCCATCAACGGGTGATGTGTTTTCAAAGTATTGTCCTTTAACCGGTGCGGTCCACTTTCCGCCAATAAAATTCTCGTACTGGTTTTTGAAACGCGGTTTTTCAACCACACTTCGTTCAATAGTTTCTACGGTGCTCATAGTTCTGATTGGTTTGGTTAGTTATTCTGAGAAGTGGCCTCGGTTTGGAAAAAATCCCATCTACGTTTGTGGCCGAAGGGCGCCCGGAAGCGCTTTCTGAATAAGTTGTAGGAATGAAAGGGGACTTTCTAGGAACAATACTCTTAAAACTATGAACTATTCTCGCAGTTATTATAGAATTGGAACTATTCTCTGTTGCATGAATTTGCGATTCTCAAAAAAATCAGCGTTTATAGGGAAGAGAATGGGATAAATAAGTTGATGGGACTGATTAGACGTATGCACCTTTCCAAACGACATTTTGAGGGCCGGAAGCTGGAAAATTTGGTGGAAAACCAGACCACCTACCTGGCTCAGCACGCTGAACTACACATTTTTGAAACACACCAACAGGCCGAACAGGTGCTGCTCACCTTTAACGAGCCGATTCTGGCTAGTATGATTCAGGGTAAAAAAGTGATGCACCTGCGTGACTATGATTCCTTTGAGTTTGTGCCCGGCGAATCGTTAGTACTTCCCTCCAACGAAGTAATGTGTATCGATTTCCCGGATGCACGACGGGATACTCCCACGATGTGTTCTGCTATGGCAATTTCTGAAGATAAACTGCACGAAGTGGTCATGTTTATGAATGAAACCATGCCAAAAGTAGACAATAAAGAATGGAGGTACATGGACTACAACTTCCATTTTACGAACAATGCAGGGATATATCAGTTATTGCAACGTTTGTTTTTCCTGTTTACGGAGAACCATCAGTCAAAAGATTATTTCGTGAATTTGATATTACAGGAGCTGATTGTACGGGTATTACAAAGTGATTCGAAGAACCGGTACCTGACGGAAGCACTGAATAATAAAACTGATACCCGCCTCGGTTTTATTATCGAGTATATCCGAAAGCATCTGCACGAAAATCTGACGATTCAGGAACTCAGTACCAAAGCATACATGAGCGAGTCGAATTTTTACCGGGTATTCAAACATGAAATGGGTATGTCGCCCGTGGATTTTATCAACCAGGAGCGTATAAAACTAGCCTCCGCATTGCTTCAGAATCCCAGAAATAAAATCAAAGAAGTATTTCGTAAATGCGGGTTTGAAAGTCGGTCCTACTTTAACCGGGTCTTCAAAAAAATGAAGGGTATATCGCCCCGGGAATATCAGATCCAGCAAACCCAGATCATCCATTAATAGTTATGCTGCTTACTTGAGAAGCAGCATTTTCCGGGTTTCCAATCGGGCATCGTTCACGCTCAGGGTATAAAAGTAGACCCCGCTGGAGAGATTGGCCGCATCAAAGGTATAGGTAGAAAGGCCGCTTGCTACTCTTCCATCAGCTAACGTAGCTACTAACCGGCCCAACACATCAAATACCTGAAGCTGTACGGTAGCAGCTTCATCCAGCCGGAATGTGATAGCCGTTGTCGGATTAAATGGATTGGGGTAATTCTGGTACAATTCTATGGTTTCAGGTGTCAGACGAGATTCGTTGGAGTTAATCACCGACAGGTTAAGCTCAGCAAATTCAGCCAGTTCCACTTCATCATCGTCATTACCGGCAGGTACCTGGTTTACCAGATCACCGTTATCATCGGTTCCATACTCAAGAACAGCGGCATAAAGGGAAGAGGGCAGGGTTGAGAATGCTTCACTAAGATTCAACACCCCTTCCAATACCGTACCGCTGCTGTTTCCCTCAGAAGCCTGCGTCTCGTACCAGTCGTTAAATCCGTTCGATTGCTCGTTGGCAAGAAAGGCAAACCAGGCAGAAACGGTTCCGTTTTTAGACCATGGTGCCTGGATCATGCCGTCATTTTCACCATCGTGTAAAACGATAAACACGTCGTTGGGTTGATTATTGGCGCTTTCTGTGGCCACATATAAAAAGGGTTCCTGGTATGCCCATCGTAAGGTCTGTTCATTTTGGGTGGCCGCCAGTTGGGTACCATTATCCAGCACACCATCCATTACAAACGTGTGGGTTTCGTTAGCTGAACCGGAAAAGGTAATCTGATAATCCTTCCCGGCATTGTTATCCCAGGTGTCATCTTCATAGTGAATCACAAAAACCAATCGTTGAATGTCGGTATCGGCACCGATTACAGGAGGCAGGGTAAGGGTGAGGATAGCCGAATCGGCATCAAACAGAAACGAAGACTCTACGGCAGGGCCATCTCCATTGAACAGTTCGGTAGCATCGGGCCATATAGACGATGATGGAGTTTCCCAGTTTGAGCCCGATCCATTTACTCCCCAGTGCAGCTTTGCACCCTGAGTCGCTTCGGTAATACGGATTGTAATGGAGTCTTGGGGAGTAGGGTTTTCGGGAGATATGGTCAGCCTGCCTGTAGTAGGGTTGCCTCCTCCTCCGTTCCCGCCACCTGTTGCCTGTTGGCCAACCCACACATATTGAATAAGGCTTCGGGATCGGTGTGTTTTTGTGTCTCCGGCCTCTACAAAGTAAGCTACATAGGCATTCTCAACCCCGTAGAGGGTAGCGGAGTACTCCAATGCTTTTCGAAGGGGCTGGGCATTGGTGTTCGATTCAATATCGACGCCAGCCATGGGTATTTCTTTCCAGGAAGTGTCCGCATCCACATCTGAAAAGGTAATGGGGTATTCCTGCAGCCAGTTGTTTTGGTCAAGGGCTTTATACTTCAGGTTTACGTACTCCAATCCGGATACATCGTAGACATACGTCCATACTTCAAAATCGGAGGGTTGGAGTACTTCCCACTCAAAGCCACCCGGATTGTATGGTTCTCTTTGGGGTTTAAAAATAGTAGGGGGAATAGCATCGTTATCGGTTGTTACCGACGATTCTAATTCGTTAATTGCGAGATTGGATGCTGTGGTGGGGTGGGTATCCCATACTCCGTCGATTGAATTGTCCCAGTACCAATAGTCGCTGGCCTGTGCATTCATTAACAGTCGTTGTGCGTTCTGCGTGGCCTCCGCTCCCGGGTTGTTTGCCAGAGCCTGATCCACATAATTTTTTGCAGCGGTAACCACGCCCCAACTGTTTCGATCCGGGCTGTACCCGGTGTTCGGATCAGGATCACCCAGCCACTTTTTGAATTCGGGATCACCATTATCTGCCCCGCTCCAACTACCACTTTCTATGTGTATGATGTCGTTTTCATCAGGAGGGAACTGGTCTATGTAATCCTGAATGGTGGTGGGAACAAATCGTTCTCTGTTATTTGCCGCCCAGTCGGTAAACGCCTGGAAGTTGGAATTATAATAGCTCTCAGATCCACCTCCGAAGTTATCTCCATCGTGATGCAGAACGATAAGTATGGGATGATCCGGATCGGTGTTATACGCCTCAAGTTGGCTCATAACCGCTTCATAGTTTAAAGCTCCGAAGCCACCCCGTCCGTCCTCATTACCCATGTACCGATCGGTAGGCACAGCAATCATTCTTGTGGTTTCACCCGATTCGGGGTCGGTATATTGTACATAGTGAGGTTGACGTGCCCATTGTGCGGAAATTTGAGTGGGTGCCCACAACCCGTTAAGCTGAATCCAGTCCTGGGGATTCTCGTTTAGCACATCGGCCTTGTTGGCTTCATACAGATTACCGCCCGTGTTAAAGGGGTATCCTTGGGCAGCTCGCTCAAAGTGGATATTATCCACCAGGACCCACTCGATACCCTCATCCACCAAAGCTGGGATCATATCAGTAGAAAAGGCATTTTCCGGCGGGAAAATCCCTTTTGAATACGTGCCGTCGAATGTGGAAGACATGATCTGCTTATGCAATTGGATCTGTGTTCGTATGTCCTGGTATTCAATCAAGCCCATTAACGGATGGAAATACCCAAAACCGATCATATCCATGCGCGGGTTGCCAAGCTCTGTGGTCTGGTTAATGACCGAGTTCCAGTGGCTGGTCCAGTTTACAAAGTTACCATTGCCGTTGTTGCTCAGAAGATTGAGGTTCTCAATCAAAGAACCGGAAAAACTGACCTGAGCCCCTGAGTGTTCCAGGTTGGCATCTATTCCTTTTTGAACCGCATTTTTTGGCCAGTTGGTATAGGGTCCGGTTCTGGAGTTGTGAATGTCGAATACGGAATAGGGATAATAGTTTCCGGTTTCAGTTTCCAGTATGGTTTCACCCGGCCAATACAAGGGTTGGTGCATGTGCCAAAGAAAGGCAATGTAAATAGGAGGATTATCTGTTGTGGATGTTTGGCTGGCTGTTTCCTGAGCCCGAACGGAGTGAGTGAGTGCAAGTGCAAATAGCAGCAGAATCGATATATACGTCTTCATGTCCCGAAGTCAAATTTTGGGAATATATCGCAATTTGAACTTTTAAGACCGAATTATCTTAATCAGGGCATCTAATCCATCGGTTAAACAGGCGGGGCCGGGTTGCAGAATAATGGCCGGATCCAGTTCGAACATCTGGTTTTTTTGAACAAAGGGAAGCTGATCATAACCTGGCCGGTTTCGTACGGATTCCATATCCACTGGCTTACCACACCAACACCCCATGTAGATATCGGGTTGAGCGTCGAAGAGCTCTTGTTCTTCCAATCCCCGCTCTTTAGAGGCTTTACCCGAAGCGCGGTCTGCAAAGATATGCGTTCCACCTGCAATCTCTATCAGCTCGCTCACCCATTGTATGGCTGAAATACGGGGTTCGTCCCACTCTTCAAAGTATACCTTTGGTTTTGACGATCGGACAGAGGAAGCTTGTTTGAGATGTGCGATTCGAGTGGCATACTCATCCAGAAGAGGCATTGCTTTCTCCTCAGCTCCGATCATGCGGGCAAGGAAAAGCAGGTTATCCAGGATTTCCTGAACAGAACGTTGATTGGTTATCAGAACCGGCAGGTTCTCCTTGATTAAATCATGAGCGAGACTGGCCTGAACATCTGAAAACCCGATGACTAAATCGGGTTCAAGGGCTTTAATCTTTCGAATACTTCCGCCCGTAAACGCTGATACAACTGGTTTTTCTTCTTTAGCACGAGCCGGACGTTCGGTGAACGCACTGATCCCCACAATGCGATGTTCCTCTCCAAGCAGGTAAAACCACTCCGTGGTTTCTTCCGTGAGGCATACAATACGTTGTGGGGATTTCGGCTTCATATTCCTATTGATTTATAGCTTCAAGGCTGTCGAGCATGGGTTGTATACCCATATCGTACATGCCAAGCATCATGTTGTACACACTTGGTTTGGTGGTTTCAGGGCTACCACCAACGATGGGTGGTGCGGGATCGTATTCCATGTCCAGCATTACGCCCTGCGTGTAATCTTCGCCAAGTAATTCTTTCATAATGGCCAGCGACATGTCCATTCCGGCTGTTACTCCGGCCGACGTCCAGTATTTACCGTCGTTGTGAAAACGGGTATCCACAAAGGTAGCACCAAATTTGGTCATCATCTCTTCGGCCCGGTACCAGTTGGTCGTTGCTTCTTTACCTTCGAGTAGTCCGGCACCCCCTAAAATCCAGGTACCGGTACATACACCTGCGGTATACACGCTGTTTTCGTCGATCATGCGAATCCACTCATGCGTACGCTTATCATACGTATTCAGAATAGTGCCTCTGTATCCTCCGGGTACAACCAGTATATCGAGCTGGGAAACACTGTCAATTACTGCATCAGGGATGATACGGGCTCCCATAACCGTGGTTACCGGGCCTGGTGTTGTAGACACGAGCATGGTCTTAGCACCCATAATCTGTCCCAGAACATAGCGGGGTCCAAAGGTGTCGAGATCATTCACACCGTCGTATACTAAAATCCCAATGGTCTGTACAGATACATCCGAAGGGTTCATCATAGCAATCATTAACGAATCGTGGTTCTCGGGGGTCATCTCCGTATACTCCTCGGCCTTTTCATTGGAAGAACAGGCCAGTAGCAACAGTACACAGGTACTTATAAAAAAGAAAGATTTCATGGGTTAAAACTGTGTGGTTAAGGTTAATCCAAAGGTGCGAGGGCTGGAAGCCAGTGCCCTGGTATTTCCAAAGGTGGTATCCGGACTTCCGTACACCAAAAAGCGTTCATCGCCAAGATTTTGAATCCATAATGCGAGTTCAAATACAGAAGTTGAGTAAGCTAGCCGGGTATTGATGATCTGATACGCATCTTGTCTCAATGTATTTTGGACGTCGGTGTAGTAACGTCCAATGGATCGTACTTCTCCGCGTATGGTCAGATTACCGGCGTTCCGGATCGGCAGGGTATAGTTAGCAGCCAACAGGCCGGTGTGTCCGGGTGCATTTGATAACACATTTCCACTCAGATCGACCGGAGTGGATATACCAAGAACAAAATCCTGGTACTCCGTTTCGTTTAATCCAAGAGCAGCATCCAATCGAATGTTCCGGTTTGGTAAATAGGACGACTCTAATTCAACCCCGTACGAAACTGCATCGCCAACATTACCACGTGCAAATGTAAATGGTGCTACCTCAGAAAAGAATTGGAGATCAGTCCAGCTGATGTAGAAGGCATTGGCCGCAACGTAAAGGGTGCCCTCCAGTGTATTTGCTTTGTACCCTATCTCAAAGTTATCAGAGTATTCAGGATCAAAGGTATAGTCTAATCCTTCGGGTAACCGCTGGGCATTAATTCCACCTGCGCGGAACCCTCGGGTATAGCTCGCAAAAATGCTGGATTGTTCATTCAGGGAAAAGGTAAGGGCCACTTTTGGAGAGAATGCAGAAAAGCTCCCGGAAATGGTGGTATCGGCTTGTTGCTCCACAAAAACACCATTTATGTAGGCTAAATCAGGGCTGAAATCGGGTTGGAATCCGTTAAAGGTGTTTTCGCGCTCCTCATAATCGTACCGAAGTCCGCCGGTAATGGAAAGATTATTGGTAAGTGCGTAGGTAGCCTGCCCAAAAACGGCGATACCAGCATTAAGCCCTTCATTCCGGGTTATCGAATAGTTATCCGGGGCATTTTCTATCGCAAGGTTGGTTGTGGGTTCAAATGCATTTTGTACAAAACCAAACAGGCCCGCGGTATAGGATAGTGGGCCATCGCCAAGGGAATTGATTTTGATTTCCTGAGTTCCTACCCGTTGAGCATCTGGTGTACCCCCGATTCTGTTATTGCCAAAGGTATGGAATATTCCACCCGATACGATGTCTTCGAAAGCCAACTCTACCTGTTGGTAAGTAGATACAGACGTTATGGAGAACGACTCCTGTATAGAGGTTAGGGTTAACGATGAGTTCAATACGTTACGGGAATGCGAACCTATACGCGATAAATCAATGCGATCCGGGTCCTGCTCCACACGAGCAAGAGAAGAGGGCGATACAAAAAAGCCACTGGCCTGAGACTGCTCGGTCTGTGCTTTCAGGTTTAATGTCGCGCTAAAGGTTTGAGAGGGCAGCCAGGTTAGTGCTACATTTCCATAGTACCGGTCCTGATCGCCTACCCGGGCGTCCTGGATATCGACATCTGCTCCGGCAATACCGGTAGTATCGTTTTCCATAAATCCTTGTCGGCGTTCGAATAAACCGGTCACACCCAGAAATAGCTTATTATCAATGATGGGCGATTTAGCGCCCAATGCATACCGCTGTAAACCGAGGTTACCGACACTACTCTCGAAGAATCCGGTTTTTGCGTTTGTGGGGCGCTTGGTAATGATGTTAATCACCCCACCCATGGCGTTTCGGCCAAAAAGGGTACCCTGAGGTCCCCTCAGTACTTCGATACGCTCAACATCCACCAGTGCGAATCCATTAGCAAGGATATCGAGATTGTTTACCCCATCAATATAGGTTGAGAGGGCAGGATTCTCGCTGAACACCTGAACACCACGTATACTTTGGATTTGCTGAAAGCTTACCCCCAGCTCACCATAATTATAGTTTGGTACGATACCGGCTAAGTCGTTCAGTTCCCAGGTTTGTGTTTCCTGGATTCGCTGTGCGTTAATAGCCGTTACACTGATGGGTGTTTTCACCAGTAATTCTTCCTGACGTTGTGCCGTAACCACAATCTGATCCAGGGTTTCGGTTTTTTCATCGAGTGTGATGATGATAGGGGCGGAAGATTCGCCGCTGGTTACCTCGACCGAGCGGATGGCATATCCTATAGCACTGATTACAAGGGTGTACGTCCCTTTCTTAAGCGATAGTTGGAATTTTCCGTCAGAATCGGTTACTGAGCCAACAGGTTGGTTCAATACCTTAACATTAGCATTTATAATAGGGGTATCATCTGCCGATTGTACCGTACCGGTAATAGTCTGTGTGTAAGCCTCACCCAAAAAAAGTACAGTCATCGACAGAACAAGAAATAGTTGTTTCATTTTTGTTCAGTTGATGTTTAAAAAAGACTCTTAACAGTGATAAGAGTAGTGTAGATAAGAAGAGATAGGGTAGGCTAAGCCTGGGGAGGACGTAGCAAATCGGGGCAGTAGACCGATGTTAAGGAGTGAGGAGAAAAACCAACCTGGTCTATCGGTTTCAGGTTGGTTAAAAAAGCACTGATCGCCTTTTGTAGGAAAAGCGGAATTTTGATTTCCTTGACTACAATCGAAGTTTTTCTGGGGGCCGGAGCGTCATGGTTGTGATCCATGTTAATCATCATGGCGGTAAGATGGCAATGTCCGTCACATTCCATGTCCGGATTATCCTTATTTACACAATGGTGTTCAATAATATGAGCCTGGTTGGCTTTAAAGCAGAAGTATACAGCTATACAGCTTCCAATTTGCCAACTAAAACTCAGCAGTAAGGATATAATGAGAACAGATCTCAAATGCAGATCAGGTAAGTATTAGGCGGTTTCAAGCAGATTTTTGAGGGTAGCTCCAATATCAGCCGGACTTTCCACAACAGTAATTCCAGCTTCAGCCAGGGCACGTTTCTTTTCCTGAGCTGTGCCTTTGCCACCGGAGATGATCGCTCCGGCATGCCCCATTCGGCGACCGGGAGGGGCAGTGCTACCGGCAATAAAGGCCACAACGGGCTTAGATACATGTTCTTTAATATAAGCGGCCGCTTCTTCTTCGGCAGAACCACCAATTTCACCAATAAGTACAATGGCTTCGGTATCCTCGTCTTCGTTCAGAAGCTTAACAGCATCCAGGTGCGTAGTGCCAATGACGGGATCTCCTCCAATACCAATAGCAGTGCTTTGCCCTAAGCCTTCTTTTGTAAGCTGATCTACAGCCTCATAGGTAAGCGTTCCTGATCGTGAAATAAGACCCACTTTTCCGGGAGAGAAAATCATTCCTGGCATAATCCCAACTTTTGCTTCACCCGGAGTAATTACTCCCGGGCAGTTTGGGCCAATAAGTACGGCGCCGTGGGCATTTACGACTTGTTTGGCTACAATCATGTCTTTAACGGGGATACCTTCAGTGATACAGATAATCACCTTAATACCTGCAAAAACGGCCTCGGTAATTGCGTCAGATGCAAATGCAGGGGGTACAAAAATAATGGAGGTATTTGCATCTGCTTCCCGAACAGCTTCAGCTACTGTATTAAACACCGGACGATCCAGATGAGTCTGTCCGCCTTTACCGGGAGTAACCCCACCTACAACGTTTGTTCCGTATTCGATCATTTGGCTGGCGTGGAAGCTTCCTTCACTTCCGGTGAAGCCTTGTACAATAAGGCGGGTGTCTTTTCCGACTAAAACGCTCATCTGAGTTCCGTTTGGTTGTTAACAATTTGAGTGGGCAAATATAGGACTCAAATCAGGTAATAGAAATGAATTGTGCGTATTAAGAATTGTGAAATAATTTCAAGGTGACCCTTTACTCCTATCCGGGATTTACTCAAGTTGTAATGATGATCGGCGAAGCAAAAATTCAGGAAGTAAAAGACGCTGCAGATATTGTAGAAGTGGTAGGAGACTATGTTCGTCTGAAAAAATCGGGCAGTAATTTCGTGGGGCTATGTCCGTATCACTCGGAAAAAACGCCTTCTTTTACCGTAAATCCATCCCTGGGTATTTTTAAATGTTTTGGGTGTGGAGAATCGGGCGATGTAATAAAATTTGTACAGGATCAGGATGGAGTGAGCTTTGTAGAAGCAACCCGTCAACTGGCCGAGCGCTACGGAGTATTTATCCCGGAAGAGGAGGACCCGCGACCAACAGAAGAAACTCAGCAAAAAGAGGGTGTGTATCATGCGCTGAAGTTTGCGGGTGTGTACTACTATCGAAATTTAATCGAGAATCCGGACGCCCGTTCTGCTATTGAGTATCTCGAAAAACGGGGATATCCCCCGGAAGTCTGGAAAACATATGGATTGGGTTATGCACCAAGGGGAGGCAGTGATTTGGTGCAAACGGCACAAAATGCAGGTATAGACACCGATTACCTGGTACAGGCCGATCTGATTAAACCAAGCCAGCGTAACGATGGCTACTACGATACTTTTCGCGGTCGGCTTATGTTTCCGATTTTCAACCCAACGGGCAAAGTAATCGGGTTTGCAGGACGAATACTCACCAACGAAAAAACTGCGAAGTACATCAATTCTGCCCAAACGATGGTGTACAATAAAAGCGAAGTGGTATACGGGGTTAATTTTGCACGAAATGAGATTCGAAAGCATAAAGAGGTTATACTCGTGGAAGGGTATACCGATGTGATCACCCTGGCTGAGCATGGAATAAAGAATGTGGTGGCAAGTAGCGGAACCGCACTTACATCTGGTCAGATGAAAGTGCTGCACCGGTATGGAGAAAAAATTGTAATGATCTATGACTCCGATTCGGCGGGACAGAATGCTATGAAGCGAGGTATTAATATTGCGCTTGCCGAGGGAATGGACGTTGCTTTGCTTGAACTCCCTGAAGGGGAGGATCCGGATTCTTTTGTTAAGCAGTTTGGTAAAGAATCATTCTTGGAGTTGAAGAAGGAGTCGGCTAAAAACTTTGTTGATTTCCTGATCATGAAAGCGGAAGAAGAAGGTCGTTTGTCTCAACCCACAGAACGTCCTAAAGTTCTTAATGATGTATTAGAGGCTATTGCTGAGATCAAAGACGCGATTAACAGACAGGTATTTGTTCAGCATTTACATCAACGTACCCAGCAGTTCAGAGGGGGTACAGATAAGGAGCTTTTCGAGCAGTTAGAGCGCATCATCAGAGCCAAACGTCAACAGGACGAGCGGTCCCGCCAACGAGAGGAAGTCCGGGCTGAGCGAACAGCTGCCAGAGAACAGGAATCCCGACAAATGCCCCCTCAAATGGAAGAGATACCTCTCCCTGGTGAAGAGTGGATGCCTCTGAGTGAAGATATGGCAGATGTGGAGGCTGTTGCTGAGCCATCATCTCAAAAAAAGCCCCATTACGAGAAGGAGCTCATTCGCCTGTTGATTACCTATGGCCGGGATATGGTGGAATATGTGTGTTCCCTTATCAACCGGAGAGTGTTTGAAGACGAAGAACTGGCCATGTTTTTCGATAGTATTGTGGAACGCTTCCAGCAGAACCAGGAAGTCTCCATTCAAGTGTATGCGGCATTACCCGATCCGTTTCCTCGTTTGGTAGGAGATGTTACCATGGAACAATTTGCACCCAGCGACCGGCATTCTGAAAAGATTGGCTTGAAACATCAAAAAGATAAGTTTCCCGAAAAAACGGCTAAAAGTACGATTAAAGCACTGGAGCTTAACTTCTACGAACGAAAAAGACAGGAATTGGCACTGAAATTTCGCCAGGCCGTATCGGATGAGGAAAAAAGAGCCATCATTCAAAAGCAGAATACCGTTCAAATGTTCATTAATGAACGGGTAACGGCCGATTCCGAAGATCTGTACCCTGATCCCATCTGGAAACAGAAAGCAGGAGGGAAAAACGCATTTCAGTACACACCCCGAAGCCTGAGAAACCCTTGAGATACCAACACGAGCTAAGCATAGCCAAAAAGGCGGCCTTAAGTGCCGCAGAAATCATCCGCGAGTTTGCTACCTCTGAAAACTTCAATATTGCCCTCAAAGGCAAAAACGATTTGGTTACCGATGCCGACCTGGCCTCTGAAAAAGCTATTTTGTCCATCATTAACGAAGTCTTTCCGGATGATGAGATTTTAGCTGAAGAAACATCATCCAAACGTAGCTTACCCGATGGACGGGTCTGGATTATAGATCCGATAGATGGAACCACTAATTTCGCTCATGGCTTTCCGGTGTATTGTGTTTCCATTGCTCTTTGGGACAAGCACACCCCAAAAGTAGGCCTGGTTCTGGAGGTGGCTAATTCCGAATTGTTTTATGCAACAGAAGAAGGTGGGGCTTTTCGAAATGAGCAGCCTATTACTGTATCTCAGAACCAAGACCCTTCGCAGTCGCTAATAGGAACCGGGTTTCCCTACAATAATCTGGACCTGGTCGATAACTACCTGAAGCTATTCCGTATGCTGATGGATGAGACACATGGTGTACGCCGGCCCGGCTCGGCAGCCTGGGATTTGTGTAATATGGCATGTGGCCGATTCGAGGGGTTCTATGAGTACGGATTAAGTCCGTGGGATGTAGCCGCCGGTGCTCTCATTATCCGGGAAGCGGGTGGGATAGTAACCGACTGGAATGGTGGGAATAACTGGTTATTTGGTCAGCGAATTGTAGCTGGAAATGCGGCTATTCATTCTTTTTTAAAGGAGAAGATCGCACTCAGCTTTGGAAAAGAGCAACGTTCGGTTTGATTAGCCCTTAATCAGTTTTATGAATTACAGTATACCAGTTCTGTACAGCCCCGGTTGGAAACGAAACGGTGCGGGTAAGTTGCAGTGTCTGCTGGTCTCTGTCATTGGAGAATAAACGAACGCCCTTACCGACCAAGTGTGGGATGATGGTTATTCTGAGCTCATCAAGAAGATTATGCTTTAACAACTCGTTTACAATGGAGGCACCACCATCGCAGTAGATATGTTTTCCAGGTTTTGATTTCAGTTCCTGAATGAGAGATACAACGTCAGATCGGTATTCGATGTACTCATTATGTCCGCTCCGCGAAGAGCTGATCACGTAACAGGTCTTATCTTTATGAGGGAATTCAATGCCAAAAGACTGAACCACATCATAGGTTTTTCTTCCCCAGATAAGGGTATCTATTTCCTGTTGAAAGCTTTCATATCCATAGTCTTCACCCTCTACCTGTACGGTTTCCAGAAAACGTAAATCATCGTTTTCTCCAGCAATAAAACCATCCAGACTCATGGCGATATAAAGAATCACGCGTCGTTGCATCTCTAATCCGTTGTTGAGTTAAAAAAGAGATCAAAATCCTGAAGAGGAACCGGGCCGTTATAATACTTGAACGGTTCTCCGTAGGTAAATCCTGCCAGGTGTCCGAAGTACCGGGCGCGGGCTATAACCTGTTCAAAATACTCCGGTGTGGATATATAAGTATGGTCTTCTGCCTTTTCCTTTACATTGAATTGTGTATTAAAGGCCTCGATAGCTTTCTTTTTTTGCTCCATATGAGAGGAAATATCAAGTACTAAATCCGGTTCAAAAGGTCGGTCCTGCATGTAATGCAGAATGTATGCCGGTCGCCAGACATTCTGTTCATTACCTTGAGCATCGGTGGTTGTAAGCTTTTTCAGACCTGAGTAAAACAAACTGTCGGTCATTAGTTTTGTTGCTGCTCCATGGTCGGGATGTCGGTCATGAGGAGCACCAACGAGGCATAAGTGTGGCTGATATGTACGTATGACCTGAATAAGCCTAAGCTGGTTTTCTCTGGTATTCCGGATATCGGAGTCGGGGAGCTCAAGTTGTTCACGAACGGCAATACCGAGAATCTCAGAAGCGTGTTTGGCTTCCTTCTTCCTGGATTCAACCGTCCCCCGGGTTCCCATTTCGCCCAATGTAAGATCTATAATACCTACTCTTTTCCCCGAAGAAGTAAGTGAGGCAATGGTGCCACCGCAGTTCAGTTCCACATCATCGGGGTGCGCAGCAAAGGCCAAAACATCAAGTTTCATTACTTTTTTATTGATGATACCGAATATTTGGGAATGAGAATGGAGAAACCATTTTTTTCATTTAATACGCAACGAAAGTGTAAATTTGCCGTACCGGCGGCGCATAATATAGCTATATGAAAATCATCAACAGTTTTACGGAAGGAATCCGAATCGCATTCAGGTCTCTGTTCGTTAATAAAATCCGGGCGTTTTTAACAACGCTGTGTATCATTATTGGTATTACCATGGTAACCGTGGTCGATTCCGTAACCACAGGAATGGACGAGAGTTTCGAAAACAGCATGGCGATGTTAGGCCGTAATGTAGTTTATGTGGAAAAATGGCCCTGGGATATGGGCGATAAAGAATGGTGGGAAATTATCGGTCGTAAAGAGATGGAACTGGATTACGTAGAGTTTCTGGACGAACGCAGCCGCCTTGCTACGGACGTAGCAGCTTCTGCCAACAGAAATGTAACCGTACGTTATAAGGATAAAAGTGCCGAACAGGTAGGTATTAACGGTGCAACCGCTAATTATCTGAATATACAGGGACTCAATATTGTAGAAGGCCGGATGTTTACCCAGGAAGAGGCCCGATCAGGAGTTAAAGTGGCCATTATCGGGAAGTCCTTACAGGAAGGTTTGTTTGAAGATCGTGATCCATTAGGTAAACAGGTTCGTCTTGGCGGACAGAAATTCACGGTTATCGGCATTCTTGAAAAACAAGGCAGCTTCTTAGGTCTTGGCGATTCAGATAACCGCATTATTGTTCCGATTAGCGCATACGGACAGATTTATGGTCTGCGCTGGGGAGTACAAATAGGGGTGAAATTTCCTGACGAAGCATCTACTATTGAAGGTGAATACGAAATTGAAGGCTTGATGCGTCAGGTCCGGCAACTGGATGCTGCTGAAGAAAATGACTTCGCGATCAACAAGCCGCAGGCATTTGAGGAACAGCTAGCCGCATTCAAAGGCGGACTATACATTGGTGGTTTTGTGTTAGTTGGTCTTTCCCTGTTAATTGGGGGGATTGGAATCATGAATATTATGTTTGTATCCGTTCGGGAACGCACTAAGGAAATTGGTATTCGAAAAGCTGTAGGAGCCAAATCCTGGGAAATTTTAACCCAGTTTCTGATTGAGGCTGTGGTTATCTGTTTGATGGGTGGCGTTTTTGGAGTTTTGTTAGCGGGTTTTGCCACGATTGGAATTAACCAGGTATTTACCGCTAAAATGAACATCAGTGTTATTCTTGTAGCATTCATGATTTGTACGGCTGTTGGGGTATTCTTCGGATTTATACCAGCTTATAAAGCCGCTAAATCTGATCCGATTGATTCACTGAGGTTCGAATAATGCATATCAGAGAAACATTTTACCAGGCGGCTGATTCCTTAAAAGGGAATAAGATTCGTTCCTTTCTGACGCTACTAGCACTCATCATCGGGGTATTCTCCGTTATCGTTTCTACAACTGCCGTTGCTGTACTGGATAACTTTTTTACAAACACAATGAGCATTTTGGGCAGTGATGTAATTACTGTTCAACGGAATCCGGCAGTGCAGTTGGGGCCAAGAGATGCCAGCCTTAGAAACCGAAAACGGATTCGATTCCAGGACGCAGAAGATCTGGGCGACCGAATGAGAGTTGGGGAGGGGATGAGCCCTGTCACTACCTTTAGTTTTACGAAAGTACAGTATGGTAAAGTAGAAACAGATCCGGATGTATCTGTTCGGGGAGGAAACTCAGAGTTTATTGTAAATAACGCCTTTGAGCTCGAAGATGGGCGTAATTTCTCGGAAGAGGATGTGCAATACAATCGTGATGTGGCCATTATCGGCAAAGATGTGCAGGTAGAGATTTTTAAAAGCGAATATCCTATTGGTAAGACTATTCGAATTGATGGCCGGCCGTATAACGTAATTGGTATTCTGGAAAAGAAGGGTCAGATTTTTGGTCAGTCTTTTGATAACCTGGTGATTATACCCTACACAACGGGTATAAAAAACTATGGGGGGAACCGGGGAATCGGAATACAGCTAAGGGCTCCTGAAATATCAAAAATCGAAGATACGATAGAAGAGGTGACCGGTATTATGCGGGTTATCCGTGGCGTACTGCCACAGGAAGACAACGATTTCGAGATTGTGACGAACGACTCTTTATCCGGTACGTTCGATGCCTTCACAGGCATACTATATGCCGCCGGGTTTATTATAGGATTGATCACCCTTCTGGGGGCAGGTATTGGAGTGATGAACATCATGCTGGTTACGGTAACAGAACGAACACGTGAAATTGGGGTTCGAAAATCGGTAGGTGCTACACGTAAAGCCATTGTGAATCAGTTTCTGGTTGAGGCTATTTTTATCTGCCAGATTGGTGGTTTAATCGGTCTCGTTCTGGGTATTGGCACCGGAAACCTGGTCGCATTCTGGATAGATACAGAAGTAGTGATACCCGTGTGGTCAGTGTTCCTGAGCTTTTTTGGTATGCTGTTTATCGGGCTTCTTTTTGGAGTATACCCAGCGTATAAGGCTTCCCGTTTAGATCCGATAGAAAGTCTCAGATACGAATAACAAGTTGTGGGTTTTTGCTAACCCGTATCTATTTGTACCTTTACAAGAAAAGGGCGTTATGAACGAAGAATTACTTCATCAGTTAAATGATCGGCTTGAAGCCGCCTTAACCCGTGGTAAACAGGTAATCGATGAGGCTCAGTTACCCGAGGCTGTAGACGAATTGAAAGTGAAATCGGAGCAGTTGATTCGGGAGCACCCCATAAAAAGCCTGGTCGTAGGATTTACCGTCGGCTTTATCCTTGCTCGGTTGTTCACTTCCGAAGATGACTAACACGCTATGGATCAGATCAATAACCGGTTTCAAAAGCTAACTACCGAGCTTAAAAACTATCTGGAAGCTAAAGTCGAGCTACTAGTTATTGGCTTAGGTGAAAAGGCCGGATTGTGGATTGGTCAGGCTATTCAACAGGTGGTAGGCATACTGGTCATTTCCATTGGTTTTTTATTTGGGCTGATTGCTCTTGGTTTTTATCTGGGCGAGCTATTTGAAAGTAACGCAATAGGTTTTTTAGTAGCCTCTTCACCTTTTTTTCTGATCGGACTTATTTTTCTGATTGCGAAACCATCTGCTATATCGAAAAACATTCAGTCCAAAATAATGAACGATGTGCTTAACGCTCTGGAAGAGCCCAAATCAGTTTCCCGTCCGTTGCTTCCTGAGGCTAAAGAACATGAGGAGATAGAGAATGGCTAATGTGCAAACAAAGGTGGAAGAGAAAAGGAAAGAGCTGGAGGCTGAGCTGGACCGTATTCAATCCGGTATCGATACCACTATTGAAGATGCAAAGTCAGAGGTCGTGGAATCACTCCAGCCACGTGAGATTATCAAACGCTATCCTCTGCCATTAGTAGGGGCGGCACTGGTGTTAGGGTTGTTAGCCGGGAAAAAAGGAAGCGACAGGTCAAAACGATCTGGGACCAGCCTGAGCGGTATCATAGGGGATGAATTAAAAAAATACGCAGCCCGGAAGATTATAGGTGGTATCACATCAGTCGCTGATGATTTAACAAGTAGAAACAATCCCACCCACGAAGATTGAAACGAAATCATCGTCTAACGCATCGAATGCAAAAGGCATAAACTTTTGGTGCACATTGAACTTCTTTGTAACCAAAATCGTCTTTTGTCGTTGAACGTCACAATCAAACTAAAAATATACTACATGAAACGCATTCTGCAGGCATTTGCTGTTGTTATCCTAACTACGAGTTCACTTTTACAAGCCCAACAAGTACAAAAAATCACTCTTCAAGACGCCATTCGAATAGCACTGGAAAACAACTTCCAGCTGAAACAGGCCGAAAACAACCTCGATCTGGCCGAATACAGAATTACGAGCGAATACGCTGATTTTCTACCATCCTTAAGCGGTAATTTTGGGGGTAGTCAAAATCAGGGTCAGCAGTTTATTGCAGATCGTTTAGCACAAGACCTGAATCCATTTGTTGTAATAACATCAACATCTTTTTCTGGTGGATTAAATGCCAATTGGGGAGTTTTTAATGGATTTGAAAACATCCTTTCTCTGCGTGCTACTCAGCAAAACAAGTACTCCTCAGAAGAGCAGCTTAAAAGAGCAAAAGAACAGGTAATTTTTGATGTAGCCAGCCGGTTCCTTCAAATTTTGCTCGATCAGCAGTTAATAGAGATTGCCAAAGATAACCTTGAAACATCCAATAAGCAGCTGGAACAGATAGAGGCTCAGGTCGAAGTAGGGTCCCGACCGCGTGTGGATTTATTCAACCAGGAATCTCAGGTTGCAACGAACGAACTAACTATTACTCAACGTCAGAATGCACTTCAAATTGATCGTTTGTTACTTATCCGCACCCTTCAGGTTGATCCTCAGGGCCAATACGAATTTGTAACTCCTGATTTGACAAGTAATTTGTTCCAGGCAGAAGGAAATACTCAAAACTACGTGTTAGGCAACCTGGTAGGTACGGCATTATCTAATCGTTCCGACTATAAAAGCGAAGTTGCTCAGGCCCGGTCGCTCAAACTGCAATATGATATTGCAAAAGGCGCTTTATTGCCTACCCTTTCTGCAAGAGCAGGAATTAGCACGCGATACAGTGATCAGTTATTAGATAGATCAGCGCTACCAGAACAAGTTATAGTTTACCTGTTGATCGAAGAACTGATCACTGAATGGAACTATAAC
>JBCBST010000008.1:0-51545 GCA_039819115.1 Bacteroidota bacterium
ACTCAACTACCAGGTACATACCCCATATTTTGGAAAGCAATGCATGGGGAGAGGGTAGCTTCCTGAAACGAACCAGGCTCAACACGTACATACACACCTCTAGAGATAAGATGGTAACGATCAGGTAAGCGTTGTCTGTAACGATGTTTTCCTCTAATCGATACAGGTAGAAAAAGGCCGACAGGTAGAATATCAGATCGACAACGGTATCGTATACCCGCAATCTTGTTGTCGCTATGTTATATGATCTTGCCAGTATTCCATCGAAGACATCGGAGAGTATTCCTGTGTATAATAGGAGCAATACTATGGTTACGGTAGGTAGATCTGATGATGGTTTGATCCCTATAAATATCAATGAAATCAATAGTCTGTATACGATTAGTATCTTCGGTATTTCTTTAATCATTTGGATGTTCCTGTTATTACCGATATTCCATTCCTGTAACTAAAGAGTTAATCTATTATGGTAGTATGGCTGCTGAGAAAAAGTTCACCAAGATCGCTGCTTTTTCAAAAAACCGACCTCTTACCTTGTTTACGTCGAGAAATACCCGGAAGTCATCGAATAGATTGGGGGGCAGAAAGAAACCTCCGTTTCTTTGATTCGCAAACCACAATTAAAACTGCATTGCGATGAAAACAATACGAACACTTTTACTTTGCTTAACCATAATGGTTGCCACTTTACTATCGGGTTGTTACCTCAAATCGGTTCACCCTCTGGTTACTGATTCCGACCTGGTGCTTATTGAAGGGCTGGATGGTCGTTACGAATCGGAAGATCAACGATGGACGTTTATCAACGATCCGGCCAAGATTCCTGATCTTAATATTGCTGATATGACCTTTGATGGTGAAGAAGAAGAGGAAACCCCAAATTACTATATCGTACTCTTCGAGAACCTTCAGGACATTTCCAGCGATACCACCTACTTTATAGGTAAAATCGGGTCATTCAATAATCATTATTTTCTGGATATGTTCCTGTTCGATTTATCCGGTTCTTCCAACTTCATGGATGCGCACAAGTTTCCCGTTCATACATTCTCCAGGATACGTCTCGACGGTAATGACCTATCCATTCAGTTCTTTGAGGATAGCTGGTTAGAAGATCAGATCGATAACAACCGCATCCGTATCAAGCATGAATCTACGGAAGATGGTATTCTGGTCACGGCTTCAACCAAAGAGTTACAACGCTTTGTCAATAAATATGCCGACGAAGAAGATGCCTTTGATGATGCCATGATTTTAACCCGAAAGGAATCATGAGACTTAAGCATATAACAGGGAACCGCTGGTTCATCGTAGGTATGATGATGGCGGTTTCCTTTTTGGTTTTTTTGAATGTGTTCTCCAGAACCGAAAGCATTCGTACCATCGACTGGATTTTCACTGGTTTATTTCACCTCCCGTTTCTTTTGGTCGTTATGTACAACGTGTGGTATCTGATCCCTCACTTCCTTTTCAAAAAACGATTACGTGTGTACACCCTCCTGTTGAGTTTCGTATTCAGCTTCAGTTATTTTGCGTATCACTTTTCCTTTACCTGGGTTCAGGATGTGCTTTTCCCTAATTACTACCTCGTACCCATACACAGCGGTTGGGAGATTATGGCGTTTTGTTTCGGGTATCTGGCATTATCAACCCTGTTAATGATCAGTAAAGCCTTTTTTGAGCAGAAAGATGCTGAACTGGCCGTAGCCGAATTGAAAGAGGTGAATACGAAAACTGAACTTTCCATGCTCCGGGCTCAAATTCACCCTCATTTTTTGTTCAACAGCCTGAATACGATTTACGCCGAGGCGCTTACAAAATCGGATAAAGCTCCTGATTTAATTCTTAAGCTATCCAGGATGTTGCGCTATGTGGTTGATCATATGGAGGACGAAGAAGTTGCTTTAGAGGATGAGCTCACCTACATCACTGAGTACATTCATTTGCAGAAAGCGCGCCTGTCGTACCCCGAAAGTGTACACTTTTCCATACAGGGCTCCGCAAACGGTTACCGGATTATCCCTTTGGTAATCATCACGTTTATAGAAAATGTGTTTGTTCATGGTGATCTGAGCGATCCTGGTCAACTGCTCACAATCTCCCTTTCCGTTACGGATTCAGTCTTAAAACTGGATACACAAAATCCTGTTGTTTCTTCTTCAGGGTTAAGTAAAACAGAAGGAATTGGTATTGCCAATGCCCGTAAGCGATTGGATGCCTACTATCCTAACCGACACACGTTGTTCGTTCAGCAAACCGAGCATGAATTTCGTTTAAACCTCACTATTGATTTATCATGATCCGATGTATCGTAATTGATGACGAACCGGCTGCCCGTCAAATACTGGAGACGTTTATCAAAGATGCTCCTCAGGTAACCTTAGTGGCCAGCTATGAACATGCACTCCAGGCCATGCAGAAAAGCCCGGATTTATCGTTCGACCTGCTTTTCCTGGATATTAATATGCCTAAGCTAAACGGTATTGACTATCTCAAAAGCCTTTCCGAACCACCTCAGGTTATTTTAACGACGGCCTACTCGGAATACGCATTGGAAGGGTACGAACTGAATGTGGTAGACTATTTACTGAAACCATTTTCATTTGACCGATTTCTAAAAGCCGTTCAGAAAGTGAACATATCCGATTCTAATCAAACGGAAACAGGAACCATATCCTTACGCTCTGATGGTAAAACGTTTCTGGTAAAACCTGAGGATATCATCTATCTCGAAAGCAAGGGAGATTATGTGAAGGTGGTTCTGGATGATCAAAAGCTGATGGTCAATATCTCTCTTAAACGACTGCTGGACGAACTGGACACTGCTTCACTGATTCGGTGCCATAAATCGTTTGCTATCAACAAATCATGCATCCGTTACATAGAAGGAAACCTGGTAAATCTTGGGGCCTCTATCATGATTCCTATGGGGGGAGTGTACAAAGATGAGTTTCTTTCACACCTTTGATCCGTGCTTAGGTGTCTTCTTCTAAACTGGCACGAACCAGCATAGCCGTTGATAAACTTGAGAGCACCAATTTCTTTTCTTCTGAAAGATCGTTTTTCATCCAGACCCGTCCATGGTTGAGCAGAGATACTGCTCCTATGGTCTCATTATTCTGTACAAATTCGAATCCAAAATTATCGAGTTCGATCAAGCTTATCTGATCTTCCATACGGCGTACCGCACGGATCAGTATTTCTTCTCCGTCTTTGGATTTGGCAATACCCGTTTTTCGCTCATCGATGTTATCGCGATTCCTTAGCTCTGATAGATTGCTCATTCCATCCGGATATTCAACTACAAATTCCCAGGTCTTGCTTTCGTCATTATTCGGGATGATGGTACCGGAATACGTATCCTGATGGGTAAGCTCCATTGATCCACCAAAAAGTACTTCTGTGAGAGGCGTTTCTGTAGTTGTTAATCGCCCTACCGTATAAACCTCGGCCTCACCGCCGGGACTGAATTGGGTGAACTGGAGTTTATTTTCTGCTGTACGATATCGGGACATAACATCATTCCCTATCTCTGTTTCTGATGACTGGAGCCAGCCTCTTTTTATCTTTGATGATGTATATTCGCCGTATTTAACAGGCTGATTCCAGCCTCTGAAGAATTTACGCCTCACCTTCATTTCTTCGGACGTTGCCGCCAGATCATCAGAAATAGCAATTCGCGGCACGGTACATGACGACATTAATATCCACATTCCCAATAGTCCAACAATCCATGATTTGTACTTTCGCATATCCCTTAAGCTTATTTTATTTGGCTGAAAATGTAGTAAGAGAGAGGGAAGAAATCGAATCCTCTAACCGTTCAGTTTCTTCCAATAGGTTACTTTATCATCCCCTTCATTCCAAAAATCCCGAATGACGGCTTCCTTTCTGTATCCAAGGTTTTCATAAAATGCCCGTGTCTGGCTAAAGTCCGGAGTACCCGATGTATCTACAATCAGAAGTCGGCCACCGATGCTTCTCAGGTGATCTTCAATAAACTGCATCATCTTACTTCCTGTACCCTTTCCCTGAATGTCGTTCCTCACTCCAATCGCATACAGGTTATAGGTTCCCACCGTCAGTTGTTCCGGTGCACAGTACCCAATGGCAATTGGCTTCTCTTCTTGTACAGCAGTAAACCATACTTCCTGTGATTGCCTGTTTTCCAGATAATCTGCCATCATGTCTTCGAGCATATCAGATGGAAATAATTCGATGGAATCCAGCACCTGCTTTATGTCCTCAATATCGTCCCTGTTAACCATACGTATGGTCATCATATTTTTCTTTCTATGTGTTCCGGAGATTTAAAAATGTAAGGATAGGCAAAGAAGAATTCGAGGTCTGCACTTAGTTTGAGCCGAGCTTTTGAATGGCATCAAGGATCCTATCCTTATCGCTCTCGAGGTCATCTGCAACAGATCTGAAAAAGGTCTGCCGATCCCTGGAATACGCAATCCTGTGATCGGGTGGAACGCCGGTATTTTCATACACCTTACCTTCCATGTCCATGTACACTTCGTTTGATATGGAAAAAAACCATCCGTTTGGAAGCTGTTTCTCCAGGGCGGTAGACATGGCACCAGCAGTTCTTGAGCCTATGCGTTGGACATCAGGTAAGGCCATCGTTGCAATGCTGAAAGCCTCTGCTGCGCTTCCCGTTTGTGATGAAGTAAGCACGTACACCGGTTTGGTGTACGCATCCGGCTTACCCTCTATGCTAAGAATCAGCTCCGGCGTGAAGGTATCGTTGTAGCGTAGCTTTTGGGTCGCCACCTGATCTGTGCCCGTTATAAAATGACTCAGTATTTCAAAACTGACGGCATCCTGTCCCCCTCCGTTAAACCGGACGTCAATCACGATAGACTCTGTGTCCTTCAAATCGTCCATCACCTTCTTCATTAACGTTGCAACGGCTTCCGCTTCTTTCCGGATGTAATCCCCTTCATTCATTTTGGAAAAGGTGGTTACATATGCATCTACGTAACCCAGACTGTCGATCAGGGATTGAGGCAGGCCTAAATCGGCATAAAGCCACATGGTTTTAACCTGAATATACCCGATGGAATCCGTGATTTTTCCCCAGCTCATCAACCATGAATCCTTGGTATAGTCTTCGATGAGATGATGGTTTGTAACCACGTTTGCTATCTCAAAATCGCCATATTCTTTTCCCAGAATGCCTTCCGTTTCCTCTTCAGATTCCTCGTCCTCCAGCTGGGCGTATACCTGTTCAGGTGCTTCCAGATAGGCATGGTTGTCATTGATCTCCAGAAGGATTTCATCTATTACCTTATACAGCTCAATATCAGAAGGATTAAGAAGCAGGCGTTGCTTCTGTTGTTCATAAAGCGAAGGCCAGTCCGTGTTATTTAGTTCAAAGAACGCATAATGATCACGCACTGTTTGCGCAAAAACTTCGAAGTTATACATGGGGTCTTCTCTTTCTTCTTTACTCAATGTTTCGGTACAGTTCTCCGGAATACGCTCTGCAGGCTTGAAAAGGTACGATATGACCCCTTTTTTCAACGTTAAGGTATCATTGGTGAGTTCAAGAGAAGATGCCAACTCATTAAATCCCGCATCTCTGCGTACTACACACGATTGAGTTGTCACATCGTACAGTTGGTACGTCGAACTATCCTGAATGGCCAGAACCCATCCCGATCCGATCGATGTCCAGGCTCCGTTCAGGGTTGTTCTTTTTTTTAATTCTGAACAAGACAACGCCATGCATAGCAAAATAAACATGGAACATGCGCTTCCTTTTTTCATCGTATCTATATGGTTATTTCGAATTTCAGATTAGCCCTTACCGTGACCAAACCAGTTCACCAACAGTTGATCGAACAGAAATATGACGGCTGCTAATGCAACAGCTGAAACAAACAACATCATGTTCTTCCTGGTGAATATTCTATTCCCTTCCCGTTTTGCAGGTAGCAGGTGTTTAAACGCACCCATCACTTCTTCTCTGTTGAAGTACGCAATATATATAAGCATAACATAATAGACCGACGCACTGGCCAGTGCACCATACGCATCCAGAAAGAATACATCGAATACTATTACATTCGTCATAATGACGCCGAGAATCAGTCCTCCCAATAGTTTCGTTTTATTGAAAAGAAGCAACCAGGCTCCAATAATCTCTCCAAGCCCAATAAAAAGCAGATAACCGAATGACCGCCCCATAAATACCCAGGCCAATTCAAAATTGGGTGCATCGGCTAGTGTTAGCGCTCCGACTTCAGCAGGCATAGAATCCGGGGTATAAAACTGACCCCCGAAAAGCTTGGCAAATCCGTAAATATTCAGAAAGAAAAAGACATATAACCTGCAGGTGAGTTCCAGAATGGTGGAGGGGGAAAAGTTTTTCATCGTATCGTTTTGACCCAGCTACGTGAGGTCTATAAATGAGTTTCGGATCAAAACACCGGATTCACCTTCGTTTATTGTAAGTCTGTAAACAGATGTGGTTTTTCGGCTTTTCTTCAATACTGAATCAACAGCGATAGATTCTTGAACTCCTGGAATTGGCCCGTTTTAGCATGGTCGAATTCTAAGATAAGCTGGTGTTGTTCAGAAGAGCGGAACACTACATCCGCGGCCTCCAATTCTTTTGCAACTGGATGACCAGCTATCTGTTCCGGTACATAAAACGTTGCTTTAGTTACGTTTTTTATACCGTTTGGATGGTTAACAAGAGATGGTTTTTGATGTAATCCTCTAAATGGTAACCTGAACAACCATGGAAGCCATGGGTCTTTTTCCCTGTGTATAAACTGAATGGTCTTCCCATCAGGAAAATACACGGGTTGGTAGTGTTCAGCTCCTGTAAAGAGTATATCTGTGTCTTCCGTGTTTACCAAACATAGACCGAAGGGAGAATATCCGGTTTCATCACCCTTTGAACGCTCGTACAATTTGGTAACCCCGGTTCTGGCAGATTGAATCTCCTGTTCATCGTGAACCCAAAGAATTTCCAGAAAGAAGGAACCGAAATGAAATTTTCGGTTGGCTGTTCCCTGTCCGGTGTGAATCCTTCCTTCACTTTCCACGCAACCAAACTCAACCAAGGCATCTGCTTCTTTCCCTTTTTCTGTGGAGAATATAAAGATGTGATCTATATGCATGGCTTTATCGTCTTACTTCTTTCTGGCAACATAAAACCCATAGCTGAAATAGGCCGCATACTTTCTATACATAGCAATTTCCTCCCGGTGATCTTCAACTACTTTTTTGGCGAGATCAAAGTGATCATGTCTATCCAGGAACAGCGAAAACCCCTCTTCTAATGGTTTGTAATAGTGATCCATCCAACTGGTCTCAGGCAAATAAAAATACCCGGAAAGGGTAAGGCCGTTTTGTTCCAGTAGTTCAATCTTCCGTGAGCTGGTATCGATTTCCGGGTATTCGTTTACCCAATAGGTCTCTATTTCCCGGGGGCGGGTTTGTGTGATCCAGGTTAATTCACTAACTGCAAGACAGCCTCCCGGTTTTAAGAATCTGCTCCAGTTTTTTATTCCTGATTCAAAGCCCATGTTGTAAATGGCTCCCTCAGACCAGATGAGATCCAGGCTTTCAGCCTCAAAGGATAAGTGATCCATCGATTGCTGAACCGTCTCAATCTTATGTTGATGATCCACTGATTGTGAGGCATCGTTTACCCTATCCAGTACCTCAGAGAACACATCAACCGCAATGATTTTTCCTTTAAGGTGTTGGGCAAGTGTTCGTGTTTGCCCGCCGGTCCCGCATCCGATATCAGCAACAACCAGTGGGGAGTGATGTTCCAAATCAATACCCGTCAACCCCAACGCCCTTAGTGTGTCCGATGTGCTACCCGGTCCCTGACGTGCCTGGTATTTGTGGAGATCAACCATGAGTTCGAGTTCTGTCATGAGAAGGGGGTTTTAGGTCTTTATAACATAACAATCTAACAAACTACTCCTCCTATATGTTTGTGCGTTAGTTACTCTGACACAGAATACAGGCAACATCATGAGGAGTATGCTGCAATACCAATAAAAAAGCCCCAACTGAAAACAGAAGGGGCTTTGTCTTAGCTTAATTTAGCTAATTCAGCTGTACGCCCGAGAGGATTCGAACCCCTAACCCCCAGGGCCGAAACCTGGTGCTCTATCCAGTTGAGCTACGGACGCGTTCAGAATTGCAAATATACGCAACCTGCTGGATTGGTGTACAATTAATTTGAACGCAGAATACCCCATTTGGGTGATCGACTACACCGTACAGCCCTCCTAAGTTCTCTCAAAACTAACTGATTCTATTTCTATGCGTTCATTCTTTTCTTTTTTCGGAGTTGTGCTGGTCCTGAGTACGGCCGGTTATGGTCAGGCCACCTTTCGGCAAACCCTGACCGATCCTGAGGTGGTTTATCGAGGATATGCAGCTATCAACTATTTAACGGTAGATGCGGGATTTAGCAATACCTCGGGGGCATCCTTATGGAGTATTGGTGCTGATGTGTTGTATCCCATCAACGACAACCTGAGGGTAGATGCCTTTGGCTACTATTCGTTGCTTTCTCTGGAATCAGATGGCCTTCCTTTCCTGTTCAGTGGAGGAGTGGAATACGGTCTGTTTAAAAAGACCAAAAATAAGAAGGTGCCTGTTTTGTTGGCCTTCAGCTACGAGAAGGATTACGTTAATAACAAAGAACTCCAGACCTGGTCTACCGTAGCTTTACCAGGAACCATACAGCGCGAGTTTACAGCCCGTGGTGGTGTGTACCTTCGAAACAGCGCGTTTGAGTACGATGAAAACCAGGTCTTCTTTGATGTTACCAATGTGTTTCATGCTGGTGTATATGCCGGAATCGGATACACGAAACGAACCTTTCTCCATGTACAGGATGAAGATGGATACACGTTTGCGTATGGTCGGCAGGTTCGTCCTTACGCCGATTTGATGATCTTACCTACGTCGGTGGATGTGAGAGATGAAGCGACCAATACGTCACTGAGCTTAGAGGAAACCCTGGGATGGAGGGCGGGTCTAACCTGGCAATTAACCCCATTCACCAAAGCCGAAAACTTCGATCGTAAAATCGGTTTCTTTGGAAATACGTTATTCCGCCTGGAAATTGGAAACCGACCCCTGGATGGGTTTTACATTACCACAGGTGTAGCCTTTACCATCAAAAAGTTCCGATAAGCATTATTTCCGCAATACAGGAAGACAGGCAACCGCATGGGTAGTGATGGTTGCCTTGGCTTGGGAGCAAAACATCTCTCATTCAATACTCTCTGGAGCTGGACCTGAAACAGATTAAGGGGTGTGCCAAGAGCGGTTTAGCCTGTGAAATGATGTGTTTGTAATTGAGGTTTCTTACCCAAATGGCGATCTTTATCACTTCACAACTGATGCGTTCATGAGTACATTTTTAGTTACACTTGGTTTGGCCATAGCTTTTATTGGAATAGGATTTGCCGGTATCGCAGTAAAAATCCTGTTTAAAAAGAACGGTGAGTTTTCCGGTACGTGTGCCAGTAACAGCCCCTTTTTAAATAAAGAGGGGGAAGCCTGTAGTCTTTGCGGTGCGCTTCCTGACGAAAAGTGTAAGAGTGATGACTCAAAAAGAAGGGACGAGAGCGAGTTCAGCCCGTTCGTAGCCTGATTTCCTATCTGGCTTGGAAAGATTTGTTAATGACGTCCGTGTTAAGCCGCCTTTATTCCAGAATATAAGTCTGGAATCCATCCGTGATACGTTCCTGCCAGTTACCGGTTGTATCAGCATAGATTAGGTATCCATCTACTTCCGGCTTGGAATCTAAAAAGGCGCTGCACTTTTCCAACCCCTGTACCATGCACAATGTGGCGTATGCATCAGCGTCCATCGCTGTAGGAGCAATGATAGAAGCACTCAGCAGCATATTTTTTGCCGGATAGCCCGTTTTTGGGTCTATAGTATGGGAATATTTCAGACCCGACTCTTCATCCACCCAAAATTTCCTGTAATTCCCGGAAGTGGCTATAGCTGCATTTTCAAGCTTTAGGATAAACTGGAACCGGTCTTCCGTATCGATGGTATCCTGGGGTTTATCCACTCCAATCACCCAAACACTATTCTTGTCATTCAATCCCCTGGCTCTTACTTCTCCACCCACTTCCACCATATAACGATCAATACCATTCGATTCTAAAAATTCGGCGATATAGTCTACCGTATAACCCTGTGCGATTGCATTAAAATCGATGGTCCTGTTTTCAGGGATCCGGACCTTGTTACCCTCAATTTCTACCTGTTCAAAGCCCACTAACTCAAGAGCAGCCGTAACCTGGTCATCGGTAACCTGTGTCTTTTGCTCATCAAACCAAAATCCCCATAATCGGACAAGGGGCCCAACCGTAGGGTCAAAATCTCCGTCAGACTCCCGGGCAATTTCCAACGATCGATCAAGTACTTCCATAAACATGGGATCTGCTTCCACCCAGGTTCCCCCTTCATTCACCTGTGAGATTACCGAGTTTGATACCCAGGTACTCATTGACAGATCAATATCCCTGAATATGGTTTTGATATCCTCCCCAAAATCCACATTTCTGGTTGTGACGTATTTGATTTGATATGTGGATCCCTGGGCATTGCCTGTGTTTTCTACAAGGTGAGGTGTTCGGTTGCAGCCGGATGAAACCAGGATCAGGACCACTAAAACATTCAGATATCGCATAGGATCTTTTGCAAAAAAAACCCGCATACAATCTGCATGCGGGATATAAATGAAAGGGTTGGTTTAACCTCCGAAATCGTCAAAGGCTACATTTTCATCCGGAACGCCCCAGTTATCACACATGCTTAATACAGCCTGGTTCATCAGAGGAGGTCCGCAGAAATAAAACTCAATCTCTTCGGGTTCAGGATGATTGGATAGATATTCATCAATCACAGCCTGGTGTACAAAACCGAGGAACCCATCGCCTTCTTCATCATCAAGGCTTTTCTTTTCCACCCAGTTATCCTCAGGTAACGGCTCAGAAAGGACCACATAAAAGTTAAAGTTCTCGTATTTGCGTTCCAGCTCATAGAAATGCTCCAGATAGAACAACTCGCGACGTGAACGTCCACCGTACCAGTAGGTTACTTTTCGGCCTGTCTCCAGCGTATTAAACAGATGGTACAAGTGAGAACGCATAGGGGCCATTCCAGCTCCTCCTCCGATGTATAACATCTCAGACTGCGTTTTATCTTTAATGAAGAACTCGCCATATGGGCCGGATATGGTAACAGTATCACCCGGCTTTTTAGAGAAAATGTAGGATGATGCTATACCTGGATTTACATCCATCCAGGCATTTTTAGAACGGTCCCATGGCGGAGTGGCAATTCGCACATTGAGCATCACTTTACGGCCCTCCGCAGGGTAGCTGGCCATAGAATACGCACGCTCAACACTTTCATCGTTTTTCATTTTCAAGTCCCAAAGACCGAAATTGTCCCACTCCAACTTGAATTTATTGGCATCATCCGGGTGCTCTTCCGGATGAGCAGTAATATCAATGTTTTTATAATCCACTTCGCATTCAGGAATTTCAATCTGGATATAGCCGCCTGCTTTGTAGTCCATGTCCTCGGGAATTTCTACAATGAACTCCTTGATGAACGACGCCACATTATAGTTAGATACTACTTTGGCTTCCCATTTCTTGATTCCAAACACTTCTTCCGGAATAGAAATCTCCATGTCCTCTTTTACCTTCACCTGGCAACCCAGTCTCCAGTTATCAGCTTGTTGCTTTCTGGTGAAATGCGGCGTTTCTGTTGGCAGAATTTCTCCACCTCCACTATGTACTTGGCAAAGGCATTGAACACAGGTACCGCCACCGCCACAGGCAGAGGGCAAAAATATTTTTTCATTCCCGAGGGTACTCAGAATGGTTCCTCCGGAATCTACTTCGATCTCTTTTTCTCCATTGATGGTGATTGTAACCGGGCCCGACGGCGTTAATACGGCCTTGGCTCCCAGGAGTATCGAAACCAACAGAATAATGATCGCAAAAAAGATGACAATACTGGCACCTACAATTAACGTGGTTGCTCCAAATATCATGATGTACTCTACTTGATGATTATGAGTTTGATGTGAGTATTATAATTTGATTCCCATAAACGACATGAACCCTATCCCCATTAAACCGGTGATAATGAACGTGATACCTAATCCTCTTAATGGAGCAGGTACATTGGAATACTGAATTTTTTCGCGGATGGCCGCAATAGCCACAATGGCCAGAAACCATCCGATTCCACTACCAAAGCCAAATACGGTCGCTTCGGTAATGTTGATAAAGTTTTTTTCCTGCATGAACAACGAGCCACCAAGAATGGCGCAGTTCACAGCAATCAACGGAAGAAAAATGCCTAGTGCACCGTACAAAGCAGGGGAGAACTTCTCAACAAGCATCTCAACCAGTTGAACCATAGATGCAATAATGGCAATAAACAGGATAAAGGAGAGAAAGCTTAAGTCTACATTGGCAAAGTCTTCACTTATCCAGGAAAGCGCGCCTTCTGCCAGCACATAGTTTTGCAGCAAGTAATTCGCCGGTACGGTTACCGAAAGAACAAAAATTACGGCAATACCCAACCCTACGGCTGTTGATACTTTCTTGGAAACCGCCAGATAGGAGCACATCCCCAGAAAGTAGGCGAACACCATGTTGTCAACGAAAATGGATTTAACAAAAATGTTTACGAGTTCCTGCATGATTTATTCCTCGATCAGTTTGGTGTTACGTGCCCGTTGAATCCAGATAATAATTCCAACTGTAATCAGGGCCATGGGTGGAAGCAGCATGAAGCCGTTATTGCTGTAAAATCCTCCGTTTGCCAGGTACCAGGATTCGGGGATAACCTGAGCACCCAAAAGCTGACCTGAGCCCAGTAGCTCCCGGAAAAAGGCAACGAGAACCAGTATTACCCCATAGCCTACGGCATTACCTATTCCATCAAGAAATGATCTCCAAACCGTGTTGCCCAGTGCAAATGCTTCCAGGCGACCCATGATGATACAGTTGGTAATGATAAGACCTACAAATACGGCCAGCTCTTTGCTCACATCGTACACAAATGCTTTCAGCACCTGGTCAACCAATACCACGAGCGCAGCAACAATGACCAGCTGAACAATGATCCGGATTCGATTGGGCACAAAATTTCTAAGTATCGAGATAATCACATTTCCCGCGGCCATTACAAACACAACGGAAAGGGCCATTACGATTGCCGGTTGAAGCTTAACCGTGATGGCCAATGCTGAGCAAATCCCAAGTACCTGTACGGTAATCGGATTGTTATCGTTAAAAGGATCGCTTAACAGCTTTCGGTTTTTTTTGCTGAACAGAGGCTCTTTCGGCTTTACAGCCGGCTTCTGCTCTACAACCTCTTGTTCTAATACGTCTACTTCTGCCATTTTTTTGCCCGTAATTACTTGATAAGTTGAGCGCTGGCCGTTGCTCCAGCATATTGTTGTAGAAATGGGAAATAGGATTGCAGACAATCCAGGATCATGAGCTCTACCCCATCAGAAGTGATGGTACCGCCGCTTATTCCATCCACTTGATACGTGTTTGAAGCGTCTCCTTTTCGAACGTCTATTCCCAGGAAGTTTCCATTATCATCCAGAATTCTTTTTCCGGGGAACTGGTCGGTAAAAACTGGGGTCTTAATCTCGGCACCAAGACCGGGCGTCTCTGCTTTATGGTCAAAGACAGCGCCATATACCGTACTCAGGTCTTCCTCCAGGGAGATATATCCCCAAATCGGACCCCATAAGCCGGTACCTTGTAGCGGAATGACGTAAAACGTACTGCCGTCTTTTTCTGCTACATACAGAGGGGCGTTACGTTCACCATTACCTACGCGTACTTCTTTTACCATATCTACATTAAACGCATCTATGCCTTCCACGAGCTGATCATTGCTGATCACCAATTCTTTTTTAATGTAGTCGCTATAAATAGTTGCAGCCTTTTCTCTATCCACGTTCACCTGGATAGAACTCAGGATGTTCTGCATTTTTTCTTTCTCTACGTTTTCGTCCTGCATCGGCTTTAATGTAGTTGCTACTAACGAAAGCGCAGCAGCTACCACAACTACCATCAGGGCGGCAAAACCAAAAGTGTATGCGTTACTGTTTACGTTCATAATTATGCCGTTACTTTGTTAAGGGCTAACCGTTTCTGGCGTTTCTTTATGTTCGCCTGAACCACATAATGATCAATTAATGGGGCCATGGTATTCATAAACAGAATGGCCAACATAATTCCTTCGGGATAAGCGGGATTGAATACACGGATCATAACACCAAAAAAGCCGATGAAGAATCCGTAGAAATACTTACCCCGTTCCGTCTGAGAACCCGATACCGGATCGGTGGCCATAAATACCACTCCGAATGCGAATCCTCCGAAGATCAACTGTTGCCAGAAGGGAACCGCCATGAAGGCCTGCTGCTCAGGAGAAATTGCATATTCGGCAAACGTATTGAAGATTAAGCCCATTACCGCTCCACCAACAAATGCACTCAATATAATTCTCCAGGAACCGATTCCGGTAAAGATCAATAAGCCAGCACCGAGCAGAACCAACAGGGTGGAGGTTTCTCCAATAGACCCGGGGATAATTCCAAGAAAAGCTTCCAGTGGGGTATACTTGGTAGCACCTGTGGTAGCAAGTTCGCCCAAAATAGTAGCGCCGGACCAGCCGTCCACTACAGCCTGCCCTTCCTGAACGGAAGTATTGATCCAGACTTTATCACCCGACATGTAGGTTGGGTATGCAAAAAATGCAAAAGCACGGGCAAGAAGGGCCGGGTTGAATATATTCATTCCCGTTCCGCCGAATACCTCTTTTCCGATAACTACTGCAAATGCGACAGATAAGGCGACCATCCACAGAGGAATATCAACCGGCATAATCAATGGTATTAACATACCGGTTACCAGGTAACCCTCTTCAATTTGATGGCCTTTAATCACACAAAACAAAAACTCAAGTCCAAGCCCGACACCGTAAGAAACAATGACCATTGGGATGACCTTGATTGCACCGAATAAAAACTGCTGCATAAAGGTTGCATCAACTCCCAGGGCTACGTAATGATGGTAACCGGCATTCCACATCCCAAACAGTAAACAGGGCACTAATGCCATGATTACGGTATTCATGGTACGTTTCAGATCGATTCCATCCCGAATGTGAGCCCCGCTATGCGCGGTATGCCCTGGAACGAACAAAAAAGTTGCGAAGCCATCATAAACAGGCCACAACTTTTCATACTTAGAGCCCTTCTCAAAGTGGGGCCTGATGTTGCTTTCTAAAAAATTATGTATTGCTTTCATCTAAATTGACAGTGGTTGATTAACCTCTAACCTAATTCTTCTTTCATAAGATCAAGTCCCTTGCGAACCGTCTCCTGGACCGGGATTTTAGAAGTGCACACAACTTCACACAAGGCAAAGTCTTCTTCAACAACTTCATAAATTCCAAGGTTTTCCATTAACTCTATATCGTTGGTCATAATGGCCTTAAGCAGTTGAACCGGATAAATATCGAAGGGAAAAACCTGTTCATACTGCCCGCTTACCACAAATGCCCGTTCTTCTCCGTGCATGTTGGTATTCAAATCGTACGTTACTGGGCGGTTGGTAATTTTCTCCAGCTGGCGTTGAAATGCAGATGGAAGGGCGCGGGAAATGCTGAATTTATCCGGTTTTGGAATCAGCCATCCGAAAAGCTCCGGATCAATACCTTCTTCGAGTACAGTGACCTGTCGTTCATAAAAACTCAGGTACCCATCTTCCTGGATGTGTTTACCTGTCAGCACGTTACCCGTGATAATTCGGTTCGTTTTTTCTGATACATTCTCGCGCAAAAATGGTTTGACCGCTGCACCGATTACTGTTGAGTGATATTTTCGCTCTTTTACCTCAGCTCCGGTAACAGCGATATTAATTCGTGCGTTGAAGGTTCCGGTAAGAAATAAGCGTCCGATAATTACTACATGCTCGGGGCTGATTGTCCATACGGTTTCCCCTTTATTAATAGGATCCATCTGAGCGATGTGTACGCCAACCAACCCAGCGGGGTGTGAACCAGCGTATGTTGTTACATGAACTCCTTCTACTCCGCTCAATACCGGTCCTACAGGCTCACCAGATTTAAGACCCAGATGAACACTACCGGTTGTAATTTTTGCAAGGGCGTCAACCCCCGTCTGAAATTCCTTTTCATTTCCTTGCAGTAACAGGTTAAGGTCAGGGGCCAGGGGTGCTGAGTCAAAACCGGAAATGAAAATAGCTTTCGGTGTTTTAGACGTTTCGGCCAGGATGTTGTATGGCCGCTGTCTGAAAAATGCCCAACAACCTGAGGCTGTCAGCTTTTCAATAATCTCATCTCTCTCTGATTCTTTGGGATCGGCTATTCCAAAATCTTCATGTTCTATGGTTTTGTCAGCTAATATTCGCACTTCCAGAATGCGCCGCTTTTCACCACGAACAATTTGAGCTACCTCACCGCTAACCGGAGAAGTTAGTTTAACCTGTTCATCATCTTTGCTAAAAAGCAGCGCAGAACCTGCCTTTACTTCATCTCCCTCTTTAACAACCAATTTTAAACGGGCTCCATGGAAATCACCTGGTTTAATGGCAACGGTTTCAACCGATGCAGGTGATGCAAATTCTTTATCGGCTTCTCCTACCAGTTTTATATCAACACCGCGTTTGATTTTTATTACCTGAGACATGGGATGGATTACATTTTATTTAGTTCTTAGCGGGCTTTGCTGCGCATTGTACGTCTTTTAGTAGCAATAAATGAATAGACTTTTAAAAGCTGCCAAATATATCAGAAATACAAGTGATTTGGTACACTTTACTTCCATTTTAAAATGAAATTTACAACCCGTTCAAAACAGATAACGGCCATCTATACATAGGTATATGCTTCCAACAGGTCTACGTTTTGCCAACGTTTGTTACAGGATCAGCATTGCGTCGCCAAATGAGTAAAAACGATACTCTTCCCGGATTGCATGCTGATACAGGCGATGCATTTCATCAAACCCCATAAATGCCGATACTAACATCAATAACGTGCTTTTTGGGAGATGAAAGTTCGTTATCAGGGCATCCACAGCCTGGTACCTGTATCCTGGCGTGATGTAGATATCGGTATCTCCATGCTCTGCCTTAAACTGTTTTTTCGATTTTACTGCCGATTCCAGTACGCGCACACTGGTTGTGCCAACTGCGGTAAGATGCTGTGCTGATGATAACTCTTTAGCTGTATCTGCCGTGATTTGATACCATTCGGAATGCATTTCGTGAGCATGAATGTCTTCCGATTTCACGGGTGCAAAGGTTCCCAACCCTACATGCAGGGTTACTTCTGATCGGTATATGCCATGAGTTTTGAGCCGGTCAAGAAGTTGATCGGTGAAGTGAAGGCCGGCTGTAGGTGCAGCTTTACTGCCCAGATCTTTCGCATATACCGTCTGATATTCATCCGAGAGTGATTCGTCCTGGGCTATATATGGTGGAAGGGGAGTATATCTGTACGGTTCCAGATGAGGATCATCCAGATCATGAGAAAGTTGAAGGGTTCGAAGTCCGTCTTCAGCCACATGGGTAACGTGTGCAGTAACGCCTTCAGCGAGTTCAACGATATGATTCAGTTTGAATTTTTTACCAGGCCGCACCATCGCTTCCACAGTACTATCGTTCAAAACAGACGTAACGAATACCTCTTTTTTACCATCTTCAAAGAGGAGTCTGCATTTCTCCACTTTGCTGTTATTGACAACTAAGCGGGTGCGTTCCGGAAGATAATCGGACAGGTTGTAGAACACATCATCTACAATGGTTCCATCCGCTCGGTTATACACTAACAGCCGGGCATGATCTCTGGGGTGCGCCGGTGATTGAGCAATGAGTTTTTCGGATAACTCATAATCGAAATCGGAGAGGGTATAAGTTTTCAATGTGGGAAAATAGAACAGCTGGCGTTAGTAAAGCAATCTTCCTAAATGCGTATTCTCAGTTTTTCCCTCACGTTCTCCATAATTCCCTCAACGCCAATACCGATCTCGTGGTGTAACTCTTCCTGGGTTCCGTGTTCTACTAACCGATCCGGAATACCCATGATTTTCAATGTTGGCGCCCCTTCTTTTTGAGCAATATACTCTGCTACTGCACTACCAAATCCACCCAACACAGTGCCGTCTTCCAATGTGATGATATGATTGTATCGTTCGCAAATCTCATCCAACAATTCCGTATCCAAAGGCTTGGCAAAGCGCATATCATAATGTCCGATCTCAATACCTTCTGCCGAAAGTCGTTCGGATGCTTCGGTTACATATTTACCGATAGGACCAAAGCTTAACACTGCCACTTCTTCACCTTCTTTCAGAATCTGTCCTTTCCCAATTTCAATCTGTTGGAATTCATCTCTCACATCCATACCCGTTGATTTCCCTCTCGGGTAGCGAATGGCCCAGGCAGCAGCATTATATTCCGATGCGGTGAACATCATATCGCGCAGATCCTGCTCGTTAAGGGGACTCGAAATGATCAGGTTAGGAATACCACGCATGTACGACAAATCATACGCCCCGTGATGGGTAGGTCCGTCTGCACCAACCAGACCGGCACGGTCTATACAGAAAACTACCGGTAATTTTTGAATACATACATCATGCACCATTTGGTCAAAACCGCGCTGAAGAAACGTAGAATATATCGCACAAAAAGCTTTTTTCCCTTCCGCAGCTAAACCGGCAGAAAACGTTACCGCATGTTGTTCGGCAATCCCCACATCAAAAGACCGGGAAGGGAAACGGTTCATCATAGGCCACAGACTGGATCCGCTGGGCATAGCCGGTGTTATCGCAACAATGTCGTCATTGGATTCAGCCAGTTCCACTAATGCGTCTCCGAATACATCCTGGTACTTTTTTGGTGCATTAGCCGTCGGCTTTTTAGGAACCAGCGACTTACCGGTAATTTTATCGAACGGACTGGAGGATGCATGCCATTTTGTTTGCTCTCGTTCGGCGGGTGCAAACCCTTTCCCTTTCACGGTTACAATATGCAACAGCTTCGGACCTTTTACTTCTTTCAGGTCTTCCAGCATCTTTCGCAAAGAGTCTACATCATGACCATCGGTGGGGCCGTAGTACTTAAATCCAAGTGAACGGAATAGTGAACCCGGTGTTAATGCCGCAGTCATGGCCTTTTCGAACCGGGAAGCCATTTTCCGCATTTTGTCACCGGCCGATCTGAAATGCCCAAGTGCATCGTACACTTCATCCCGCATTTTATTAAATCTTCGCGACGTTGTTATATCTGTCAGATACTCTTTCAGCGCACCAACATTCGGATCGATGGACATGCAGTTATCATTCAGAATAACCAGTACATCACTGTTCATAGCGCCGGCGTTATTCAGGGCTTCGAACGCCATCCCCCCGGTCATAGCACCGTCTCCAATAACGGCTACTACTTTTTTATCGTTACCGGAAAGATCATTTGCCACGGCCATTCCTAATCCGGCAGATATTGACGTACTGGAGTGCCCTACGCCAAAGGTATCATATTCACTTTCTGAACGTTTTGGGAATCCGGATATCCCGCCATACTTACGGTTGGTATGAAAATTATCTCTGCGGCCGGTTAATATTTTATGGCCATAGGCCTGGTGCCCCACATCCCATACAATCAAATCCTCTGGCGTATCATATACATAATGCAGAGCAGTGGTTAGTTCCACCACCCCAAGACTGGCTCCAAAATGCCCACCATTAACTGATACGGTATCAATAATAAACTGCCGAAGCTCATCAACCACTTCCTGCAACTGTTCAGGTTGGAGTTTTCTCAACTGGCTGGGAGAATCCAGCGTAGCTAAAAGAGGTCCGGGTTTAAGCTGTTCAACATCCATATAGAGGAGAATTTAAGATTCGGCCTTATTTACCTGTTTTATACGAAGTTCGGCATGTTCCAGGATTTCAGAACAAAGTGCAGATAGTTTAGTTCCCTGTTCGTACAGGTTAACGGAGTCTTCCAGAGTAATATCTCCACGTTCTAACTGTCCAACAATGCGTTCCAGTTCTTTTAAAGCTTGCTCAAAGCTTGGGCGTTCCTCATTTTCCATTAAAACCAAATCAGTGGTAGTGCAGCTGTATTACTTTTGTTCCGGTAAGATACCCTTTTACCTTAACATTCTACACTCCCTGCAGATTTCTAATGCCACAGTACAACCTCGATTGTTTTCCCGTCCGATCTTAAAATCAATCCTTTATCCCGTGCCGTTATCCATATGTTTGATGTAAATCGGTGAATATTAGCTAATGCCTGGAGATGAGGATGGCGGTAACGATTGCGCTCCCCCAGCGATAGGACGGCCATCTCTGGTGTTACTTCTTCCAGAAAAGAAATGCCGGAACTTGTACTGCTGCCGTGGTGCCCTACTTTCAATACATCAATATCCAGTAGCTTTCCGTAATTATGGATTAATCGTTGCTCCTGTTCTCGGCCCGCATCTCCGGTAAATAACATCTCGCTATCTCCATAGCGTACATAAAGAACCACAGAATGCTCATTTGGATCATCTCCAAAGGGATGAGAATCAGGTCCCATCACTAAAAAAAGAACCGAGTCATCGATATACAACTGGTCTCCGGCAGAAGCTTTATGTACCGGAATTTCTTTTTCGTTTGCCCGTCTTAAGTATGATCTGTACAGTTCTGAATCATATTTAAACCCGGAGTTATAAATATTCCCGATCGACAGACTTCCTATTAAACCTGCTGTTCCCCCAATATGGTCCGAATGGGGATGAGATAATATAATCGCATCCAGGTGGCTGATTTGGTTCGCTTTGAAGTAAGGCATTAAAACAGATTCTGCTGAACTGCTTCCCGGGCGCCACACACCTGTATCAATCAGAACATGTTTCCCTTCCGGTGTTGAAACTAATGCCGCATCACCTTGTCCCACATCAAAAAAAGTGACTTGCAGTGGCGCAGATTCAAGTTTTTTAATGATGTATTGAAGCTGAAGACTACAGAATAGAAGCAGTGAAATGATTACCCATCTCCACCGGGCTCTCTTGAACCGATAATTGGAAATGAGCATGATCAATGCAACCCAGAATGGAAAAAGAAGGAAGCTGATTTCTGGTATGGCCATCCAGCTGAAGGTCCACCCTGAACTTTCGCTAACGAAAGTGTTAAGACCATGTAAGAACCACTCACACGGCATGTTCATAAGCTCAGCAACCGGAAGGAATAACCCACTTAATACTACCGCTGCTAACGAAATAGGAATGATCAGCCCAAGCCAGGGAACAAACAAGGCATTAGCTAGCGGACTTATCAACGATAGCTCACCAAAGTAATAAGCCTGAATGGGTAATAAGCCAAGTTGTACCACCAACGATACCAACATAACTGTAATCGGTTGCCCGTACCATTTTACCCTGACCCAATAGGGTAAGCGGTGTTGAAGTACCGGGAGTAACAGTAGAATAATGAATACAGCAGAAAACGAAAGCTGAAAACCAACTTCAAAGAGCTGACCGGGATCGATCAGTAACAGTACAATACCTGCAGAAGCAGTAATATTGATGGAATTCGATGGTTTATGAAATAATCTTCCATAGGCTAAAAAAACAGCCATGAGCGAGGCTCTCATCACCGATGCTGAAAAGCCGGTTATTCCCGCATAAAACCAAAGTATCAAAATAAGAAGGGTCAATCCCGTCCACTTCCCA
Organism: Bacteroidota bacterium; assembly: GCA_039819115.1. Lineage (GTDB taxonomy): Bacteria > Bacteroidota > Rhodothermia > Balneolales > Balneolaceae > JBCBST01. The sequence goes on from JBCBST010000008.1 coordinate 21,803, forward strand.
TATCGATATGTCTGGAAATAGGGGATTAGAATCCAGAATGGAGCGACTACAAAACCCACATGTAACCCGGAAACAGCCATAATATGAGACAGGCCGGCCCGGGAAAAAGCCTGTTTCTGATCAGCTTCCAGTTCTGATTTATATCCCAGTAACAGCGCCTTGGCGATAGCGCGATTTTCACGGCTGAAGAGCTCATCAATGCGTGATAATGCGTTTGATCTTAAACGCAGCCAGGAAAACGTTCCGGCTCCACTGCTTTTCCGGATAAGAGAATCCAGACGGATTTGCGTATGAATCCCTTTTTCCCTCAGATACTTTTTGTAGTTAAAAGCTCCCGGATTCCTGGGTTCGGATATAGGGATTACCGTTCCAGAAAAATGTATAAATTCGCCAGTTTGAAAGGCTTCTTCCAAAAGAATGCGACTTTTAAATCCATCTCCTTCAACTTCCATGTTTCCGATCTTAACATATTCGACATCCAGATCGGACCTGGGAATCCCTTGTTGATTATAGAAAGAAGACGTGATGGTGCCTTTCATTTCAACCGATTCCCACGGAGAAACATGAATAATCTGTTCGGAAAGAGACCTTTGATCATCACTTTTGAGGCTAAGGGTCATCAAAAGAAAACCAATTGATGTTATCCAAAGCAGATAAAAAAAGGACGAAACTACCGTCCGATTTCTGCTGATTTTTCTTGATTGTACACCTTCAAGTAGGGCATATGCTGCGGTGACTCCTATGCATACCCATACTGCGATTCGAATGGGAGAGCCGATCCATCCGGCTAATAGGATACCTGCTATTAAGAACAAAACGATACGAACGGCCGGATATCGTCCAAAAGTATATCTGGGGCTGCTCAAACCAAATAATTTTCATTGTTTGGCCAGAATTTAGTCTATAAAACTACTGAATGTAAAGCGTATTACTTCCTTACTACGGAACCGACGTTAACCACCGATTCACCCATATCTTTTGCTTTCTTTATCACCCCTTCAACCTGTTCCTGAGATACGACTGCTATTAACCCAATACCCAGGTTAAACGTGACCTGCATATCCTCTTCAGGAACGCTCCCCAGTTTTTGGATAAGGCTATAAACAGGTGGTCGCTCCCAGGCGCTCCAGTTAACATCCAGCGCCAATCCTTCAGGTAAAATACGCTTGGTATTGCCTACAAGTCCTCCACCTGTAATATGAGAAAACCCATGTACTCCGGGCAGTACTTTTAACTCTGATATCAACGGTAAGTAACAGCGATGAATCTTAAGCAATTCTTCTCCGACGGTACATCCCAGTTCTTCAACATAATCGTTAACCCCGTACGTTTGAAACAATACCTTTCTGGCCAGGGAATATCCATTCGTATGCAAACCCGAACTGCTGAACCCTAATAAAATATCTCCTTCCTGAATATCAGAACCATTGATCACACCATCTTCTTCGACAATCCCGACTATGGTGCCAGCCAGGTCAAATTCTCCTTTACTGTAGATATCCGGCATTTCTGCTGTTTCGCCTCCAATTAAGGCAACACCACTTTCTTTACATGCCGTGGCAAATCCCTGTATCACCTGGGTACCTACATGTTGTTCCAGCTTACCCGTTGAAAAATAATCCAGGAAGAACAGAGGAACAGCACCACAAACGGCAATGTCGTTTATACAGTGATTTACCAGATCCTGACCCACGGTATCGTACACTTCTGCTTTAAACGCCACAATAAGTTTCGTGCCAACCCCATCCACCGAACTCACAAACACCGGGTTTCTGAACCGGGATAAATCGGGTTTAAAAAAACCACCAAATCCCCCGATATTCTGCAGGACTTCAGGACCATGGGTTGCCTTCACCGTTTCTTTAATCGAATCTACCAGTGCTTCACCGGCCTTGATATCTACACCGGAATCTTTATAGGTAATGGGCTTTTGTGACATCAGGCTTTAGTAACGAGCTGAATATGAGCTAAATGATGATTGCTGTGCCAGGCATAAAGAGCACAGCTTTTGGCTAAGGTAAACGTTCTTCCATCGGTTAAATGAAACGTACGCTTTCGATCCTCTTCGGTAAGAGAAGAATACATTAAGGTCATTTTTGCATGAAGTTCATCCAATAAAAAAAGGCTGAGTTCCAATGGTGTTCCAAACTTTGACTCCAGTTCCATCCAACCTTCCTGAGGATAAGAAGCTACCGTGGGTTCATCCTGTGAAAGAGCAAACATAACACGCATTACGGTATTCATATGACTATGAACAAGATGATGAATTACCTGCCGTATAGTCCAGCCTTCTGGTCGGTAAGGAGTATCCAGTTGTTCGTCCGTTATTCCCTGCAGCTCATCTCTGATACGATCCGGAAGTGATGCAATTTCTTCAATCCAGGTTCCATATTCTTCTTCTGTGTAGTAGGGATAGAATTCCAGTTTACCGATGGGATATTGTAGGTGTTCCATAGCGTAGAATGTTTACAAAATATACGATGCTTCTTTTTTGATTACCCAGTTAAGATGTACGGACTTTTCCACACGGAAAAGAAACAAAAAGTATCAGATTTATTTTTTGTGGTCTTATTGTAGAGGCTGTGGATTTGTGGAAAACAAACTTATTCAAAGTTTTCCTTTTTACTTGACCGAACTTTGTGGATTACGCTGTTCATAATTAGGTAAATAAAAACAATAGGTTTTGATGGATACCTCTTTTTTATTAACACCCGATTATAGATTGCACATGTAGGATGAAATACTTCCATCCACAGTTAAAAGTTATTAGCGGCACCTGTTGATTTACCCGGGGAATTGTGGAAACTTGTTAAGAACTAAGTGAACACCTTTGTTATCCAAACGTTAACTAACGGTTATCCACATGATCTTCCACATCTAATCATACTATGAAAGCAATTATTCAGAGAGTACATCATGCCAGCGTAACCGTAGAAGATAAGGTGGTGGGAATAATAGACAGAGGGCTTTTGATCTTTGTGGGCATCCATAAAGACGATACGAATGAGCAGTTAACCTGGATAGCTGAAAAGATACTGAAGCTCCGCATTTTTGAGGATGAGGAAGGAAAAATGAATCGTTCGGCAGAAGATGAAGGAGCCGATTTGCTGGTTGTTTCCCAGTTTACCTTATATGGTAATCTCAAAAAAGGAACCCGACCTAGCTACATTGAAGCAGCACGACCGGAAGAAGCACATTTTATGTATCAAAACGTGATTGAATATCTGAGAGACCATTCAAAGTTAAAGGTAGAATCGGGTACGTTTGGTGCACATATGGATGTACAACTCGTAAATGATGGTCCTGTTACCATCATACTGGAGCGTTGATCGGTGGCTGTTCTTTTTCTTTTTATTGATGGCATCGGGATTGGCGCGGCATCCAACATGAACCCGTTTTCCGTATTTGATTTGCCTGGATTTAAGGCGTTAGCCGGTGGAGAGCGGATGATCAGCTCCACACAACCCGTTGTGAAGAACAACCAGGTATACAAACCAATTGACGCTAACCTGGGGGTAGAAGGATTACCTCAAAGCGGAACCGGTCAAACCGCTCTGTTTACCGGAGTAAATGCAGCACAACATATCGGAAAGCATTTCGGGCCCTATCCACACACCGAAATAAAACAGTTTTTGATAGAACATAGCTTATTTAACGAGGTGGTGCGCATAGGAAAAAAGCCGTATTTCATGAATGCCTATCCACCCGTATTTTTTGAATATTCGGAAAAGAGAAACAGATGGAGTTGTTCTACCCTGATGGTGCGAAGTGCGTTAAACCAACTAAATTCTACCGGGGAAATTCTGAAAGAGAAGGCTCTGACGGCAGAAATCATACAAGATGCGTGGAGAGAACGTCTGGACATAGATATTCCGCCGATTTCACCGGAAATAGCGGCTTTGCGACTACTTGAAATGGCCGTTAACTTTGATGTAGTGATGTATGAATACTATTTAACGGATAAAGCCGGTCACCAGAAAAGTATGGAGGATGCGCTGACGGCACTTTCGGTTCTGGATACGTTTCTTTTGACGATGGTTGAACATCTTGCCCCGGGTGATACGATTGTGCTAAGCAGCGATCATGGGAATCTGGAAGATTGTGGTGTAAAAACGCATACCCGAAATCCGGTTCCGCTTATGGTGTACGGAAACGGAGCAGAAGCTTTTGCAGATATTGATTCTATTATGGGGGTGAAGAAGGGAATTATCGATGCTATCCGATAGTAAACCCCATAAAAAAAGCGGATAGAAGAACGCACCTACCCGCCTGAAAACAAGATATGTACAGCTAAAAAAAGCTAAGCTGAAGAAGACTAAACTAAGAAAGCGACGCTTTTATGCGCTCAAATACTTCTTCAAGGGTACCCACACCGTTTATATGCCGTACGATTCCTTTTTCCTCGTAATAGGCAATAACAGGAGCAGTTTCGTTTTCGTAGACCTGAAGGCGGTTTTTCACGCTCTCTTCATTATCATCGCTTCTGCCTTGACCCCGGGATAGAATTCGGGATATCAATTCGTCATTAGGTACTTCCAGGACGATAAGCGCATCGGTCTTTTGACCCAGCTTTTCCTGAATGGTATCCAATGCCTGGGCCTGGTTTACGGTACGGGGGTATCCGTCCAGGATGTAGCCACTAGCGTACTTTGGATCTTTTAGTTCGTCTTCTACCAGATCATTTACAGTTTCATCAGAAACCAGCTCTCCAGCATCCATAATAGCTTTTACTTTCAGGCCAAGCGGAGTTTCATTCTTGATTGCCGCCCGAAAAATATTACCAGTAGACAGATGAGGAATAACGTATTCGTTTTGAATCAGATTAGCCTGAGTACCCTTACCGGCTCCGGGAGGGCCAAACAGTATAATGGTCATAACAGATTGAGTTAATACTAAACAAAAATGATATCCCGATAGGATATACCGGGATAGTAATGATCTACTTCTTGCCTTTGGTATCGCGCTCTTTGATACGAGCAGCTTTACCCCGTAGTTCTCGGAGATAGAACAATTTAGAACGACGTACTTTACCCCGGCGCTTAACCTCTATTTTTGCAATAAAAGGAGAATACAGTGGGAAAATACGCTCAACTCCAACGTTGCTGCTCATTTTACGAACGGTAAACGTTTTGTTAGGACCGCTACCTCTTTCGGCAATAACGACGCCCTGGTACTGCTGAATACGTTCTTTTTCACCCTCACGTACACGATAATGAATATTCACGGTATCACCAGCGGTGAATTCCGGGATATCATCATGAACCAGCGTTTGTTCTACAAGTTTTAGTTTATCCATGGTATTGGTTGTTAATGGCGCCCAACATGGCGCAGTGTTTAATGTTCTTCAGTAAATCGTTTATACAAATCGGGTCTTCGTTCTTTAGTTCGAAGTAAGGCCTGTTCCTTTTTCCATTGTTCTACTTTTTGATGATCTCCTGAAAGCAGAACGTCGGGAACATGTTGTCCTTCAAACTCCGATGGACGGGTAAATACGGGGGCCTCCAGTAATCCATCCTGGAATGAATCATCCAGTGCGCTTTCAGCATCACCTAAAACACCGGGGATAAGTCGGGTCACTGCATCAGTAATAACCATAGCAGGAAGCTCACCACCGGAAAGCACGTAATCACCAATGGAATATTCCTTAGTGACGAAGGTGTCCCGTACGCGCTGATCGATGCCTTTGTAATGGCCACAAATAATCATAATGCGTTTTTTAGTGGACAACGCATTAGCCGCCGGTTGATCAAAAGGAGCTCCATCCGGAGCAGTAAAAATGATCTCATCGTATGGTCCTGTTTCCTGAAGTGTTCGAATACAGGAGAACAAAGGCTGGGGTGTTAATACCATTCCAGCCCCTTTTCCATAGGCGTAATCATCGATTTTTTTGTGCTTGTCTTCGGTGTAATCCCTTAAATCATGAACCGTAATGTTAACCAGGGCTTTTTCCTTAGCACGATGTACGATACTATGATCCAGGGGACCGGTTAACAGTGCGGGGACAGCAGATATGATATCAATCTGAAGCATCTGTGTCTCGTAACTGATTAAGGTTTTTACAGCGAATGATCTGCCGTTCTGTATCTACCTGAACCACAAATTCATCCACAAAGGGGATGAGAAGGGATCCTTTAGTCGTTGCAACTTCCAGAATGGGATGAGCCGGGTTTTCCATGATGTCATACACATAACCGATTTCTTCGTTGTGATTATCCATCACATTAAAGTCGATTACATCCACCACTTCCTCCTCCTCCACAAGTACCTGCTCTATCTGACTTTCGTCAATGAACAGGGTTTTGTTTCTGAGCTGCTCAGCAGAAGCACGATCAGCAATTCCATCAAATTGTACAAAGAACGATTGTTGATTGGCTTTCTCCTCTACCCGCAAATGTTGAATCCGTTGGGGTTGAAGATCGCCGCGTTGATTTCGAATGTATACCAGGTCGAGGGCTTCGATATCCAATGGAAATTCATCGGAAAGCAGCACCTTAACCTCTCCCTTTAACCCCTGGGCTTTAGAAATAACCCCGATTTGGATAAAAGGAAGTGCATTCGATTTCATACCAGACCCGATTAAGGCAGTATTAGGCGTTCTCTTTCTTTGCTTCGAACGCTGTCAGTACTGTTTTCCGGGTTTCAGCCTCGGTTACAAAACCTTCCAGGTCAGCCAGATCCGTTGAGTTGATATGGTCAATCGCTTCTTTAGCGGATAGCTGGTCAGACGTTTGTGCTGTTTCCGTTTCAGCCGGTGCTTCTGATGGAGCCTCTGCAGTAGCTTCAGCTACTTCAACTACAGGCTCTTCCACGACTTCTTCGGTAGTTTCCGCTGTTGCTTCTTCTTCGGCAGCTGTTTCTGCGGGTTCTTCCGCTGCTACAGCTTCTGGTTCCGGAGTAGCTTCGGCGGTTTCCTCAGCTGGAGCTTCTTCTGCAGGTGCTTCCTCAGCAACCGGTTCGGCTTGTTCTGCTTCGTGGGCAGGCTCATCCGCAACGGCTTCTGTTTCAGGCTCACTTTCTTCAGCGGCAACCACTTCTTCTACTGCTTCTTCGGTAGCTTCAGCTACGACTTCTTCTTCTGCAATTTCAGCTGCAGCTTCTGCGGCTTTTTCGCCTAAACGCTTTTTATACTCGGCTTCTTCAGCAGCAAGAATATCTTTTTGTTGCTCTCGAGACGTTTTGCTGGCCTCGGTTTTGCTGCCGCGGTAGTTTTTCCATTCGGAAAGAGCAGCTTCTACTTCTTCTTCGCTCTTTCCCCACATTTGAAGGTGTCTTTTGTACAGGTACCCTTCGTTTCTGAGGATTTTGCGAACGGAATCAGTGGGTTGAGCACCGTTATCTAACCAATAGCCAATGCGCTCTTCGTTTAATACGGTTTCTTTTTTCTCAGTCACACCATCATGGCGGCCAACCTGCTCAATAATTCTTCCATCGCGGGGAGAACGGCTGTCGGCAACAACGATGTGATAGATAGGACGACGGATACGTCCCTTACGTTGTAATCGGATTTTAATCAATGATGTACTCCAGTGAGTTTGGTTTACTTACTTATCTATTCGTTAACGCCCTATGGGCAGATTCTTAAGACCCTGAAGAGCACGTCCCATTTTTCCCATTTTGGAAACGGTCTTCATCATCTTTTTCATCTGTTCAAACTGTTTGATGAGATCATTGATCTCCCGAACAGTGGTGCCAGAACCCTGAGCAATGCGCCTGCGACGGCTTCCATTTAAAATCTGAGGGTTCTGACGCTCCTCCGGCGTCATAGAATAGATAATGGCCTCAATAGGTTTAAAGGCATCATCATCGATATCTGCATCTTGCAATGCTTTGCTGGCGCCGGGGATCATGGAAACAAGATCGGTGATATCACCCATCTTCTTGATCTTTTGAATCTGATCGAGGAAGTCTTCCAGGTCGAATTTGTCAGAGCGAATCTTCTTTTGAAGACGCTCGGCTTCCTGTTCATCAAATTCTTTTTGTGCTTTTTCTACGAACGAAACCACATCACCCATACCCAGGATTCTCTGAGCCATCCGATCGGGATAGAATGGGGAAAGGGCATCCAGTTTTTCACCGGTGCTTACAAATTTAATGGGTTTGTTTACAACGGTTTTAATGGAAAGAGCGGCACCACCACGGGTATCGCCATCCAGCTTGGTAAGAACCACACCGTTGTAATCAATACGTTCGTTGAATTCCTTTGCGGTATTGACGGCATCCTGCCCCGTCATAGAATCAACCACAAACAGGATTTCATGAGGGTTGACCGCTTTTTTGATTTCGGCAACCTCATTCATCATCTCCTCATCCACGTGTAAGCGGCCGGCGGTATCGATGATCACAGTATCCATAGCCAGGCTTTTAGCCATAGAAACGGCTTCTTTGGCAACCCGAACAGCATCTTTCTGCTCGATGGAATACACGGGAACGTCGATTTGGGCGGCAAGGGTCTTAAGCTGGTTTACGGCAGCGGGGCGATAAACATCGGCGGCAGCAAGAAGAGGATTCCGTTTATGCTCCTGCTTCAGGTAGCGGGCTAACTTACCGGTGAAGGTAGTTTTACCCGAACCCTGTAAACCGGCAATAAGAATTATCGTGGGGGGAGTGTGAGAAGTAGCAATGTCTGATTTTTCACCACCAAACGTAGCCACCAGTTCATCAAAAACGATTTTGGTAAACTGTTGACCCGGATTAACGGCGGTTAATACGTCAGAACCAGCTGCTTTCTCTTTAATTTCGGCTGTGAACTGGCGGGCAACCTCATAATTAACATCCGCATCGAGCAGGGCCCGGCGGATTTCACGCACCGTTTCCGCGATGTTTACATCGGTAATGCGCGCTTCCCCTTTCAGTGACTGAAAGGCTTTATCTAATTTTGAGGATAAATCTTGAAACATGAAGTCAGGATATTCCGCTTTTCACAGAGCCTGCTAAAATACAGCTTCATATCGGGCTTATCAACAGTAGGTGTGGATAAAGTTCAGGACGAATGAAAAGATGAGGAAACATCCTTTTTTTCATGTAGCACACGGATCACTATAAGATCGTTTTTTATAAGGCGAAAATAGATGCATCGTTTTTTGAAAGGGAACATCCGTAATCCAGGACTGACCCAACCTCTTGGAACGCCAGGGTGCTTAATGTCTGCTAGGTTAAAGATTTGACCAGTAATAGCCATTATAAACTCATAAGCCGTTCTCTCGTCTTCTAACGCAATGTATCGATAGATTTCCTGCAGGTCGTTTTGTGCAGAAGTCGTTATGACTACAGACCAACTGGATAGCATTTATTTGTTCATGATATGTTGAACAAGAGATTCCGGGTTTTCAAATGAGGAAACATTTGAAGTGTCTATATCCCGATCTCCTTCGGCAATGAGTGAACGTAAGCGCTCCAGCTTTTTGGATGTTTCGTAGTCCTCCAAAAGGCGTAATCCAGCCCGCACGACCTCTGTTCTGTTTCCAAAACGCCCTTGTTCTACCATATGATCAATAAATGAGCGCTCGTGTTCTCCCAAAGTAAAGCTGGTTGGTTTCATAATAAATAATATTAGTTAGTGGTATAATAGTATTCAAGCTTGTTGAATTAATCAATCCATAAGACAAAACATTTTTTGAAGATGAATTACTACTTCACTTTTTTACATTGAGAAAGACATCAGGCTAATAGCATATGACAAAAGAAAAGGTAAAAGCACAAATCGATTTATTGCCGGAAGAATTCTCTCTTGATGAGCTCATAGATCGTTTTATTCTGATCGATAAAGCTGAACGTGGAGCACAGGATTTTGAACAAGGCAACACCATAACGGAACAGGAATTGGATATTGAAATGAGCAAATGGTTTAAATAGAATGAACTAAACGGACCACTCACCTAAGAACCCTTCACAAAAAAACCGCCCGCTAAGGCGGCTTTGTTAAGGCAATAAGAATTCATTTAATCAGCTGCATCTTCAGATTCCGGGTAAACACCTGACCCGAAGTGCCGATTGCCCTCATCCGGGCGATGTACAACCCGCTGGAAAGAGCAGAAGCGTCAAACAGGAATTCATGCGTACCGGCGCTGAGAGCATTGTTTTGCACCACCGTAGCCACCCTCCTCCCCATAATGTTGTATACCTCCAGCCGTACCCGGGCCTGTTCCGGTAAATCGAAGCTCAGGTTAGTAGTGGGATTGAAAGGATTGGGGTAGTTGTGGTGGAACCTAAAGTCTGTGGGAATCTCACTCGTTTCCAGTGCATTTTTTCTCGGTTCCGCACAAGGTGGATTTGAACAGGATAAGACGTTGATTTTAAGGACAGCGCGGTCAGAATTGGATCCTGAATCTGTTCCTACCAACCGTAACCAGAAATCAATGCTTGCTGTTTGCGAATAGCTGTTACCAGAACCCACGTATGTCCACGGACCAGAAGAACCCGAATAGCTTCTATACCAGGTAAAGCTGTATGGGGATGTTCCTCCACTTGCGTTAGCTGACCAGGTTCCCCGGGTTCCTCGATTTATATAGTTTAAACCATTGATGGATACATTAAGCGGAGGCGTGCCCCGTTTTCCATGCACGGTATAGGCGAATCTGACATTAGAGGGAGAGGCAGGAAACCAGCCGATGCGTTGCCCGGATATAGTAAACACCTCATATACATACGTTCTCAATGTTGCTCTGTTGTTGGATACCGTAACCGGTTGATTCCACCCCATTCCGAAATTGGGATTAGCAATAGAATACCCATTGGTAGCAACTCCCCGTCCCCATACATGAACCTCGCTCATATAAGGAAAGGTTACCGTTTTTCGAACCTCGTTTCTTCTAACGATATATGGGCCGTTGGCCAGTCCGGGCACATCATATAAGGCCTTATTCTCCTGGGTTACATTAACTACGGTTCCTCCGTTTGCAGTGTAATGATTAAGCACGTATGGAGATTGCAGGCGCAAGAGGGCTTTATGGGCATTGACCCTGCCGTGGCCCATTTCAGTATCAAATCCAGGTTTATTTGCTGCATTTACATCTTCAGCACTTAGCTTGATAAGTTGTTCGATGTCGTCATTATAGAGGGAAGGCTTTTTTGCAAGTAACAACCCAGCAATTCCCGCAATATGGGGAGCTGCCATCGATGTCCCTGTATATGAATTGTAGCTCGAAGTTGTAAGGCTGGTAGTACTTACAATCCCAACGCCAGGCGCTACAACATCAAGATGATTTCCTGTATTGGAACCTAGCGAATTTGACGAACTCCATCGCTGATCATTTCGGTTCGTGGCACCTACTGCAATCATGCCCTGACCAAAGCCGGCGGGGTAGTAGATACTGGAATTGTTATAGTTGCCCATTGAAGCGGCAGAAACGACGTTCATTTTATATGCAGTTGCAAAAGCACGCCTTACTAGGGTAGAATATCTAGGCGTGGGAATCGGATTAATACAGTTCGAACAAAGCACATAACTGTTGTTAAGAATGTCTGCCCCAATATTTACGGCACCTATTATGGCATTGTAAGTAGTAGGATCATCTCCATTCACTTTATTTATAATCTGTGCATTCCAATCGATCCCGGCAATTCCTTTGCTATTATTTGTCTTTGCTGCGGCAATACCTGCTACATGTGTTCCGTGATCCCCTGTTCTTGTATCACCTGAGACTTTACCATTTAGATCTTCGTGAGAGGAACGGATCCCGCTATCGATGATCCCGATTTTAGTACTGCTGCTACCCTTTGTGATATCCCAGGCTTCTGGGGCATCTATATCGGCATCATGGGTGCCGAAGCTCTGACCCGTATTCAGGAGATTCCACTGTTGCCCACCGGAACCAGAACCAGATGGATTATCGAACCTTGGATCATTTGGATATATAGCTTGGGTAATGGTTATTCCATTAGGTTCTGCAAAGAGGACGTAGGGAAGATTTTGCAGTGAGTCTGAGACCGATTTAGGGATAACATCAGAAGAGAGCATGATTATGTATATGTGAGATAAATCAGGCATTTGTATGTGTTCTCCTGTTCTGGATGTTCTCAAAGCATCCGCTGGGGAAAATGCCGGAAAAGCTTTTGATAAGGATACCCCACCATGTTTAACGAGGGCAGATTGAAGTCCTGGAGGTAAAAAAGAAAGGGGCTGGGATAATGAAAGAGTTCTTAAACCAGCAGGGATTTTAACCAATGCAGAGTTAAACTCAACAATGAGCTGTTGTTCTGGCTTTACCTCCTGGGCCGATATAAGGTTATAGTTTCCGATTGAGCAGATCAGCACAAACAGGAAACAGATTGAGGTTTTAGTATGGATATGATGTATGTGATACATGATATATAACTTAGGTTTATGGTATTGATTGCTTTTTCTTGTTACCATTCACCCGCAAAAAGAAAGAAACACTGTCTTGCAATAGACAGTGATGACAAACAGTTCTTCTTTTGCGAGTTAGCCGCTGGTGTATTCCTGTACACCAGCGGTTTTTAGTACAAGTTCTTTTCATATTGGTAATTCGTTGAGTCGATCTTGCCCTCCGGTCTTATCGTTAATGGTCTTTGGTTGCTCCCGTCTTTTTTCATCACCCAAATGGAACCTGTTGGACCTGAATAAACAATGTGTTCTCCATCGGGAGACCAGTCGGGCATCGTGCCCCGCTCATCGAAAGTAAGCTGGGTTAAATTTTTTCCATTTTCCTTCATTGTCCATATGTGAACATTTGAGGAATACGCAATTACCTTTCCATTTGGCGAATAATTCGGATAACGATTATCTACTAAATGAGAATCAGACTGATTAGAAAAAGTCAGTCTTATTTCAGATTTGGTTGACAAGTTTATTCTGTAGACTTCATTTTCAAGTCCTGTATAAACTAATCTCTCATGATTAGGTGACCAATTAGGCATACGTCCTCTCACCAAAAACTCATTGCTAAGACCAGTTTCATCAATGATCAAAATGCCACAAGAGTTTTCTGGCACTGGTTCATTAGATGATCCACAGTTAGTATTGTCATAAGCAATCCACTTACCATCCGAGCTCCAGTCAGGGAAGAAATTACGACCTTCAAAAGTAAGCCGGGTGATACTCGTAGTATCAATAGTTTTCCCATTAAACCGGGCTTTAAAGATTTGCGCTGCGGATTCGTATACAATCCATTTTCCGTCCGGACTCCAGTCTGCATAGCTTGCATTCAGGATTTTTCGTTGGTTACCACCATCAGAATCCATGATCCAGATTCCACTGGAATCTGGATCATGGATAGAGGTCCCATTAACAGGATCATACAATTGAAGACCGTAGTGGTAAAAAAGAATCGTTTGTCCGTTAGGACTCCACCGCGGAAATTCCTGGTAGGGAGGGGGAGGTAAACAGATGCAGATACCTTCATCATCATCATCAAGCTCGACTAATTGGCAGCTAATAGCGCCTAACACGATCAATGTGAGTAGCGCCGATATTGATTGTATAGAGAGATGCTTCATGATGCGTTCTCCTTATTTGATGTTGAAGTGTGAGAAGGAAGATTTTTGATCGTGGAGGATCAAAGGGTTAGTGGATGCTGGCGGGGCTTTTTCATGATTCCCGGGAATAGCGGGGGCAACATCGGTTAAGGGGCGCTTATTGCTGCCATCCGCATCCATAATCCAAAGCTGGCCGTTACCGGGGCCCTGGAAATACTGGTTGGAAAACACGTATACGATCTGTGTTCCATCGGGGCTCCAGGCTAGATTGGAAGACCAGTATTTGGCAATAGGTTTTTTATTGCTCCCGTCCGCATCCATCACCCATAAGGAGGAGGACAGTCCTTCCGGGCGATGTTCGTATGCAATTTTAGTTCCATCTCTGGAGAATTTGGGGGAATAATTCCCTCCGCTATCGGTCAATTGTTTTGAACCGGAACCATCCGAGTTCATTGTTAATACTTCAGGTCCTTCAGTATTACCGGACACAGAGCTAGTGAAAGCAATACTTGCGTTTTTATATGACCAATCAGGAGCTCTACTACCTCCAGATTGCGATTGACTAATTTTTTGCAAATCAGCACCATTTTTTCCAATGCTCCATACGTAGTAAGCCCCGTTTTCATGATTATAGTTAGTCTCAAAAGCTATGCGTTGGCCATCTCCACTCCAGGTGGGGTAGAAAGAACGGGCATCGAAGGGGGTGAGCAGGGTAATGCTACTGGTATCAAAGGCCGGAGGATCTAAGGAAGTGATCTCAACGGTATAAATATTACCGGGAGTATCTATGGCTAAATGGGTACCGGCCGGGTTCCAATCCGGTGCACCTCCGAATGGAAGCAAGGGCCTGGTTTCCCCGCTTTGGGCGTGCACCAGCCAGATACCGGCAAACCAGGTATCGGGTACGCCATCTTCATTGGTATCGATGCTATCGGCATGTTCGGCGGCTATCCATGTTCCACCAGGATGCCAGTCGGGCAGGGAAAAGTAAAGGGGGTTAAAGCAGGTGAGTATATCCGGAGCGGTGTCACCGGTTAGTTGTTTGCATTCCGGGATTTGATCGTTACTGAAATCAAGCAGATCACAGGCACCTAGGAGAATAAGCAGGGCGCCGGCCAGGAGGGTTCGTATGCTTCTTTGTGGAGTCATGGGTTTCTTTAGCTTTTGATTTACACGGAAAGGGTTCCCGATTATCTACAAACCGGTCTTTTCCGGCACACCGTTAGTTGTCCCCGTATTAAAGCCAAAGATGAGTTAGGCACACGTATGTTCTAATCGTAACTAAAAGTTACGCCCTTTGCATATCTTTTCGACGAACGACATGGTTTTTCGACGAACGACATTGTAAAAGCAACAAAAACACTCCGCTTCCTTCTTACCTCCAAAACCCCGATTTTCATCCGAAACCAATCTTAAACGAATATCATACTCATGAGCCAGGGCCACGGACTACTAAACGGAAAAAAAGGAATCATTTTTGGAGCGCTCGACGATCGTAGCATTGCCTGGCGCGTGGCATTGGCCTGTAAACGGGAAGGAGCCGATTTCGTGCTATCCAATGCACCGATTGCCCTTCGCTTAGGAACCCTCAATGCCCTTTCGGAAGAGACCAATGCACCTATTATTCCGTGCGATGTCACAAAAACCGACGAAATTGAGTCCCTGCTTGATCAAACCAAAGAAGCATTGGGCGGTGGGGTAGACTTTATCTTACACGCGATTGGAATGTCGCCCAATATCCGGAAAAAGAAAGAGTACACCGAGCTGAATTATAACTGGTACCAGCAATCGCTGGACATATCGGCCATTTCGTTGCACCGCATCTTACACCATGCCGAAAAAGCGGATATGCTGAACGAGGGTGGAAGTGTTGTAGCCCTTTCGTATATCGGCGCGCAGCGTATTTTTTCCAAATACTCGGATATGAACGATGCTAAGGCCCTGCTGGAGAGCATTGCCCGGAATTATGGAAGCCGGTTAGCACATAAAGGAATCCGTGTAAACACTATTTCTCAGGCTCCAACAAAGACATCTGCGGGCTCCGGTATTAAAGGCTTTGATGGGATGTATACCTTTGCTGAGAAACTATCTCCGCTTGGCAACCCTTCAGCAGACGAATGTGCCGATTATTGTGTGGCCATGTTTTCTGATCTTACCCGGAAGGTTACCATGCAGAATTTATTCCACGATGGTGGTTTTGTGACCAATGGTATTTCCGAAGAAATGATTGATGACCTGGCTAAGCTGTACTCAGACGAAGAGTAAGGGCAGCGGTCTTTGATGAAGTGATTTCGCCATATTGCGAAGAAAGCCGCTGGCTTGGATGTTATTAAAAATCAGAATTCCTGTCTGAGCAGGAATGACTTGAAATAATGAATACAACCCATTCAGATGCCTGATGTGATCCTTGGTATTGATCCTGGTTCCCGCACCACCGGTTATGCGGTGTTGAGCGAGCATCAGGGAAAACTGGTTGCCGTTCGCTGCGATGTGATACGGCTGGCCCATGAGGAGAGTCATGCCAAACGGTTAAACATCATCTACGAGAAGCTTTCTTCCATTATAAAATCAATAAAGCCTACCGCTTGTGCCATAGAGATTCCATTATATGGAGTGGATCCGCTGGCAATGCTTAAGCTCGGACGGGCCCAGGCTGCCGCCATGTTAGCGATTACCCAGCAGGGACTGGATGTGCAGGAGTATTATCCCAAGGAGGTAAAAAAAGCGATAACCGGAAATGGAAATTCCGGGAAAGAGCAGGTTGCCTTCATGTTGAGAAAGATGATTGAATTACCGGAGGATAAACTCCCAAACGATGCGACCGACGCGTTAGCCGTGGCCTGGTGTCACCTGACGAAATCAAACCTGCCGGTGTCTGCCACATCAAAGAAGGGACATCAGAATAACGCAAAATCGGGTTGGGCAGATTTTATTTCCAAAAATCCGGAACGGGTAAAAGGATTATGATTGCATATTTAAAAGGCGCTGTTGAGGAATACCACACCGATCATCTGGTTCTGGATGTACATGGCGTCGGGTACCGGGTAGAAGTTTCTGCACAAACACTAACGGCAGTAAAAGGAGGAGGAACTGAGCTTAAGCTATTGATTTATCATCATTTCACGGAAAGTGACCAACGTCTGTTCGGATTTTATACGTCTGGTGAGAAGGCCTTGTTCGAACAACTCATCACGGTAAAAGGGGTGGGCCCAAAACTGGGATTGACCATCGTATCGGGACTACCGGCGCCGGAATTAATCAGCGCTATTCAAACCCAGAATGCCGGGTTGTTATCGAAAGTGCCTGGAATTGGTAAAAAAACAGCGGAACGGATTATTCTTGAATTGAAGGATAAACTCGGTTCGGATCAGCATGTTATGCAGGGTGAAAACTCCGGGTATACGGAAAGTGGTGTATTCGAAGAAGCGGGTGCAGCCCTGATGGCCCTTGGGTTTAAGCAAAGGGAAACGGATGTGGTGCTTACGGGTCTGCTTAAAGACAGTCCGGGCATTTCAGCATCAGAGCTCATCAAACGAGCCCTGTCACACATGAACAGATAACAATTTCTTCATTTTAGTTTAAAGTGCTTCATCGTTACCATTATTATTTATAAAAGCTAACCTAACGGAATAGGCGTGTCTAAACAAACTATCCTCGTCGTTGACGACGAAAAAGACCTACTTGACCTCATCGAATACAACTTAAAGAAGGAAGGATTCGATGTGTTGAAAGCCGAAAACGGAGAACAGGGAATTGCTGTGGCAAAAGAGCACAAACCCGACCTGGTTCTTTTAGATATCATGATGCCTAAGATGGACGGTCTGGAGGCGGTAGAAGTCATGCGTGCAGATGATGACCTTAAACGCATTCCTATTATTTTTCTTACCGCACGGAGCGATGAAAAAACCGAGGTGGAAGGCTTAAACAAAGGCGGTGATGATTACATTACTAAGCCGATTAGCACAACGAAACTGATCTCACGCATTAAAGCCGTGATGCGCAGATTTGAAGAAGGTGTAGAAGTGGCGAATAAGCTGGACGTACACGACCTGGAAATTGATAAAGACCGATATGTGGTAAAGCGGGAAGAGAGCGAGTTCCAGTTACCCCGCAAAGAATTTGAATTGCTGTTTTTTCTTGCCAGTCGAAAAGGAAAAGTACTGGACCGTCAGACGCTGTTAAACAAAGTTTGGGGAGATAATATTTACGTGGTTGACCGTACCGTTGACGTACACGTGAGAAAAATCAGGGAAAAACTGGGCGATCACTATATCGAAACTGTAAAAGGAGTCGGCTACCGGTTTAAAGAATGAGCCAAACCCCCAAGAAAAAGAGATCAGGCTTTAAAATCTATCGCCTGGGTCTCCGTATTTCTGCGTATTCCTCGTTATTGTCAACATTATTGCTGTTCCTGATGCTGTGGTTGATCTATGGCCTTTCTCCGCAATCTGCGGTCATAGATTCTCTGTTCGCACTTCCGATCTTTTTTGTGGTGGTCTATGCTGTTGCATTCCGGTTGCAATACCCCCGGCTTGAGACCTTGGAACGTATTTCAAAGAACATTGCTAAACGCCGGTTCTACGAATATGAGGAGCTAACATCTCCGTATAAAGATGAAATTGATGTGTTGATTGATGAGTCGGTGACCTCATCCAAGATGACAGAGATCGAAATGCAGCGTCTCAACAAGATTGAGAACTACCGGAAGGAGTTCATTGGTGATATCTCCCATGAGTTAAAAACACCGATTTTCGCCATCCAGGGGTTTATTGAAACCTTATTAAATGGTGCGCTGGATGATGACGAAGTGAATCGTGATTTCCTGAAGAAAGCCATGCGAAATGTAAATCGCCTCATTTACCTCACCAAAGATTTGATGGAAATCTCTAAGCTGGAAACGGGCGAGTTGAAATCGGAGATTGAACCGGTTTACCTGTTCGAGATTGTTCAGGATGTTGTGGAAAGTCTGACATATAAAGCGCAGAAAGAGAATATTCAGCTGATCCTGCATGATTTTGATCGTAATCTCACGGTGTACGCAGATCGTAACCAGATTAAGCAGGTGGTTATTAACCTGATCGAGAACGGAATTAAGTACAACGTACCGAACGGTAGTGTGGAATTAGGGTTGAAGGAAGTGGAATCGGACGAACACATCTTCTTCTATGTGAGGGATACGGGTATAGGGATCGACGAGGCAGATTTACCCAGGGTAACCGAGCGATTTTTCAGGGTGGATAAATCCCGGTCGAGAGAAAAAGGGGGCACGGGCCTTGGTTTAGCTATTGTTAAGCATATCTTAGAAGCCCATGGTGAAGAATTCAACATTGAAAGCAAACCCAATATGGGCACTACATTCACCATATCATTAAGAAAGATATCCGAATAGATTTATGACGTATGCAGTAATTATGGCCGGAGGATCGGGAACACGGTTCTGGCCAAAAAGTACCAAAGCTCTGCCCAAACAGTTTCTTAACCTCTTCGGGGAAGGAACAATGATTCAGAATACCGCCGATCGTATCAAGGAACAGATTCCCCAGGAGCGCATACTCGTGGTTACCAACGACGATTATGTAGATATCGTCCGAGAACAGCTTCCTAAGGTTCCGCAAGAAAACATCGTTGGAGAGCCCGTAGCTAAGAATACTGCCCCTTGTGTAGCCATTGCTGCAGAATTGCTACTCCGCAAAGATCCGGATGCAGTCATGGTGGTTCTTCCGGCGGATCATCATATCACGGATCCCGATGAGTTTAACCGCATTTTAGCCGCAGCGGTAAAAAAAGCGGAATCCTCACCCGGCTTGATTACCATTGGTATTAAACCGAATCGTCCTGAAACCGGGTTCGGATATATTCATGCAGATCTGAACCAACAGGAGTTAATTGCGGATCGGGAAATAGAACCCGTCCTTGGGTTTAAGGAAAAACCGGACGCGGATACCGCCCTTACCTTTATGAATTCAGGAGACTACTACTGGAATTCAGGGATGTTTGTATGGAGGGCGGATACGGTTCTGGATCAGTTTGAACAGCATTTGCCTGATATGTTTACGCTGGTTAAAGAAACGGGAGAAGAGTTATACACTTCGTCTCATGCAGCTGCGATCAATGAGTTTTACCTGGATTGTGAATCCATATCCATAGACTATGGTATTATGGAACATGCGGGTTCCGTATTTGTTGTGCCGGGCGAATTTGGCTGGAATGATGTGGGAAGCTGGACTGCGGTATTTGAACTTGCCGAAAGGGAGAGTGATGGTAATGCAATACAAGCTGTTCATGCGGCATTTGCCGGCGCATCGAACAATCTCGTTTCTTCCGTTTCAGAGAAAATGATTGCTATTGTCGGCCTCGATAATGTAGCCGTGGTTGAAACCGATGATGCCATCCTCGTTTGCAACCTGGAACAGGCACAGGGCGTCAAGCAAATTGTGGAGCACCTGAAATTATCAGACGATCTGAAGCATTTTCTTTAATCGATGGCCACGATCTGCTGATCGTACGCCAGTTTAATATGATCGGGTAGCTTCCGGTTACTCGATTCGTGATCCACATACGAATTCATGTGTATAAGAAAAGCCTTTCTGGGCTGGATGCGCTCTATTTCCAGAACGGTTTCAGGGATGGTGAGGTGGGTGGGATGCTCCGGCTCCCATCGTAACCCGCTGATCACAAGAGTGTCTACCCCTTTTAGCAAGCTGATGGTCTCTTCCGGAATCGATTTCACATCCGTTAAATAGGCCAGGTTGTTGATGCGGTAGCCAAGAATGGGGAGCGCTCCATGGAGAACCGGAAGAGGAGTGATGTCACAATCCTCAACGGCAAATGAGGTATTTGAGACTTCCCGTAAGGCCAGTTTTACCGATCCGGGATACTTGTTATCTCCGAAGAGATAGTCAAACCGGGTGCGGATAGAGGTTAGCGTTCGTTCATCCCCAAACAATGGGATGGGGTTTTTTCTTTCATAGCCGAAAGAGCGAAGGTCATCCAGCCCGGCAACGTGATCCATATGTTCATGCGTGAGAAGAACGGCATCGATAAAAGGAATCCGGGCTTTGATACTTTGAATACGAAACTCAGGTCCCGTGTCGATGACCAGAGATGCACGTGGCGTTTGTATCCAGGCGGAACATCGTGTTCGCTCATTGCGGGCATCGTGAGCAAGTTGATCTCTTAAAAACCCTCCGGCTACCGGAACTCCCATGGACGTTCCGGTTCCTAAAAAAGTGAGTTTCATCATTCCAGCTCCAGCTTTTCGGCTGGAAGCTGTGCCTCTATAGATAGACGGGACCATAAGGAACTCAACTCTTTTCGAACGACTGGTTTGATATAGATATCCTCAAAGTTGATATCTGATAAAACCCTGGCGATGGTGCCAAGCTGAGATTCCGCAGGTTTGTTTTTATTTATGATGACCAGTTTATCTCCTTTTATCACACAATCTGAACCCCGGAAAGCACCACGCTCTTTGCGTAGCGTATACCCCGATTGTTCCAGGAGTAGCTCAAGTTCAAGTAATAACTTATCTGCTTTCAAAGTGATATACCGATGGTAAATACGTGTGCGGTCAAATCGTAGTCAAATTCATCGTCTTCAATATCGAAACTGTTCGAAACAAAATCATATCCAATACTAATGTTTCGATCGCCAATCAGGCTGAGGAAGGTGAGCCTGCTTTTCCCGTTTATCCCAAAAAAGCTACCTCCAAAAAAACCACCAGCTGCATTACTGAATCCATAAGAAGGAACAAATTCATTTCGGAAGACTACCGCATCTCTCAGACGAACAGCTACAGAGGCTCCGCTGAATAAACCGATGCTGGTCAGATTAAAGGTGTCTTCAAGATTTCCTCCACCGGCAGTTGTAAAATCACTTTTAAGACCAAAAGGAATACTTAGCTGTACCGTACGATTTCGATTAAGCCTGAAACCATTACCCAGTGCAAGTTGTAACTGGAAGATATTGTCGTCATCATTTCCTGTTATCCGGTTACTGAATAATGCAGAAATCGTAAGCCCCGGGGATTCAAAAGCAAGATTTACAGCTGTTCGCTCCAGGTCAAAGCGTCGGTTAGCGGGAACATTGGCCGGGTTACCGGTAAAGTCGAAGTTAACCGGGCTTACACCAAACCTAAATAGTGGCTTTTCTCTCGGGATGTTGGTTCTTCTGCGTTCTACATCGGCCGAAAACATTTGAGCTGCACCAACGCTTGATAATAAAAGTAGTAAAACTACAGTAAAGGACGTACGTTTCATTGGAATGAATAAGGATGGAATAAAAGTTTTAAGGTAAACCAAAATTTGAACATTTTATTTCCATGATACATTTTATACTGGCTCTGCTGCTCATGTTGGCCTTCACACCGTCGAATGACTCGATTTATGATTTCACCCTTACCGATATAGACGGCAATGAGGTTGCTTTGGAATCGTATCGGGGTAAAACGATACTCATCGTTAACGTTGCATCTAATTGTGGTTATACTCCTCAATACGAGGGCTTGCAGGAGCTTTACAACCAATATAAAGACGAAGGTTTGGTCATTCTGGGCTTTCCGGCAAACAATTTTGCTGGTCAGGAACCTGGGACAGAAGAAGATATAAAGCAATTTTGCACGCTCAACTATGGCGTTGAATTTCCCATGTTTTCTAAAGTTTCGGTAAAAGGGGACGACCAACATGAATTTTTCAAATATCTGACAGATCAGGAAAATCAAGACTTTAAGGGTGATATTAAGTGGAATTTTGAAAAATTTTTAGTTGACGGGAACGGAAATCTGATCAGAAGGTTTAGGAGTAACACAAAACCTTTAAGTGAAGAGCTAACGGGTTCGATAGAATCTTCCCTTAAGCGTTAAGAATCTTATATCCCATCACCATCCCGATTGAGGATTGCGATTGATTTCGCGATCCTCTTTTTTGTTTCGGTTAGGTGTTGACTTCGATTTTATTTGAGCCGTATATTTAGTGCTCTCAAATAGGTCCGGTAGTTCAGTTGGTTAGAACGCCTGCCTGTCACGCAGGAGGTCGAGGGTTCGAGTCCCTTCCGGATCGCAAGCTCTGAAGCACACTTTGCTCAGAGCTTTTTTTTTATCTGCCCGTTGAACTATTCATATCCGTATGGTAAGCCAGCACAATTTTGATGTAATCGTTGTAGGGGGAGGTCACGCCGGGAGTGAAGCAGCAGGAGCTGCGGCACAGCTTGGAGCACGTACTCTATTGATTACTATGAACTTAGAGGCTATTGCTAAGATGTCTTGTAATCCGGCCATGGGCGGAGTGGCAAAGGGGCAGCTTGTTCGTGAGATTGATGCCTTAGGCGGTTTGTCGGGGGTTGTCAGTGATCGGTCCGGTGTTCAGTTCAGAATGTTGAACCGAAGTAAAGGTCCGGCAATGTGGAGCCCCAGATGCCAGAGTGATCGTATGCTCTATGCGCAGCTTATGCGGGAAGAGCTTGAAAAAAAAGATCAGCTCTTTTTCCGGCAGGATAATGTCGTTGATCTGATTACAGATCATGGAATCGCAAAGGGGGTTGTTACCCAAACGGGGGAGACATTCTTTGCTGCGTCAATCGTGCTCACAAGCGGAACCTTTTTGAATGGTCTTATTCATATTGGGGAAAAGCAGTATGGAGGAGGAAGATCGGGAGAACGGGCTTCTGTGGGTATTTCTGCCGCTTTGGAGAAACTTGGATTCCAGATTGGGCGATTAAAAACAGGAACACCACCGCGTATTGACGGTCGCACGGTAAATTACGACGCACTGGAAATACAGTACGGAGATGATATCCCTTCTCCGTTTTCTTTCCTCTCAGATGAACTACTGGAAGGGAAAGATCAAATGACCTGCTGGATTGGGTATACCAATCCCGAGGTTCATGATACGCTTCGTACCGGGTTTGATCGAAGCCCTATGTTCAATGGGAGAATTAAATCGATCGGTCCGAGATACTGCCCAAGTATTGAAGATAAAATTGATCGTTTTGCTGAACGGGACCGACATCAGCTGTTCCTGGAACCGGAGGGCTGGAATACACACGAAATGTACCTGAACGGTTTTTCAACGTCTCTTCCGGAAGACGTACAGGTTCATGCATTGCGTACTATTCCTGGGTTTGAACAGGCTTTTATGATTCGTCCGGGATATGCCATTGAATACGATTATTTTCCGCCACATCAGATTAAGCGATCTCTGGAAACAAAGAAGGTGAGCGGATTATTCTTTGCGGGACAGATTAACGGTACCACAGGGTATGAAGAAGCCGCGTGTCAGGGATTAATGTCCGGGATAAATGCAGCCCTTTCTGCAGATGGTAAAGAGCCTTTTATTCTTAAGCGATCCGAAGCGTACATCGGGGTTCTTATTGATGACTTAATCAATAAAGGCACTGAAGAGCCGTACCGAATGTTTACTTCCCGTGCAGAACACCGGATTTTACTGAGGCAGGACAACGCAGACCTCCGCTTAACTGAGCTTGGACATAAGGTAGGATTGGCCTCGGAAGGGCGTCTGGATAAGATGAAAAAGAAGTCTGAGCAGATCGATCAGCTTTTCTCTTTTATCAAAAAGCATTCTGCGCGTCCAGAGGTTTATGATCCTCTTCTTGAAAAGCTTGGAACTACTCCGCTACCACAAACCCTGAAATCGGAAAAGGTATTATTGCGTCCTCAGGTCCATATACAAGATATGATCAATGCAGATCCTGTCCTGGAAGAGAAAGTCAGGGAGCTGAATGCAACAAAAGAAGTCCTGGAGCAGATAGAGATTCAGATTAAGTACTCCGGATACATTCAGAAAGAATTTGAAATGGTTGAAGAGTTGAGTAATCAGGAGAATATGCCCATCCCGGAACAGATGGATTACTCACGGATAAAAAGCCTATCCACAGAAGGATTCCAAAAGCTAGATAAAATACGACCGGAAACGATCGGTCAGGCAAGCCGTATTAGTGGGGTTTCAGCCAGTGACCTTGCCGTCTTGATGGTCTATTTGAAGTAGGTTTCACGTGAAACATCTGGTTCATATCTCCCCGTTAACAGAATCAGATCGTGCCCTTGTTGATGATTATTTTTTATCCCATAGTAAAGTATTAGAAACGTATGCTGATTTATTGCTTTGGTGGAACTCCAAAGTAAACCTGTTAAGCAGAAATGTTTCACGTGAAACTATTGTCGAACATATTCGACACAGTCTCTGGGTATTGAAGAGCGATTGGGTGAACAACGCACGTACCGTTTTGGATACAGGAACAGGGGGTGGTTTACCAGGAATTCCTGTTGCATTGACACGGACTGGGCTGGAAATGGTGCTGAATGATATTGTTCAAAAGAAGGGAATGGTGTTAAAAGACCTGCTTCCAAAACTTGAATTAACAGAAAGAGTGCGTGTTCAAATCAAAGATGTGGCAGAGATAAATCTGAATCCGGATGTGGTTATCACCAAACACGCTTTCAAAATAGGAGACTTACTACATCGGGTTGATAAGGAAACCTGTTCCCGCTTTGTATTCTTAAAAGGGTATACTGAGGTAGAAAAAGAGATCAAACAGGTGGAAGAAGTACTTTCGGTAAGGGTATACAAACTGGACGAAATAAATACGAACCCTTTTTATGAAGGGAAAGGATTAGTGGAAATAGAGCGAATAGGGGAGGTTGCCAAGTGAAAAGCACAGAGCGAAGAATGAAGCTGATGCTTCTACTTCAGAAGCCTGGGAATCGTCTTACGGTGGAAGAATTAGCCAGCCAATTTGGAGTAAGTAAACGTACTATATTCAGGGATTTTAATGCCCTGCAGGAGATCAATGTCCCGATCACGTGGGACAAATACTCAGGTTACGGAGTGCTACCGGGCTATAAAATTCCACCCATGATGTTTACATCAAAGGAATTGGCGACCATAATGGTGGGGATTAACTTCGTGAAATCACAAATTGACCGACAACTGGTTGAGGATGCAAGAGGAGTAGAGCTAAAAATAAAGAATGTTCTTCCGGAAGAATTGGTAACGTTTATGACATCACTTGCCGAGTCTACCATCGTGGATCCATATCTCCAGTTTGGAGCCGAAAAAACAAAAGGAGGAAACTGGTACCTAATTAGCAGTGCGATTGCTCAGCAGCATCGGGTGCAATTCAGGTATACTTCGAAAAAAGGAGAAAGCAAAACCCGGAAAATTGATCCCTATATTCTTGTCTTTTTCCAGGATCATTGGAATATGATCGGCTTTTCTCATCTCCGCGGAGAATTCAGAAACTTTGTTCTGGAAAGGGTGAGTGCCCTGGAAATTCTGGACGAAAATTTTGAGCGAAAACCGAATGTAGACACTGATGAACTTATCTATCGATTTGACGGAAGATCACATTTGATCGAACTACTGGTCCAAAAAAAGGAGATCGGGCGTCTGGAGCGAAATTTACCGGCTAAAATATTTAGGAGAGAAGAGAAAAATATTGAAGAAATTAAGGTGGGCTTCGAGTTCGACAATTTGACCTTCATGAATGAGTGGCTTCTTCAATTTGGGAAAGCCGTAAAAATTGTGGGTCCTGAGGAGTTGAAGGAAAAGAGAAAAGAATTGCTGAGAGAGATGTTGAAATGAAAAACGAAGGTCTTCTTCAGCCCAGCTCGAATGTGGTTATACCAAATACATTGTTCCAGTTTACATGTGGCTCTTTTCCGTAATACATTCGTGCACACTCAAAGACATAAGTTGCGCCATACTTTTTGACCAGGTTAACAGCTTCCTGGTTACGGAGGGGAATATCTAAATAAACAGGCATACCCGGCGCATGATTTAAACAAGCTTTATAGAGCTCTTCTGCAATTTCAGCATCATCGGCAAACAAGGGCCCTATTTTGAAGCCGTTTTTCACTTCACGAATAACCGCGAACCCTTTCAGGATGTCGCCCCTTAAGTATTTAAAGGACTTACTTTTTGATAGGGTTAACCAGTTTCGTAAAAACGAGGATCGTTCGTAGCCAAAATATCGTGTGTCGTATCCTCTAACTAAATTAAAATCAAGGTCTTGAATGGGGGATATGAGGTCGCTAAATGTCAAGGACTCACCGCTTCTTTCATATCGCTCATCCTTAAATGCAATTTCAAAACCTCCCTCTGCATAAAAGGGTTGCATCTCCACTACGCCATCCATCCCAATCGAAGCTCCCTCTTTTAACCGGCTCAAAAGAAGGTCTCTCCTTAGAAACCAGAGTTTTTTTCCAATTCCATGCCCCCGAAATTCAGGGTGCACAATGAACAGGCCCATAAATCCATATTGACCACCATAGCAGACAACAGAGCCACCGGCGATTAACCGGTCATTGTGATAGAATCCATAAAACCCGTCCGGATCCGTTTTCCAGAATACTTCATAGTCCTGTTTGCCTGGATTCCATCCTTCGTTTCCTGCCCATTCCAGTAGTGTTTGGGCACCCTGTATGTCGAGTTTTTGAAGGGTTAGTTCTTCAGAATCTGAGAGCATGGAAATCAGAAATTGTGATCAGAAAAGAAAAAAACGGATCTATTTTTCCTCCTGGATCAGTTTCTTTTTGCCGGTTTCAAAATCTTTAGAGATTACCGCGCGATCATATTCTTCTCCAATGGCGGTATAGGCCACATAGGTAAGCGTGTTATCCTCAACGGTGATAACCTGGTAGAACTGAGTTTGCTCTGCGGCTTTATCCCGCTGGTATCCATCGACGGCATACGATTTCATTTGTTCTTCGTCCAATTCATATTGTTTTGGACCACTTACTGAGGTAACGTACACGGTTCCCAGTTCACCGGTTTCGTTTTGATCTGCACTACGGATAGGTACATGGCCACGTGCATACGTATGATCATGACCATTTAGCACCAGGTCTGCCCCATATGTATCGAGTAACGGTTTCCATTTATCCCGTGCAAACTGGAAGTTACGCCCCTTAGCCGGAGAGAAAATGGAATGATGGCAGGTTATGATTTTCCATTTAGCGGTACTGTTCTTTAGCTGTTCTTCAAGGTACGCCGTTTGTTCGTCGAGTTCATCGGTGGAGTTGAGCACGATGATTTGAATGTCCTGGTAATTAACGGTATAGACCGTTTCATGTAGTTTTGAGTCCAGATCTTCTTCAACAGGTAGCGTGAATTGCGGTCTCCACTGAATGGAAAGACGTCTTGGCTTTAATTTAGCGACGGGTGAAAACTCGTGATTTCCAACAACCGGTATGGCCGTCCATTGGCTGTGAATAAAACCACCAGCCTTAAACCACTCAGCCCATTCGTAGTCGCGATGAGCCCGGTTAATTAAATCTCCGGCATGAATCACAAATGATGCATCCGGAGCCGTTTGATAGGCCATTCGAATAACGCGTGACCAATGATCCAGTACATCGTTTTGGGCATCTCCAAAATAAACAAATTGAGTACGGGCATATTCCGATTTAGACGTGCGGAACTGAATCCACTCTGACCAGTGCTCATCACCGTCTCCTACCCGGTAGACGTAGAGCGTATTCGGTTTTAAATCCTCAAAAACTACGCTATGATAATGGACCAGGAGGTCGTTATTCCCCTTGTACTTTCCAAGGTCGAATTCCTCCATGCGGGCATCTAGCGTAATTGCCTTTTCTGTAAACCCTGAATTGACCGTGGCTTCTGCAATCTGAGCAACGGCTTGTTTGATGCTCGTATCGGTTCGCCAGGTTACGGCCCGACTGGTAGCAGGGTCTCCATGGAAAGTTAGTATGATTCGATCGGGGTCTTTACTTGGAATTTCCCAGTGATGTAACCCATCATGGGAGTGTGGATGCGTCTGCTGCGCGCAGGCGTTACTGCCTAGCAGACTTACCATTAGAACAAAAATACAGGCAATAGAGGAGAATCTCATGTCATTTCCCACCAGTTAAAAAGAACGTTTAAGTTAGATTAGCGAACTCAACTTACGGGTAGGGTCAGAATAGGTAAAATTAAATCTCTGGTTTATTGTAAGATCTGAAGCAGAATTGACTGAGGGATAAATGACTGCTGGTCTCTATATCTACTGATCCGCAAAGACCTCAAAGTGTATCACGTTTTGTTCGAACTCCAGCAGATAAGCCTGATCCTGAGGATAGTATTTGGCACGCTCGTAATCTTCTCCGGCAAAATTCTTAATGACGTCTATATTCTCCCAAAACGTAATCAGGTTAAAATGAGCAATATCGTTTTCTATCCTTCGAAGAAAGGTAAGCTTCACAAATCCTTCTGTCTGCTGGTAATCCGGGATGGCTACCGTTCTCATAAACTCAGAGTATTCCTCAAGATGCGTTGCCTTCGTTGTTCCATGCCAGATTCGGGCAATCATCGCAAAATTTTCTCCATCTTTTTTCCTTTCGCCAGTTCATCCACCACCTTATCCAAATAGCGGGTTTGTTTGGTAAGGGGAGTTTCAATGTCTTCAATGCGATAACCGCAAATGACACCTTTTATAAGTTCGGCGTTAGGGTGTACATTCGCACGTTCAAAAAACGTTTGAAACGTTGCTTTTTCATCAATTAGTTGCTGGAGTGCATCCTCGTCAAACCCGGTGAGCCATTCAATGACCTGGTGAAGCTCTTCTTTGGTTCGTCCTTTCTTCTCTACTTTACTAACATAATGCGGATATACAGATGCAAATGTTAGTGCGGCGATCCGGGCATCATGTTCTGGAGTGGTTGTGGGCATGATTCTACGTGTTAGTGAATGGGCAATGAAAGGGATAGGATTCAGAAATACAAGGGATCATCCGTTGTAAATGTTTTGATTATGCCACTGTATGTATTTCGAACTTGGCCGCTGAGACAGGTCATTAGGTAGAATTGATAACTTGCTGCCATGATACTTATAGTAATCTTTACCATTCTGGAACTCTTCTTTAATTCTATTTGAGACCTCCACTACATAGCTGTCCGTAAGGGTAAGATAGCCAGAGTCAAATAACTTGTGGATGTCCGCTCTCAATAGTATTCCGTTTTCAATATGATGCGGGCCAGACTCCGCATACGGTTTTATGTGAGCAGCATCTAGGACAGGCAATGTTTTTTCTCCAGAAATTGCACATTTACGCTTATATGCATCAGTAAGCTGTACTCTAAACGCTCCTTGCCCTAGCCTGACTTTGGTTAAGTAGTCTTCTCTATATCTGGTTTCCGGTTCCTGTAAAACTAATTGGCTTTTATTGGATGGCTTACGGTCAAAAAAGCTGTATTTCTCAATTGTCAATTCAATTTGTTCCCATAATTGGCGGCCAATCACTTCAGTGGTGTCATAAGCCTTACCCTGAACAATAAACTTACTCCAATCTTTTGGGATTT
>JBCBST010000009.1:0-46471 GCA_039819115.1 Bacteroidota bacterium
TTCCCCGCCTGACCCAGGTCCACTCGTGGTGGTCCCACCCCCGCATTCCCACACCCATTCCGCCGGACCGTCCCAACAAAATCCTTCCATGCATATTTCCCAGGCCGGTAGCTCTACCCAATGACAGTCATCGGACCGGGTGTTCCTCGTAGGTCGTTGAGCCTGACCTGTACCGGTCCCTTTGGGTAATACCCATTGGGTCATTTCTGTAACGGCGAGATCCGATTTAGGAATAAGAGCCGCTATAATCCGGATGATGCTCCCGGTGGAATCGGTGGCCTGGTAGCGGAAGGGTTGAGTAGCCCCGCCGGCCTCTTTCATGGCCTGGGCAGAAAATTCCAGGGGATAGACAGAATACGTATACCCGGAGCCGTCTTCCTGGCGTTCTCCATGAACCGCGAGCAGTTTGTATCCCGTTCTACGCTGTTCCTTCTCAAGCAACTCCCGGATGGTATTCATATCCATCGTATCAATATCCTCTTTGGTCCCGGCCTCAATGGAAAGCAGAGGAAGAGGCGTACTCCCCTGAATGGGGATCTCGGAGTCAAGCACCGGTAGCTCATCCACCGAAGAGGAGCACCCGGCCAGCAGAAGCAAGCTGACCAGGGTTATCATGAACCCGGAAAAAAGCCAACGATTAGAACAAAAAGTGAGGGAAACAGCGGTAGAAGAGCGTTGATGAGAGCGTGTCATGTTCATTGTGTTTAAGTGGACAACACCGATCAACTAAGTAAAAAACAGGGGTGGGTGGTTATGACAGAACCGCCATGCTCAAAAAAAACTCTTGTTCATTTCCGCCAAAAAATGAGTACAAAACCGACATTTATATCCCCAAAACACCAAAACCGACATGCCCTTTTTTGTAAACCATACAATTCCGCCATTTTACCGTGAAAAAACCGCCCTCTTGGTCAAAACTATAACAAATCCGCCATGCCTTGGAAAGAGGGTGTTTGAGCGTGGGGGAGAAAGGAGTCTCTCTTTTTTTAGTGGAGGTGGCATAGAGAGTCCAACAAAAGTCAGTCACCTACCGCCCATAAAAAACAAACCTTGCATCGAAAAGGAAATCCCCGTTCATTGATTACCCATTCTAACTAACCGGGATACACGAAATGGGGAAAGCACGACTATTAGCTACCGCTACGCTATTCTTTCTGAGTGCAGTGATGGTTCAGGCTCAGGAAAAAACGAAATTCCAAATTGAAGACGGACTTAAAGCGCTTGGCATCAGCGTACCAGCTACTTCTAAAGATGGAAAACATGCGGTAGTCCGGTTATCCGGACGTGCAGACCGGTTAGGCGTTAACCACGATCGGTTTGCGGATCCGACGTACATCCAAAAAAACACGGCACGCTACCTGCTTATCAATACGGAAAGCGGTGAGGAGAAAGAATTGCTCCCTCCGGGTTCACAGGTAAGCGGATTTTTCTTTTCGCATGACGACTCGAAACTGGCCTATATCCAATTGGCTGATCAACGATATCAGCTATTCGTTTATGACATGAACCGGAATCGACATCGGCAGATAAAGCCCAAAACCAATCTTGAGCTTTCGAATCAATTCCTGATGTGGTACCCGGATGATTCAGCTGTCATCACAGGAATGAGAGCCGATGGATGGAGAGCGAAATCCGATTCTATGTATAAGGAACTGGCCGAAGGTCCTATCACCATTCAAACCTCCGATAGCAGCACACTGGCATGGGACAGGGTATGGATTCAAAGCTCAAAAACGCACCTGGCTTCTGTCGATCTTTCCAATCGGCAGGTAACCCTTCTGACTGACGAGGGGAGTCATGGACAGCTGAACCTGGAGGAAAATGCGGAATACCTGGCTTATACCAAGACGCACCAGGTTCGAACGGATTATAACCGAAGCGGCGATTCAGAATACGAAGTAGTCAAATTAACCCTGTCGGACAGCAGTCTGGATACCCTGTATGAGCGTTCAAAAGACCGGCCAAACTGGAATTGGAATGATGCCGGGACTATGTATGCCTATGCCAAAAAAGGAAAGATCTATGTTCAGAACGCAGATACTTCAGCTCCGGTCGAAGTAACAGCGGGGGCCTATGAATACATTGCCGATGAAGATACGACCGAGCTCAAGTTTTCCGTGATGCGATGGCATCCACAGGATGAAAGCATCTTACTCCGATCGGAAAAAGGCTATCATCTTTCCGGCCTGGATAGCGGATCGGTTGACATGGTGTACACCTTTCCCGAAAAGCAGAATGAAGCGCCAAGACGATCCGTCGCGCATTGGTCGCAGGACGGAACCCACCTCTACATGAGCTATTCGGCCCGGGATAAGTGGGAGCGGGGAATTACCCGGTATAACCTCGAAACCCGGGAAATGGAAGACCTTCGTATAGATGGTGATTTGTATTCGGGTTGGGTATTCCCGGATGAATCGGATATGATTCTATTCGAGCAGAGTGATGGAGTTCAGCCCAATGAGTTGTTTGTGGCGGATGCTCAAATGCAGAATATCCGTCAGCTTACCCAGGTGAACGATTGGGCAGCTAATAAGCAGCTGGCTACTTCCGAACTTATCCAGTACACCGATATTGATGGAGATACCCTGTATGGCGTGCTATACTACCCGGTGGATTACGAGGAAGGGAAGCGTTATCCACTGGTGGCTTATGTATATGAAACCTTCTTTAATAATGGATTCAATGCGTTTATTAACATCCTCACGGCACAGAATTATTTTGTGATCCGTCCGTCTGTGGATCTGGAACGAGGATATCCGGGTGAAGCCTGGATGAAAGGGGTGATGCCTGTGATTAATAAACTGGTGGATCGTGGCCTGGTGGATCCGAACAAACTGGGTGTTCAGGGTATTTCCTATGGGGGATATGCTTCCAACCTGCTGATTACCCAAACCGATCGCTTTGCCGCTGCGGTAAATACGTCCGGTAAGGTGAATATTATTTCTTTTCTGGGTGACTCTCCTAAAATCACGACCCGAAACTACGATGCTGCCGAAGTAGGGCAGGATCGAATCGGGCAGTCGTTATGGGAAGCGGAAGATAAATACATTGCCCATTCCGCCGTGATGTACGCCGATCGAATTGAGACGCCCCTGTTAATGCTGACCGGAGAAGGAGATTGGAATGTACCCGAAACCAATCAGCGGGAAATGTATTATGCCCTTCGTCGCCTTGATAAGAAGGTGAAGTGGGTACATTATCGATTTGGAGGTCATGGTGCAGGACGTGCCGGTCGTGTGGAAGATTATTACCACCACTGGGAAACGGTGTTGGACTGGTACGATCAGCATTTCTACCCGGAGAAAGACGAAGAGGAGGAGTAGCTACGTATGACATCACGACTGCATTAGCATGAGCATTCATCAATCAGGTAACCGGTCCCGGATCAAATCCGGGATTTCTTTTCACTTGATTGGGGTGTCCTTGAGAACAACATAAAGTCCCAAACCCTTTTTCGTGAAGCTTTTCATTTCCATAGCATTGCTACTCTTTGGTATCGGTTGCCATCAACAGCCATCCAGGATGGAGATGATTCAGGGCAACTGGAAGCAGACGGCTGAGTTTTATCCGGAATACATTTCTGTTGGCTATGCTCATTTTATTGATGACCGTTTTCTCTTACATAATTACGAATATCAAAAATTTGAGATCAGAGAAGATTCACTGGTGTTTACGCTTAATCGCCCCTTTGAGCACCATCGAAACGGACTAACAAAGGAGAAGTACTACATTATTGGGCACATCTCACAAGACAGTCTGGTGATAATTGAACATATGGAGTACTGGGATGGATTTGATGTAGGTGTAGATACGGTAAAGCACTTATTCCGTCGTTTTACTCCGCGCGCAAACCAACCAAGATTATCAAGAATTGAGTTTGCTTCTGGTTGGTGTTATGGGTATTGCCCTCAAAGAGATGTAATTATAGACTCATCCGGTTATCTATACTACGGCCCCCATCGATACGATACCGTTCAAACTCCGCTGACCAGCCAGGATGCCAGGGAATTGTTTGATGAAATCTCGTTTCTGCTTTCTTCTATACCCGTTTCATTTTTGGATACATTATCTGGGACTTATAATGTGGATGCACAACGCCTGGTGACCCATCTGTATTTTGAGAATGGGTTGGAAAAACAGCTTATCACGGATGACAATAATAGCTTACTGCCAATTTTTATGAAATTAGAACACGCGGTGAATTTCGTACCCAATCTAAAACCTACCGATCCGATCAAACTGGAGGTAAGAGACAAAGTACGTAAGATCCCCAATTAGCCTTTTGTTTTCCTGGTGGAGGTAAGCAGGAGCTAAGAAGATTGATCATGATTATAAAGCACCTATTTACGCTCTTGTTTGTACTCTCGTTCACTGGTTTAGCTACGGCCCAACCCCGACATGTCACAATCGATGGGTCGAAGATCTGGGTGAATACGATTGGACTGGATGGCAGGGAAGAAGGTCAGCCCGTCATCGTATTCGAAAGTGGCCTTGGAACACCCATGGGAAACTGGGATAAAGTGATAGCGGACAGCGCCAGACTCGGACCGATGGTTACGTACGACCGTCCGGGCGTTGGTGAGTCGGAACCCGTAGATGAAATACCGACCATCAAAACTGTTGCAGACCGACTGATCCGCTTATTAGACTATCTGGAGATAGAGCCGCCCTATCTCTTGGTAGGTCATTCCTTGGGTGGGGTGTTTGTGCGGGGTTTTGCGGTGTATTACCCGGAACGGTTAGCGGGACTTGTGATTATTGATCCGGGTGATTTTACCGAGACCCAAATGAACAAGCGGGATTACTACGAAGTACTTGGATGGGATGATGAGCGAATCGATCAGGAACTGGCAGCGTTAATGAATAAGAATCTGCAACGGGATGAACATATCCCTTTGCCTTTGCAAAGAGAGCGTATGGTGCTTCGGGAATTAAGACGGAATGATTTTAAGGAGATAAGAGAACATCCGTTGCCTAATATACCCGTCCACATTCTTACGGGTGGCCGTTTTGATATGCCGGTACATATGCAGTCAAAGGAATATGACAGTGAGGTGGTATTTCGATCTAAAATGAAGCACAGAGTGGCTCGATGGACCGATGTCATTCAATCTGTGGATAAAGGGATGATCATGTATAGCGCTGATGCCGGCCATTTTGTGCATTGGGATGATCCGGAACTAGCCATATCCAGTATCCGGATTGCTTTGCTCGACTTCCTGGAGATGAGCAATAAGAAATAAGCTTCATCCCATCTTTTAATTAGCGACACGATAATCGGTTCACCTTAACCAACAGGGGAATATATGCTAGTATCCCATAGCCCCCCGGTCGCGCCGTGAGTCGGATGCGGACACATATCCTCGTTCAAGCCTCATGATCGCCTGACCACCTCCAAAGACTAACCCTCTGTTCGTCCCCAAAAAGATCTGCTGAGCCGTAGACATGAGCGGGTTTTGAGGGGCATGCCCCATATCTCTGAGTGTTTCCACCACGTTTTCCGGAATGGAGGTTTCAAAACTAACCTGGTTCTTTTCCCAATGCCTGAACCGGGGTGCATCCATTGCTTCCTGAAGGTCCATATCAAACAGGATCAGGTTTAACAAAAGCTGTACATGGGCCTGGGGTTGTTGGGCTCCTCCAACAATACCAAAACTAAGCCACGGGTGTTGAACACCACTGGAATCTTCTTTGGTAACGAATCCGGGAATAATCGTATGAAAAGGTTTACGATTGGGGGCTACACTATTTGCCCGGTCATCCTGCATAGATAATCCCACTCCCCGGTTCTGTAAGGCAAACCCTGTACCCGGTACAACCACACCGGAGCCAAACGATCCGGCCAGACTATTGATAAAAGACACCATATTTCCCTGGTTGTCGGCAACCGTCAGATACGTTGTTTCGGTTGTGGTCAGGGAGGTATCAGGATCCATTCTT
Organism: Bacteroidota bacterium; assembly: GCA_039819115.1. Taxonomy (GTDB): domain Bacteria; phylum Bacteroidota; class Rhodothermia; order Balneolales; family Balneolaceae; genus JBCBST01. The sequence continues at coordinate 5,941 of JBCBST010000009.1, forward strand.
GAGGAGGCTCTATCCGGTTGTATCAGACTTCTGCGACCGGCGATAAACGCATCCGACAAGAGCTGATCCGGGGTGGTGGTCATAAAATCAGGATCACCTACATAGTACTCTAAATCGGCATAGGCCAGCTTTTTTGCTTCAATTAAGTGATGCAGGTACTCGGGAGAATTTTGATCCATCGTTTCTAACTCATAGCCTTCCAGGATCTTCAGCATTTCCAGTGCGGCAATGCCCTGGCCGTTTGGGGGCAATTCCCACAGACGATACCCTTTATACGAAACGGAGATAGGTTGCACCCATTGGGCGGAGTAACGGGCAAAATCGTCTTCTGTTAAAAAGCCTCCCAACTCCTGAACATGCTGAGCGATTTTTTTTCCCAGTGCACCCCCATAAAACAGACCTGGTCCTTCTTTCGCTATACGTTTTAATGTGTTGGCGTAATCTGTGTTGGCGAACCAATCACCCGCTTCCGGCGATCTGGTTTCATCGATCAAAAAGGTGCGTTTTGCCCCTTCATCATAGCTGATCTTGTTTGTGAAGATTCCCCATTCCTCAGCTGTAATCCTGGAAACGGGAAATCCGTACTCTGCAAGTTCTATTGCCGGCTGTAAGGCCTCTTCTAAAGTTAGGGTGCCGTAAGCTTCCAATAGTTTAGCCCACCCTGAAAGGGCACCGGGTAATGTGACGGACTTTGCTCCTTCATCAGGAACCCGGGCTCGGTCTCCGATGGCCTCTTTTGTCATGAGGGAACCCGCATATCCGCTGCCATCCAGTCCGATGAGTTGTTTCTCTTTTTCGAGCCATACGATGGCAAACATATCACCACCAATTCCGGTCATATAGGGCTCCACCACGCTAAGCACAGCTGCGGCGGTGACGGCTGCATCCACGGCATTTCCGCCATCTTGTAATACCTTCAATCCTGCCTGACTGGCCAATGGCTGACTGGTGGCAATGGCTCCGTTGGGACTATATACCGGATGAGCCCGGTAGTTTTCAGTAGGTGTACCAAGTCCGATCCGAAAAGCGTAGCCAACACCCAGAACGATCATGATGAGTACAATGAATATTGAAATAGACCAAAGAAAAAACCGTTTCATGTAACCTGATTCTTATTTTAACGATTAACAGCAGGATGCAATATGCAGAGAAACGGCTTATGGCTATATCAAAATCTTGTGGTTTTAGTGTTTCTTTTAGCTTGAAATGGATGATATGACGGACATCAAACGGTTCGACAGTTTTTTTAAAGAATCAGCGGTACACCAGGCTGGTGTTTCAGATGGGATTAGCATGAAGCAGTGGTCGATGGAAAGAGACCACACGGTTTGCTATCTCAACAACAACTACCATACGCTTAGCCTGTATACCAAAGGCGGTAATAACAATGTTCGAACGGACCGGCCTGATCTAAAGGGCTTGACGGATACCTTTTGTTTTATGCCTCAGGAGCAGGAAAGTAACTGGCATATTTCCCAACGGGTGGAATTCACGCATCTGTATTTCAATAGTACCATCGTGCATCGGTTTGCAGCTCATACGTACCAAATGGACACACGATGTATTGAGCTATCCGACCAGGTGTTTAAAGAGGACGATCAATTGAAGAGTCTGTTTAAACACTGCCTCATGAGTCGTTCATTAAACGACGTATCGCCGTTATTTTTTGAAGAATCGGTGTATGAGTTATTACATCATGTGATCCGCAGCTTTAACGTGTTTGACGTTAAGCACATCATACTTAAGGGAGGGCTTTCACCCCTTCATATGGAAACGGTGTATGATCAGATATCCGATGAGCTGGGCACCAAGCTAACCATAGACGGACTTGCCCGGACGGTACATCTCAGTCCGTATCATTTTGCAAAGATGTTCAAAATCAGTTTTGGTGAGTCGCCGGCCCGGTTTATTAACTGGATGAGAATTGAACGGGTAAAGCGGCTATTAAAAACGAAGCTGTCTCTTACCGGGATTAGTCTCCAGGCCGGGTTCAACCATCAAAGTCACATGACCCAAAGTTTTAAGACCCATACCGGAATTACCCCGGCGAGATATCGTCGTTTGATCAGAAACTGATCGGGAAAAGGAGTTCAGCATACCGGTTTTATCAGGAAAGAGACCGGATGTGTTCGACTCGTATAAAAGGGAGAAATGGAGAAGGAGGTATGAATGTGCTTTTAACGGTCTGGTGGAGTGAACCATACTCCTCTTTGTATCTGTATTGTAGCATACAGGCAGTTTTTAAAAGTTTAAAAATGAACGTTCCCCGATGATAAGACACAACCTATTGCTGTATATTCGCGCCGAATTTAAGCCTATACATCAAGATCGTTTTTCACATGAAGCAAGTTCTACAGTCAAGCCTGTTTATCATTGTGTTCACAGGTTTTTTATCAGTCTCAGTCCATTCCCAAAGTACGCTCGAAATTGAACGGCCAGATAAGGAATTGTACGAATATTTAAAGCGCACGGGGCAGCTGGATACAACTGCTTCGGAGGTTAACTCTCAAAAGCTTAAAGACCTGGAGAGTATTAATTTTCCGGCTGAAGAAATCTGGAACAAAACTCCGTGGCCCGATCCGGCGTTTAACTTTTTTCCGACTCAAATTCCAAGACGTGCCGGTGATATAAACGGTGATGGGTTTGAAGATTTTTACTTCAAGGCAAACGCAACTAATGAACGTAGCAGTTTTATTGTAGCTGATGAAATTGAAAAGTATTTCTTCTATTGGGGTGGTGAGGAGCTTAACCGCGAATATGATCAAATTCTCTACCGAACCTCAAGTCCTTCTACAAACAGTCAGGGTTATCCATTAGGCGATTTGACCAGTGATACGTTTTCGGATTTCTTACTATCCCATTCTGGAGGAATCGAATTTTTGGAGGGAGCTTCTGAGGGCTTAAGAAGAAATTCATTATATGATTCGCTAGAGAATGCGGTTATTCTTGACCTAGTTGATAAAGTGAACTCACGTACTCTCTTTAATGATATCGATGGTGATGGTGACCGGGATATTTCTGGTACTTTTAACACATTTAATTTCGAAAAAAATGTAAGCGAATATTATTACTATACATATAGCCCTGATACCTCGTTAGGAACAACTTCGTATAGCGAGCTGTTGATACCAGATAGTGGCCGGACTTTTTTGTTAGGCCAACAAGTTGTGTCGGGTGATACATTGCTTACGTTCTTTGATCAAAACTCCGGTCGTCAATTTGTTATTGATACCTACATAAAAGAAAATGATTCTCTACGTGCTGTAGATCAACTCATTTTCCCACCGGAGCCTGTGTCCAGTCAGCTTTCTCCTGAAACTCTATTTTTTGAAGATTTCAACGGAGATGGGATTAAAGATCTTATGTTTTATTCAAGAATCTCACCGTTTCTTGGTGCACCGCCAACCTACTATTTGGTTAATGGAAATGCCGCGTTTACAATTGATCTTACAGATGATGATTTTTTTGAAGTTTCTGATGTTAGCTTATTTCCTGATCATCCTCTGCTAAACCCTGCCGACTCTTTATATAATCTTTTAGTTCCTATCACTGATATTGATGGTGATGGCAGAACAGAATTTGTATTACGAAGCTTCGATAATAAAAAAATATTTGTAGCACATCTTTCTTCTGCCAGCTCTGAACCGGCTATTGAAATTGAGCATGAATTCGACTTAGAACCTATTTTTGGAGGTGAGGCTTCTGCTTCAGTTATTGAGGTTCAAGATAACATTGCCAACTACACTGGAAAACCATTCAGCTGGCCCTTCCGCGTAGAAACGGACAGCTTGTACATAACAGCCTTTTTGGAAATCGATACCCTGGAGAATGCAGGAGCTTCGAATTATTCCATAGCACATTTTGAGTATAGGAAACGGGATTTTGACAGAACCACTATTAATGAAATCTTTCTCTTGGGAGATCCGGAACAAGACGGAATAGATAATTTCGGACTTGAGATGACTACAACCTTAGGGGAGGCCTATCTTCGGGTATATAACGGTTTCAGGGAAGAGGATTATGTTGATATACAGGTAGAATCGCCTTCAGACTATACCATACTGGAAGCAACTGCAGGTCATTTTCTTTCTCAGGAGACTCAACACATAGCCCTTCTGCTCGGAGAGACAACGACGTCCAATGAACTGAACGATCAGCTATTGATTTACGCTATGGATGACCTTAAAAATCCAAGTCACATCATTACACCGTCTGATTTAGATCCCGAATTAGAAGGAATGCGGGTGATATCCAGTCTGGGAGATATAAACAATGATGGATATGATGACTTGGGAATTTCAGCGCCCAACACTAATCAGTTTCTAAAGCTATTCATCTTCCTGGGAGGAGAAGAGTTATCCGAATCTCCGGATATTGTGATCGATTACTCTGCTCCTGAATATCCCGGCGAGACTGCAAACAGAGGAATTTCTGTTGTTCAGGATGTTGGAGATATCAATGGGGATGGTATCGATGATTTTGTGACCGGCGATCCACGAAGAGATATCTTAGGAATAGGTTCTTTTTCTGCAGCAGGAGCGTTTTACCTCCATTATGGTCAGGATTCAGAGCTGCCCGATTTTACTATTGCAGACGAAATGTTTTATCCGGATACCACCACCCGGGAAGAAACCGCTATTTATCTCGGTGTAAATGAGATTGCACATGGTGATTTCAATGGTGATGGGCTGCAAGACATTGCTACTTTCCCGGCCTGGAAACTCAACGGAGGTGATTTTAAGTTTTATTACCAAACCGAAAATGGGTTTAATAGTCAGCCCGATATCACGTTGGGTTCAAGTTGGTCATTTACCCCTTCCAGATTGAATTTCATAGGGGGAGGCTACTTATCCAGTGTGGAGGACCTTAATGGAGATGGAAGAGATGAATTACTGTATGTACCTGGGGGCAATTCTAGAAGGGAAGGCGCCTATTTATATAATTACGATGAAAATAACTTTGATAACAAGCTCACATTTTTTGGCAATATAGGTGGTTCCAGGGACTATGCTTTTGCTACGTATGTATCAGGGCAACAGGAAAGAACCGTTATCGGAGACTTTACCGGTGATGGTGTTCAAAGCTTTATCGTATTCCAGAGAGCATTTCATTACCGCGATATGCCCATCTATCGTTTTGAACTGGGGGCAACAGTGGTCAGTACTGAAGCGACAGAAACCCCAATTACGTTTGGACTGGAGCAGAACTACCCAAACCCGTTTAACCCCAGCACCAATATCGAATTTAGCATTCCACAGGCATCGCACGTCTCGCTTACCGTGTACAACGTGCTAGGCCAGAAAGTATCCCAGTTAATTGATAACCGAATGTCTGTGGGATCTCATACGGTTAACTTTGATGCTTCTGCGCTTGCCAGTGGGTTATACATCTATCGCCTGGAAGCAGGTGAACAGATTCAAACTAAAAAAATGATGCTGATCAAATAGCGTGCGCGGAGCCAGAGCGCTTATGCCAAAGGGATATGGATCCTCACCTGTGTCCCTTTGTTCTTTGCTGAATCAATATGAATGGTTCCATTCAATTGTTGAATCGCTTTCTGGATAATGGGTAAGCCCAACCCGGTTCCTTCGGTCTGATCGGTATTCGAGCCCCTTTTAAATGATTCAAATACCAGGTCTTGCTCTTTCCTGGGTATGCCAATACCATGATCTTTGCAGATAAACCGAAACGAATCATCATCTATGGTATAAGTAATCTCAATGGGCGTATCGGGAGCAGAATACTTTGCGGCATTCTCAAGCACATTTCGCACAATCAGCTCGAGCAGGTTGCGATCGGATCGGAAGGAAGTTCTCGAAGAATCGGATGTAATCGTTACATCCCGGTTATGTACATGGCTTGATTCAGAAACGTCCATGATTTCTTTTAGCAGCGAAGGAAATACAATCTCTTCCAGTTCGAGCAGCCCCGATTGTGCATCGAGTTTCCCAAGCTGCAACACGTTTTTAACGAGGCTCTCAATTTTAAGGGATGATGAGTGAATGCGATGGATTCGTTTTTGAACCTCTTCTTCCGTAAAGCGATGAAGATTATCCGTCAGGATTTCGGTGGTTGATAAGATGCTGGTTAACGGAGTCCGAAACTCATGAGATACCATCGACACAAAATTCCGGTTTAGTTCATTGTAATTACGTTCCGATTCCAAAGCCCTTCGCAAATCGAGTTCCGCCTGTTTTTTATGGGTTATATCGCGGTATTCCCAAAGATGCCCCAGATACTGGTCTTCATTAAAAATGGGGATAAAATCCCGCTCAAAAATGCTCCCGTTTTTAAACACCACCTCTTCATTGACCACAGGTTGCCGATCCTGTACAATACGACTGATGCGAGGTGCAAACAATTCGGGTTGCTTTACCAGGTGTTTACTTTGCTCTGCGCTAGACCTGCAATCGTAGCCAATAAGGTCGTCTGGTTTTACCGGGATTTCGAACAGGTCACAGAATTCCTGGTTGGCTACCACAATACGCCGGTTGGCATCTTCCAGCAGGATGCCCGAGTTCAGGTTTTGAATAAGTGTTCGTAATCGTTTTGATGCATTGAGTACTTCCCGCTGCGATTCCTTTATGTTGGTGATATCCAGTGCAAAGCCCAGTACCATTCCCAGTTCACCGGTTTCGTCCAGAACGGGATGAAAGAAACGCTGTTTCCATACTTCATGTCCCTCCGGTGACAGCATCTTCTCTTCAAAGGATGAAATCGTTTTTGTTTCTTTTACCCGGTTAAATGTAGTTCTTCGGTCTTCCGCGATTTTTTTTGGTTTACCCCGATAAGCCACGTACTCGAAGTCGTCTTTACCAAGAAGCCATCTTCTGATATCCGGATTTTTAATTGCCTGAGGATTAACAAAACGATAGGTGTGGTCCGGGTTGAACACCACCAGCTCTGCAGGTATGGAGTTGAGTACATTTTCATAAAACTGCTTTTGCTCAACCAGCATGAGCTGGGTCTGATTTTTTTCAATTTCGGCCTCTAATGCTGAACGGTATGCGTTTAACATGGAAATTTCGTCTTCCGTCCAGGTTTGTTGGCCTAAAAACGATTCTACTTCGATAACACCAATCAGCTTCTGCTTTATGAATAATGGCAAAATCAGAAGGGATTCCGCATCCGAATCGGTAAACGTCAGACCTATTTCATTATCAATGTGTTCAAAATGCTGAGAGGTGAGCACAGGGTAACGCTCAAACTGGTTAAGCAGGTTGGCGTACAGGGAGGGGAGTAATTCCCGTTCTTTGATCAGTGTTATAAAGCTTTTACCCCGTTGAGTGGTCCAGAGCACCTGGTTATTCCCGGTTCCGGTTACCTGTTCATCAAAGAATAAAACGCCGATTCGGTCAGCTTCCGAATGTTCTCCTAAACTGAAAATAGAGGAGGTTAACGCATCCGTAAATTGTTCCGTATTAAACAGGGTGGAAATTGCCTGGGAAGCTCCGAAGATAAGCTGATCCTTTTTTTTAAGTTCGTGTTTAACCTGCTCCAGTGAACCTGAACCCAGCAACACATACACCGATCCGGAATACGTATTGTCTTGCAACATAGGAATTTGATTCACCTCAGCCTGTACCAGGTCGCCGGATTTTTGGATGAGCGAAAACTGGTAATGTTGTCGAATCCCCAGTTTAGCCTTCATGTGTTTCCTGAAGATATAGGGGTGCTGATGTTTTGGAATAAAGTGAAGAGGAGATAACCCGATTACTTCGTTGGGTTCATACCCCAGGAGCCGGGCATGTTTCTCGTTAATAAAAGACAACTGGTCTGAATCGTCCGCAACAAACAGGATTTCACTTACGCCATTAGAAATAGTCATAGATCCGACGCCTAAAAATCGAGCGGAAAATGAATGGAATAGCGCACCTGTTCCCCAACTTCCTGCACCGTTAAAGAAGTACCCAACTGATCGAGGTATGCGTTGAGGAGTACAGATTCTGTTTCAGGTGATTCGGCTGATGGGTAATGATCGTGCTGCCGGGGGATGGAAATGCTGAACTCCACGTTTTTCTGATGAAGCTCCGAGGAGATGATGGTAGAATCATACAGATGTCCGCCATTCCCTTTCTTAAGAATAGCACCCATTTCATGAACAAACAGTCCAAACGGTATGGCTTGTTTTAACGACATTCTGAAGGATTGAATGGAATACCGGGAAGGATCAACCCCGGGATAAGAAAGACCGAGAATGCCATAAAGGAGTTTCCGCATGTTTACTTTAGACAACATATCACTTGCAAACGCTTCTTTATGAATGATGCCAAGTGCCTGAATGCGATCTTTTATAGCTGCATTGTTCGACTCACCTCCTGTGCTTTTTCCGAGGTCGAAGAATGATAAAATCAGCCTGAGATTATCCTTCAGGCTATGGCGTACTTCTTGTTTCAGTATCAAATTCTCTTTAGCGATTTCTTCGATCGTGCCATTGACCATAGCACGGTATTGTTCTTCTACCAGGAGTTTTCGCCAGGTATATTTCTCGTATTGCGTATGAATGGTTTCCAGTAACTCTTTCTGAGTAAATGGCTTGATTAAATAGTCATCAGCGCCAAGTTGCATCCCTTTACGAAGATTCTCTCGTTCAGAAAGTGCGGTTAGAAATACAAATGGTACAGTTGGTTTGGCCGATGTTTTACGGTAGGAATCCAGTAACTCGTAACCGTCCATTTCCGGCATCATGACGTCACTGATCACCAGATCAAGATCCTGGTCGATAAGAATGTCGAGTGCTTCTCTGCCGTTTTGAGCCTCAACCGTTTCGATTTTTTCCAGCTTCAAAATATCAATGATACTCTCGCGGATAGCTAAATCATCCTCCACGACAAGTACCTTTCTTACCTTCTGTACCATAAAACTACCCTGATAAATCCTTACCTAAAGCCTGTCCTTCGCTATTATTACCAAATTGTTAATAAGAACGTTTCCCACCACAAAAACAATAAAAAAACTCTAATAACCGCGGGTTATGCTCTCTGAGTGGTAGAGTTTCCAGAAATAAGAGTAGTGGAAACAGACCTGGTACAGGGACGATAAGAAGGGAATATCAGGCGGTTTTAAGCTTCAGGTCTTTAGCGAGTTCCTTGTCTTTACTGGTTTTCCAGATGAACTGATCCAGAAAGTAATGGTGAAGGGCCAGCCCTAACAGGATTCCCTGGAGGAGCTTATCCGTTCCAAAGTCCGCAAATAGGGTAACGTTGCTGGTTACAGCGATAGGTATACATCCCGGATGAACCTCAAACGTACAGCCTAACACCCGGAATAAAACGCCCATGCCAATGGCAATCAGAGCGTATCGGGATAACGATTTTGAAAGCCATGCAGAGATTCCATAGTCTGATCGATTTCTGGCTTTCTTGTATCGGTTTTTATGATGAAACCATACTATTGCATGATACTGAAGGTCATGAAAAATGGTGACGAAGGCGCCAAATGCAAAAATGCCCGCTTCAACCACGGCATCAGAAAAACAGATAAATATGTGCAGAGGAATTACAGCTAAAAGAAAAAGAGCTTTTGGCAGGTTCAGGGGGATACCTTGTTTCATTAAGCTCCACTGCCGCCAGATATAAAGCAGAGCGAGTACTCCGATGGTGGTTAGAGTGACCCAGGTAACCAGCTCAACGACGGTAATGGGGAGCCAGCTTTCAAACCAGCCCACAATCGGAGTGGTTAATGAACTGGCGTCCGGGAATCGAACAATAAATACGAGAAAAGGGAGCATCAAACCCGCATAGAGTAGCGAAGAATCCAGTTTATAATCGAACGTACTGGTTTCATTATTCTTCTTCTTGTATAAGGCCAAAAACCCATAGTGTTGGCGTACGACATGCCAATAGGCCCAGATTCCAAAGAATGAGGTAAATATAATCCAGGGAGTCTCGTAATTGGTGCTACCGGCTTTGAATATGATGAAGCAAACCAGTACAACGACCGGACCTGCCACAAACCATAGCAGACTCCAGAGTAGCAGAGGTTTGCGCTGTTTAAACTCCTGTTTGTCGAGATAGGTACGGCTATACGTTCCAAAAAAATGGGGAGTATCGATCAGAGCAACCCAAAAAAACCAAATGGTAACCATATCCCAACCCAGTCCTTCATACATAAACATGAGGAGGTATCCGCCAAGTGCGCCTCCAATAAACCATATCAGATCGGTTTGACGGTTTATAATCCAGTTTGAACTGATAGAAAGTGATGGGGAAGCAGCTTGCATAGTCTGGTATGAGGTTGGCAAAAGGTAGCAGGAAACCAAGGTCCGTTCAATTCCTTTGTTATTGCTTTGAACACTTTAATGTTCGATTTCGGAATGGAATTGATATCTTTCTTATTATTCAGTCACACCTCACACTTTTCCCGTTTTAATGAGCGATAAACCTCGCGAGTATTGTGGTATTTTTGGCGTTTTTGATCACCCAGACGCCGCCTTACTGACCTATTATGGCCTGCATTCCCTTCAGCACAGAGGTCAGGAATCAGCCGGTATCGTTACCAGCTACTATGATGATGCCCAGGAAAGATATCGTATGCCGGCGCACAAAGACTTTGGGTTAGTCCTTAAAGTGTTTGAAAAGCCCAAGATTCTTCAAAAAAATCTGAAGGGCCGAAATGCAATCGGGCATAACCGCTACTCTACATCCGGATCGTCCAAAAACCCGGCAAACATACAGCCTTTCCGGGTACATTATGGGAAAGGCAACCTGGCTATCGGGCATAACGGTAATCTTTCCAATGCCCGACAAATACGTGATCGTTTTCGAAAAGAAGGGGTGTTGTTTCAAAGCACATCCGATACCGAGCTGATTTTACATCTGATTTCTCATAGTAAAAAAGAGACGCAACTGGATCAGATACTGGATGCCCTTAGTCAGATAGAAGGGGCATACTGCTTAATCCTGCTCACCGATGATAAGTTGATTGCTGTTCGTGATCCAAATGGGTTCCGGCCACTGGCAATGGGTAAAGTAGATGGTTCTTTTTGTTTCGCTTCGGAAACATGTGCGTTCGACATCAATGGTGCTGAATACATCAGAGATGTGGAACCCGGCGAAGTGGTTGTGATCGATAAAGAGGCCAATGAGCTGGGGGAACCAAAATCCTATCGGATAGATCCGCAGGAAGGTACCGGGACAAGCCAGTGTATTTTTGAGTACGTCTACTTCTCACGTCCGGACAGTATCATCTTTGGAGAAATGGTAGATAAGGTGCGCCGTGACTTAGGAAAACAACTCGCGGAAGAGCACCCTATTCATGAGGTAATTCAACACTATAACCCGGATCGGAAGCCGGTGGTTATATCTGTTCCGGATTCGTCGAACACGGCTGCCCTTGGGTATGCAAGAGAAAATCAAAAAAGAGGGCAGGACTGTAAATACGATATTGGCCTTATTCGAAATCACTACGTTGGCAGAACGTTTATTTCTCCCGGACAGAAGTCGAGAGAACAAAAGGTTCGTACTAAATTTAACCCGGTTCGTGGCGTCATTGAAGGCCGTTCGGTTATCATAGTGGATGATTCCATTGTAAGAGGAACCACTTCCCGCCATCTGGTGGATATGATCAGAGCCTGTAATCCACTCGAAATTCATTTTTTGGTCAGTTCGCCCCCTATCACAGACCCATGCTACTATGGGATGGATTTCCCAAGTACGGAAGAGTTGATTGCCAATAAGTACCATCGAAACATTGAAGACATGGCTAAGGCCATTGGAGTAGATAGCCTGAGATATTTATCGCCGGATGGGTTAGTAAGTGCGGTAAAGCGTGCTAATCAGGGTTCCGCGGACTATTGTACGGCTTGTTTTACAGGTAAATATCCGGTTCCTGTCAACTTTGGAGTTGAAAAAGAAGAGAACGAACTGGTTTAATGACCGCTGAACAAATTGCCCAGGTTCCTACCCGATTTGTGACCAGTGCACCCAGGCTGGAGGACTGTCCTCCGGAAGGTCTTCCGGAAATCTGCTTTGCAGGAAGATCAAATGTGGGTAAATCGTCCCTGATTAATGCCCTGCTTAATCGAAAGCACATCGCCCGTACGTCAAATGTTCCGGGCAAAACCCAACAAATGAATTATTACAGCGTGGGAGAACACCTGTATTTTGTTGACTTACCCGGGTATGGATATGCGAAAGTACCTATCAAGGAACGTGAGCGATGGGGTAAAAACATCCGGGAGTATTTACTACATCGTTCATCCTTGCGTCTTATCCTCCATGTTATTGATGCGAGGCACAAACCTACAGCCCTGGATGAGGATTTCTTTTACTGGATGGCAGAACATGAAAAACCGTTTTGCATCCTTCAATCCAAAGCCGATAAGCTGTCATCCAATAAACTTGCGCAGTCCCGAAAACAGGTAAAGCAGGTTTTGTTCAATATGAATATTGAAGTTCCCATTTTAGGATATTCATCGTCATCTAAAAAGGGGATTCCGGAGATCAGGGAACTCATCACAGAGTTTATCGAAGACTAATCATTAACCGAACTCACTCATTCACTCACTTAAGCTATGTCATTTAAAATTTTATTGTTAGATAACGTTGATCCCGTTTGCGCTCAAATCTTTGCGGACCGGGGTATACAGGCAGACCAACCCGGTAAATTAACGGAAGAAGAGCTGTTAAACCGTGTTGGAGAATATGACGGCATGGTAGTCCGATCGGCTACAAAAGTAACACCGGGCTTGCTCGAAAAAGCATCCAACATGAAAGTTGTGGGAAGAGCCGGAGTAGGAGTAGATAATATCGATATCGCAGCTTCCACGGCCAAAGGGGTATTAGTGATGAACACGCCGGATGGAAACACGATTTCCACAGCCGAACATACCTGCGGACTTATCATTGCACTGGCAAGAAATATTCCCACAGCTGTTGCGAAAGTTAAATCGGGTGGATGGGATCGCAAAACATTTATGGGAACAGAGGTTCATAGCAAAACGCTGGGAATTATCGGTATTGGTAAAATCGGTTCGGAAGTGGCCGCACGAATGCAGGTATTTGGAATGGACGTCATTGCATATGACCCTTTTGCCACTCATGAGCATGCTCAAAACCTGGGGATTCGTCTGGTAGAGCTTGATGAGGTGTTGGGAACCTCAGATTTTTTAACGGTGCACACCCCCCTCACAGAAAAAACCAAAGGTATTGTTTCTTTGAAAAATGCCGGTAAGCTGAAGAAAGGAATTCGCCTGGTGAACTGCGCCCGTGGTGGTATTTACGAAGAGGCCGATCTGCCTGCATTGCTCGACCAGGGCATCGTTGGCGGAGTTGCTTTAGATGTGTACACCCAGGAGCCGCCATCAGAAGAGATCTACACGGTGCTGGAGCATCCCGGCGTGATTTCCACACCTCATCTCGGAGCTTCAACCGAAGAAGCTCAGGAAAAAGTAGCCGAGCAGATAGCTGCTCAAATGGCTGATGCACTGGAGAATAAGAACTACAAAGGCAGCCTGAATGGAAAATCCATCGCGTTAATCGCCAATAAAGAAGTTCAGCCCTACTTAGAGTTAGCAGAGAAGTTAGGACAGCTGGCGGTTCAGTTAACCCCGGATCACGCGAATCAGTTTGAGTTCGAGTATAGCGGTCCCGGCACCAAGTTTGCCGACGTACTTACCGACGGAATATTGAAGGGCATGTTGTCTGAATACGTGGATGAATCGGTAAACCTGATTAATGCCCGTGTATATGCAGACCAGCGCGGTTTTGAAATACGTGAAGTCATCGCCCCTACCCATAAAATGTATAGCGACTTAATCACGATAAAACTGCCTAAGGGAGCGGAGTATACCAGTATATCTGCCTCTGTTTTTGGTGAAAGTGATTATCGTATTGTGGGCGTCGAACACTATGGACTGGAACTACGATTGGAAGGCGATATCATTTTGTATCAAAACACCGATAAACCAGGCATGTTGGCATCTATGAGTAGCGCTTTAGCAGGAATGGACATTAACATTGCAGCTTTAAGTCTTGGCCGTTCCGAAAAAGGATCAAAAGCAATTACTGCAGTTTCCGTTGACAGAAAACTGACAGACACAGAGCTGGAATCCATCAAGACATTGGATGGAATAGAACATATACGCTACATCACATTATCGTAAGTTGTCGTTTTCGGCTGGCGGGACATGGGTTCCGCTAGCCATCGAATTCCCCTTGTTCTAACCGCTCGATAAGGCGACGTTCATTCACTCGTTTGAATCCTGCCAACCGGTCTTCGGATAGCGATGCCAGGGTCATCTCTCTCTTTCCTAATGCACCGGGTGCTCTGGCTACATACCACCCGGCTGCCGCAATAGCCGAACGTGCTTTCGATGCTGCACAGTAAGTGGCCAAACGGGCTCCCGGCTTTGAGCTTTGTTTCAGGGTCTTAAATACCTCTGGCGTCCACAATTCACCGTTTACTTCAGGAGAAAAAGGGTCATGAAATATGAAATCGAAAAACTGCTGAGGAAGAACAGCCTTCTCAAACGCGCCTACAAATAGGTGTAACGTGATGGGTACGTCTTGAAAGGGATGGGATATGTTCCAACCGGAATGCACACTTCCAAAAATGGAAACAAGGTCAGAGACAAGGGTCTGGTTGCTGAGATCTGAAAAGGAAAGAGAAGAGGCAACTTCCGCCGAAATTGGAAAAGCTTCAATGGAGTAGAACTGAACCTCAGGCGGGGTTTCCAGTTGTGTTAATAGATCGGCAAGTATGGCAAGGTTCAGCCCAGTACCAAAGCCGATTTCAAGAATACGGATGGTTTCGCTGCTTTGCAGAGCTTCAATCAGTCCTTGGTATTCAAAAAACACATGGAGACTTTCGGAAAGTGCTCCATTGGGGTTATGATAATGTTGATTGAATTGGTGGGAGAAAAGGGTAGAAGAACCGTCTTTAGTAAGACGGTGCTCAATAGGATCAGTTTTTTCGAAGAATTTTGACGTTTCCATATCCTGATGAGGCTGTAATTTGATCTCCTCCACTTCCAACCTGGATATTAGCGCTTTTCTTGGATACCGTTCCTTTATACTTAAAATTACCATCTACCTCTACGGAGGTTCCCTTTGCATCGATGTCAACATTCGAGTTAGAAGGAATCTTTATCACAACGGACCCGGCGCCTGTTTTTGCAGTTACATCGTCGCTCAGCCTGGTGATTTCAACATCTACGTTGCCACCTCCTGTTTCTGCAGTAACTTCGCCCTCAATTTTAACAGCCTCAATATTACCCCCACTCGTTTTAAGGAAGGCATCTCCTTTATTCTTTATTAAAGAAATGTGCCCACCTGAGGTAATCAGTTCAAGATCGCCATACATTTGCTCGGCTGAGATATGTCCTCCATTTGTTTTCGCCGTTACATCACCCTCTGATTTATTAATTGTGATATGTCCGCCGTTGGTGGAAATGACTAAATCTGCCGCAACATCATTCACTTCAATATGACCTCCGGCCGTTTTAGCGAGAACATCGGCCAGTTTTTTGGGAACCTGGAGTTTAACATGAAATTGAATATTGCTTGACTGGTTATGCTTTTGAGGAGCGTCTAGTTTTACCACAAATGCGTCGTCAGAAACAGAGATCGACGGTACAGCCACTTCTTTTAAATCATTTACGGATGCTACTTTTCCTGATGCTTCAATGGTCAAAACACCGGTATCGGAATTTGTGCCCATAACCTCAATAGAACCAGACATGATATCAACTGTGATGTCGTCCAGCTTACTGGCATCGAATTTTTTAACGTAGCTATATACACCTGGTGAAGAAGCACTCCATTCACCTTCTTCCGTTTTATATTCGTGATCCACAACAATTGCCAGCTGATTGTTGTCGATGCTGATATTGATATTCTGTTCGCTTAGTTGTTTAGCTAACTCCTCGAATTCCCGCTCCAACTTTATTTGTACCTCCTCAGGAAAGATCTCTTCGAGTACAGCCAGCTCTTCGAGTGATTCAAGCGCTTCCAGTTTTTCAAGTTCTTTAAGTTTCTTGAGGGATTCGAGACGTTCAAGCTCATTCAGTGCCGAAAGCTCGCTAAGCTGGATAACCGTTGTTGATCTGGACTTTTCTTTGTCTTTGTTCGATAGAACGGATACGGCCACGGTAACTTCGTTATCGTCATCGTTTTTTGATGCGTTACGTTCTAACAAATAAATGCCGAGGCCTACGAAGAGGAAGCCGGCTATAATAATTTCCCAAGATGCTTTTCTCATAACAGATACGGTGAGTTTGCGTGCACTACGCACGAAGATTCGATAAGTTACAGATTAGAATTATTCCTTACTTTCCTCAAAAAGCACTCCATGACTTCTATATCAAAGCTTAAAGCAAGAGCTGAAGAACTATACCCCGAAATTGTTGAAATCCGTCGTCATCTCCATCAAAACCCGGAGGTAAGCTACAAAGAATACGAAACGACCGCGTTCATCATATCAAAGCTGAAAGAACTGGGTATTGAAGTACATCAGCCCCTGGAAACGGGTTGCGTTGGTATCCTGAAAGGAGGGATATCCTCCGAGCGGGTTATTGCTTTAAGAGCTGATATTGACGCCTTACCTATGGATGAGGCAGGCGAACATAAGCAGGCGTTTTTTTCCAAACATAAAGGGGCGGCTCACTGTTGCGGGCATGACGCACATACGGCAAATCTACTTGGGGTAGCCCGCGTGTTGAGCGAGTTAAGATCAGAAGTTCCGGGCACCGTGGTTTTTATCTTTCAACCCGGTGAGGAGAAATTACCAGGCGGGGCCAAATTACTATGCGAAACAGGAATATTGCAGGAATTGGGTATTGATTCCGTATTTGGGCTTCACACTTCACCGATGCATCCGGTAGGTAGTATTGCGGTAAAATCCGGTCCTATAATGGGAGCTCCCGACGAATTTGAACTGGAGTTAATAGGAAAAGGTGGTCATGCTGCCAAGCCTCACGAAACGGTTGATCCCATCGTTATGGCGGGACAGTTTATCTCTGCGGTACAAACGATCTCAAGTCGAAGCGTTGATCCCACCGAGGCTGTTGTTGTTACCATCGGTAAGATTGAAGCAGGTACAGCACATAATATTATTCCTGAGTCGGCTTATATGCTAGGAACCATTCGCACACTTTCAACAGCAACTGCAGAGTTGGTTCATGCGCGTTTGGAAGAAATTGTAAAAGGCATTGCAACTGCATGTGGGGGTAGCTATAATCTCAAAATTAACAGAGGTTACCCCGTCGTACGTAATGCCGAATTGGAAACGGAGCGCTTGATAAAAGCAGCCGGTGAAGTATTAGGTGCAGATATGGTGCAACGAATGGAGCGTCCTATTATGGCAGGCGAAGATTTCGCGTTTTACCAACAAGTTTTTCCGGGTACATTCTTTTTTGCAGGCACTGCCAGCAAAGAAGCCGATTCCTTCTATCCATGGCACCATCCTAAATACAACGTAGACGAAGCCTTTTTTAAAAGCACGATACCTATTATGGCTTCAATCGCGTTGAATAATGGAGACTAGATACGAACCTTCCTATTGGGAACAGGTTCACTTTCGCTCCCCCTATGATTTAGTCGTTATCGGAGCTGGTTTAGTAGGTCAGTCTGCCGCGCTTTTCTATAAACAGCTCAATCCTGCAGCTCGTGTATTGGTGATTGAGCGTTCTTTTGCACCATTTGGAGCAAGTACCAGAAATGCGGGTTTTACCTGTATCGGCTCGATTACGGAACTTGAAGCTGACCTGGAAACAGAAGAAGAGGACGTACTTCGAAAACGAATCGCCCGAAGATATAAAGGGTTGCAACTGCTTAGGGAAACCCTGTCCGATCAGGCAATCGGCTACCAGCCCGTTGGAGGTATAGAGATTTTCCGGGATGAAGATGGATTTCGATGTGCATTTGAACATGTAGACAGGTTTAATGCCTGGATTAAAGAAGACGTTGGAGCCCGCGCTACATTTTCGAACGACACGTTTTTCGGCAAAAAAGTAATTATGAATCGGTTAGAGGGTGCCATTCATACCGGGAAGATGATGAGGACACTGCATTCCCAATGCCAGAAAGCAGGCGTTGATTTTCTTTGGGGTAATGAAATCAACCATCTTGAGCTTTCTGCTAATGAACTGACGACAAACCAAAACCTGCATATCCGTTATCATCAGTGTGCGGTATGCACAAATGCATTCACAAAAACGGTATTACCGAACAGCCGGATTGTGCCAGGCCGGGGATATGTATTTGTAACGCGTCCCCTCGAGGTTATGAAATGGAAAGGTACGTTCCACTATGATCGCGGGTACATCTACTTTCGTAATATCGGATCCGATCAGATCTTGTTGGGAGGTGCCCGGAATGTGGACGAGGAAGGAGAAACGACTACAGCATTTGGTGTTAATCCCTCTATAAAAAAGCATTTGATTGACTTTGCAAACGAAATGCTTGAACTCGAAGAAGGCTGGGAAATTGAAATGGAGTGGTCGGGTATTATGGGGTATACCCCTACGAAAGAACCCTTCTTATCCAGGGTAAGCGAGCAGGTTGTGGCTGCGGTTGGGTTAAGTGGAATGGGAGTTGCTTTAGGTATGCAACTGGGGAAAGAAACCTGTGAATTACTCTGTGACTGATAAATACCCTTCGTAGAGCTGCATTAACTCGGCCAGCATCATGGCTGTTGCCCCCCACAAAGGAACCCGATGGATATTCCAGAACGGTACCTCGTAAACGGTATCCCGTAAGTCCCATTCCTCCAATACCTGGTGTTCTTCGTCCAGCAATTGTGAAATTGGGATCGTGAAAATCTCGTCCACTTCGTTTGGATTGGGCACAAACGTTGGCTGAGTGTTTAAAAACCCGACCACGGGTGTAACCATATTATCGGAATGGTTAACAAACAAATCGGAAAGATGACCTGCGATACGTACATCTTCCGGCTGGATTCCGGTCTCCTCACGGGCCTCTCTCAACGCGGTTTCATCAATTGTTTCATTTCCCTCTTTGCCCCCACCGGGAAAGCTGATTTGTCCCCCATGTTTAATATTTGAGGTGCGCAGCGTAAATACAATCTCCAGTTCTTCTCCTGCATCCAGGATGGGAACCAGAACGCTACTGTTCCTGTAGTTGGAATTTGTCGGGGTGTACGATCGTGTTGGTGATGCAGGATGCTTTGGTCGTGGCGCCATCTTAAACTGAGCTTCAGCACCAGGTAAGGGGTCAGCCAGTTTTTGCTTTAAGTACCGATGGAATGGATGCATAACATGAATAAGCAAATTGTGCTTTTAAATACGGAATGATTCTAAAATCATTTCTAATTTACCATACGTTAACAAATTTGATTCTCAACAACGTAAACTATTCTTTAAGGAGCAGCTACCCGAATGAGTAAGACGTATAATGTATATGGTATTGGTAATGCTTTAGTCGATTTGGAACTAAAAGCCACCGATGATTTTATCAACGAACATAACATCCAGAAAGGGGTGATGACCCTCGTGGACGAAGAAACCCAATTTCGTTTAATAGAAGCTATTTCGGACAAACACATTCTGAGAAAATCGGGGGGGTCCGGAGCAAATTCCATTATTGCGGTTGCTCAATTTGGTGGTACGGCCTACTATTCGTGCAAAGTTGCCAATGATGAGTACGGAGATTTTTACATGCGCGACATGAGCGAAGCAGGGGTAGCGACAAACCTGGATAAAATCGAACGTGAGCAGGGCATTACCGGTAAATGCCTGGTTATGGCCACAGAGGATGCCGAGCGAACCATGAATACCTTTCTGGGTATAACCACAGGTCTTTCCACAAAGGAAGTGAATGAAGAGGCAATTAAAGCTGCGGAATACGTATACCTTGAAGGCTATCCTGTTACTTCGCCGACCGGTTTTGAGGCGTTGAAAACAGTAAAGGACATAGCCGAACGTGCCGGGGTTAAGACCTCACTTACCCTGTCAGATCCTGCTATCGTTGGTGCATTTAAGCCCAAATTCGAAGAATTGCTTTCTACTCCTGTTAATTTGTTGTTTTGTAACGAGGAAGAAGCCATGAGCTTCACCGGAAAAGATACCTTAGCTGAAGCCCGTGAGGCCTTGAAAGAGGTTGCGCATCATTTTGCAATTACCCAGGGCAAAAACGGAGCGATCATTTTCGATGGAGAAACCTACATTGATATCGAGCCTTATTCTGTGAACGTAGTCGATTCCCTTGGAGCCGGGGATATGTTTGCCGGCGCTTTTCTGTACGGAATCACCAATAATCTGGGCTATGCTGCCTCAGGCCGTTTAGCAAGTAAGGCGTCATCCCGGGTTGTGGCGCAGTACGGACCAAGACTGGAACGGGATGAAGTACAGCAACTACTCACTGAATTAACCCAGGACGTATGACAGGAGTTGAACTGCTTGGATGGGTTGGTTTTGGAATCCTTGTTGCTGCATGGATACCACAAACTATGGACACGATAAAAACGGGTAAGGCGGCTATGAACATGGCGTTTATCATCATGTATACCAGCTCCAGCTTATTACTCACGGTCTACTCCATACTTCAGGGAGATGTCGTTTTTATCGCATTAAATGGTATGCTCACATTGGGAAGCAGTATCAATTTGTTTTATGCTCTTTTCCCCCGAAAAAAAGACTCTGATGATTAAACAACTGGTTTTGGCTACCCGCAACAAAAACAAGGTGGTTGAAATGCAGCAGCTATTGCATCACCTTGGTGTCACCGTTACGTCTGCTCTGGACTATCCACAGCTTGAAGATGTGGAAGAAGATGCACCCACTCTTGAGGGCAATGCAATCAAAAAGTGTAACTATGTCGCCGCTGCTCTTGGATTACCCAGCCTTTCGGACGATACCGGTTTGGAAGTGGAGGCTCTGGGTGGGGCTCCCGGAGTGTATTCCGCCCGGTATTCCGGCCCCGGCGCTACCTACCAAAGTAACGTGCAAAAACTCTTGTCGGAACTGGATAACACCACAAATCGGAACGCTCAATTCCGTAGCGTGATGGCACTTTCTATAGACGGTCACATCCACACCTTTGAAGGAATTGTACGTGGGGAGATCAGTACGGAAGAAGCGGGAAAAGGCGGTTTTGGTTACGATCCTGTTTTTATACCGCATGGGTATACAAAGACATTTGCCGAACTACCCGCAGAGTTAAAAAATGAAATATCCCATCGGGGACGTGCAATTGCACAGGTGATTGAGTTTATTGCCGGCTTGAAGTAAGATGACCTGTCATTAACTTTTAGTTAGCATCCTTATTATGAACATTCATAGGCTCTTTGTCGCCCTCCTGGCATTGTTATTAACGAATTGTGCCCTCCCTGATAATCCCGTTGACTTTGTAGATCCGTTTATCGGAACCGATGCACACGGTCATACTCATCCCTCCGCAACCTATCCTTTTGGGATGGTTCAGGCAGGGCCCATTAACGGGCGTGGCGGATGGGACTGGTGTTCCGGTTACCACTATTCTGATTCCCTGATAACCGGCTTCACACAAACTCACCTATCAGGAACAGGTGCGTGTGATCTGAACGACATCTTAATTATGCCTGTCGTGCAAAAAACGGAGATCTATGCCACTCCGAAAGAAGGACGGAGCAGGGCATATACATCCGGGTTCAGCCATGAATTTGAAAAAGCATCTCCCGGTTATTATAGCGTGCTATTACTGGATGAAGATATAAAAGCTGAAATGACCGTATCTGAACGGGTGGCTTTATATCGTTTCACGTATCCCGAAGCTTCGGATCGGAATCTTATACTGGATTTAGGGTATGACTTGAATTGGGATTGGTCGACCTACAGTTCACTAACCGTGGAGGACGACCGTACGCTGACGGGTTCAAGGTTAAGCAGTGGCTGGGCTAATGACCAACGGATATACTTCGTTATTCGCTTTTCAGAACCCTTTGAATTAAAAGAAGCGTGGCAGGATTCGATCTTGTCTGAAACAGACCCCGATCAATATACAGGAACGGATGTAAGTGGGTTACTTCACTTTCCCGGTGACCAAAAAGAACTGCATGTAAAGATTGCCATTTCCGGAGTGAGCGTTGAAGGGGCAAAAGCCAATGTAAAAACCTTGCCAGGTTATGATTTCGATATCACGAGGATGAAAACAGAGTTTGCCTGGTTCCAGGAGTTAGAACCATTCAAAATTGAAGCTCCTGACGAAACAAAGCGGGCGTTTTATACGGCCCTCTATCATACCAAACAGGCTCCCCAGCAATTCACGGATGCGGATGGGAAATTTCGGGGAGGAGATGGTAAGACCTATGAAAAAGAAACGTACGACCGGACTACGATCTACTCCTTATGGGACACATACAGAGCCCAGCATCCATTACTTACCATTACAAATCCCGATCGGGTGAATGGGATGATAACATCGATGCTTGGTTTTTACCAGGAAACGGGGCTGCTACCGGTTTGGGAGCTGGTGGGTAATGAAACCAATACCATGACGGGGTATCACGCGGTACCGGTTATTGTGGATGCGTATCTGAAAGGATTTCGGGATTACGATACCGAACTCGCGTATGAAGCGATTAAAGCTTCAGCCATGCAAAACATCAGGGGAACTCATCATTATCGGGAATATGGCTACCTGCCTTCCGACAAAGAATGGGAATCGGTTACTATAACCCTGGAATATGCCTTTGATGACTGGTGTATCGCACAGATGGCACAAGAAATGGGCAAGACCGAAGAGTATGATCTGTTCATGAAACGGGCAGGGTATTGGGCTAATGTATTCGATTCAACCACCGGGTTTATGCGCGGAAAAAATTCGGATGGAGCCTTTGCCGAATCCTTTGATCCTTTCTTTGCCAGTCATCGTACACACCATGATTATACGGAAGGAACAGCCTGGCAGCATAACTGGTATGTTCCTCACCAGGTACCGGAATTGATAGAGGCTTTTGGAGGAGAAGAGCGGTTTATAACCAAACTGGATTCTTTATTCATAGTAAGTTCGATCATTGTGGGCGAGAATGCTTCCCCCGATATCTCAGGGATGATTGGCCAGTACGCACACGGCAATGAACCCAGTCATCACATTGTATACATGTACAACTTTACCAGTCAGCCATGGAAAACGCAATATTGGTCGCGCACCATCATGGATAGTCTGTACACCGATAAACCCGATGGATTAAGCGGAAATGAGGATGTAGGACAAATGAGTGCATGGTATGTATTTTCAGCACTTGGGTTTTATCCTATGAACCCGGCCAATGGGCGCTATCAGTTAGGTTCTCCCGCAGTTCAATCGGCTATTATCGAATTGGAAGAAGGTAAACAGTTCAGCATAGTGGCACAGAACTGGAGTCCTGAACAGGTGTACGTTGCCAGCATTAGCCTAAATGGGAAGCGGCTGGAGCGCACATACATCACGCATGAAGAAGTGATGGCTGGTGGAGAGCTCGTCTTTGAGATGACGGATAAACCGGTTAATACCTTTCCCTAGTTTATGGTTGGGTAACATTAAGTACGTAGATTTACCATCAAAAATGATTCGATTTTCTCTTTTCGCTTTAGCTTTTATTCTTTTACAGGCCTGCTCCGCACCTCAGCAACAACCAGCATACAAAGACACGTTTTCTTCCGCTTTGGCCACACCACCATGGTACGATGCTGCTCAAATGGATACAGTAAAGGTCTTGAGTTGGAATGTAGAGCACTTCGTGGATGATTTCGATAACCCATATATAGGCAATCGGAGGGAGGATGAGCGAGGTGGTAATATGGAAGAGCGCAGGCAACTGCTGGCTCAGGCTATCAAATCCATTAATGCCGACATCGTCGTCTTTCAGGAGTTTGAAAGCGATAGTTATGCCCAGCAACTGGCAGAAGAATATTGGCCGGAATTAGGCTACCAGGTATTTGCTGGTCATGAGAGTAATGACTGGTATATGAATGTGGTGATTATGAGTCGAATACCATTAGGTATGTTCTATAGTTTTGCTACCTCAAATACCCCAATTGTGGGCCAAAAGGATGACGAGGGGAATCCGGAATCCCAAACATTCATAAATAACAGAATGTGGTCGGTAGATGTGATGGTGAATCCGGAATATGAGTTTAATCTTACCGGTGTCCATTTAAAGGCGGGCCGGGGAGAGCGCAACCAGGAGTGGAGAAGAGGTCAGATTAATGTGTTAAGAGCCCATTATAACAGGTTGACCCATTTAAATCCGGAAGTCAACTTGCTTGCAGTAGGCGATTTTAATGCAGTACCGGACAGCCCGGAATTCATGACATTTTTAGGGGAAGACACGGAAACGGTACAATTTGTTGATCGGTTAAAAAACACGCAGGTTTATTCTCATCCGGCCGATTCGGCTTTTTGGAGGATAGATCATATTTTACCAAATACAAATATGAACAGGGAAGTGATTCCGGAGTCGGTGAAACCGGTGTACGTGTTTTCACCTGATACTATGGAGCGTATAGCTGATCACTTACCCATGATTGTGCACATTATCCCAGCCGATCGTTAAGCTCGGCTTAACATAACGTCGATAGGTTTCAGCTATGTTGCTTCACAATGTGGAAAGTTACATAGGATCAGTTTTTACGGAGCATACTCTTATACCCTGCCTGGTTTGGGATCAGCATGCCCAGATTGTCTTCTCGAATCCGGCTTTCTGCACGCTGTGTGGGTATAGCAAGGATGAGCTTGAAGATTCGTCGTTGATTGTGCTCCATGCCGACTCAAATACGCTTGACGACCTCAAACAACTGCTCACAAAAAAGCACATTGAGTTCAAAAAATGGGTGATCAGCCAAAAAAATGGGGAGTTTGTATCCCTGACCATTTCGTGTTCTACATTCACGGATTCTGATGGAAATGAGTATCGGTTTATGCTGGGAAATGCAGCTTCTGTAACCTCATCACCCGAAACCGATATTATTCAGGATCTGTCTAACTTCAGAGACGCTCTTAAAATTGCTAAAACAGGGGTTTTCCAGTACAGCCTGACTAACGGCATGGTGAACTGGTCTCAGGGTATCTTTGATATTTATGAGCTGGATTCAACCCTCGGTATGCCATCCATAGATGAACAAGCATTGTATCTGACTGCGGAAGTTTTAGGTGAGTTCGATCAGAAATTCAAAGAGTGTGCAGACAAGAATCGTCCGTTTGATATCGAATACGACATAACCCTGAAAGACGGAAGGGTGAAGCATTTAAGAACGGTAGGTCTGTTAGATGCACAGGATGCTGACGACGTACTTATTCGAGGAATTGTGCAGGATATTACCGGCGAAATGCGTGTTCAGAATGCACTTGAAGAGAGCAATCGCTGGCTGGAAGAAGTGGAACAGACCGCCAGAATAGCAGGATGGTCGTATGATGTAGGGGATAGCCGATGGAACTGGACAAAGGAATGCTTCAGGATGCATGGATTTGAACCCGATGTACAGGTACCCCCACCACATGAGGTAAAAAAACTGTACTCTGAAGGAGAAAGAGCACGGTTTTCTGCTTTCTTTGAAGGTACAGTTAATGATGCTATTCCCTTCGAAGAAGATTTCATGATCACCATACCCGGTGGTCACGAGAAGGTTATTCATATTATTGCCAACCCGATTATTGAAGACCAAAGGGTTACAAAAGTTGAAGGTACGGTTGCAGATGTCACAGAACGTGTGAAGCTGCAGGAAGAAATTTTTGAAGTAAAGGCCAAGACCGATGTGGCAGTAAAAGGGGGAAAGGTGGGACTCTGGGATCTGGAAATGAACACAGGAAAATCGTACTTCAACGACATGTGGTTTAATATTCTCGGGTATGAACCTGAAGACGCGGGAGGCGACAACACCGGGTTCTTTTTTAACATTTTGCACCCAGAGGATGCACATTTACCTAAACAGGAAATGGAGGACATCCTGGCAGGTAAAAAAGACGGATTTGATATTGAAATCCGTCTACGTGGTAAAAATGGAACTTATCATTGGGTTGCAGATCGGGCAAGGGTCTCTAAACGCAATCCCGATGGAAGCGTGGCTTTTCTTTCAGGTTCACATCATGATATCACATCTATAAAAGAAGCACAGTTTGAGATTAAGAGAAGTGAAGAACAGTATCGTTTTTTAGCCGAAACTCTGCCTCATATTCTGTGGACGGCTGAATCGTCGAATTCCTTAACGTATATGAATAAAAGCGGGCTGGATTATTTTGGGGAGACGTTCGAAAATCTGACCAATGATAAATGGCTGGGTTTTATCCACCCCGACGATTTCGAAGAACTTGCGATAAAGTACTATGCTTCAAAAGAGCAGAAAACAGCATTTGAGAATACGCACAGGCTTCGAAATAAAGACGGGGAATACCGATGGTTTAATGTCATTACCAGCCCTCACCTGGACGATGACGGACAAATCCTGGTTTGGGTAGGGTTAGCCACAGATGTGCACGAAGCCATAACGGCAAGGCAATCGCTGGAAATGAGCAACGCACGTATTCAGAATTCACTAAAAGAGAAAGAAACGCTACTCCAGGAAATTCATCACCGGGTAAAGAATAACCTTTCTATTGTTTCGGGGTTACTGCATCTCCAGATTTTTAAATCGAAAGAGGCGATTGTCAAAGAAAGCCTGCGGGAGTCTCAAAGCAGGATCCGTTCCATTGCAGCGGTGCACGAGCTTTTGTACCAGGCCGAAGACTTTTCCCAGATTGATCTGAAACAGTATTATGAGAAGTTGATCGATTTGGTGGTCGAGAACTTTGTAAATGAGAAGCATACGATCATTAAAAACCTGGATATCCGGGTGAAATACCTGAGTATGAACCATGCTATTCCACTGGCCTTATTGCTCAATGAGCTACTTACAAATTCGGCTAAATATGCGATGACTAATAATCAGTGTGCCGTCACGATAGAAATGCAGCAGACGGATCGACGCATATCGGTGCTATACAAAGACTCAGGCAGCGGCTTTGATTTAGACGCGGCACTGGCTAATAAAACGCTTGGTTTGGAAATCATGCATACGTTGCTCAGGCAGCTGGAAGCATCTTATTCCTTCCATACCGACGGTACGTTTGAGCTGGCATTTTCTTTTGAAGAACTCATGCCAAAAACCGCTATTCCCGCATAAGCTTTTTGTATTGAATGCGGTGTGGCTGGTCGTCTGTTATACCAAGGCGTTGCTTACGGTTTTCTTCATACTCTGCATAGTTACCTTCAAACCAATACACTTCGCTGTTACCCTCAAAAGCCAGAATATGAGTTGCAATACGATCGAGGAACCACCGGTCGTGAGAGATAATGACAGCACATCCGGCAAAATCAAGCAGGGCCTCTTCGAGGGCGCGCAAGGTATTTACATCTAAATCGTTTGTAGGTTCATCTAATAACAGCACATTGGCGCCTTCTTTCAATATTTTAGCAAGATGCACACGGTTTCGCTCCCCACCTGAAAGCTCGGTCACCTTTTTTTGCTGATCACTTCCACTGAAGTTAAAACGAGCTACGTAAGCCCTGGAGTTGACTTCGCGATTACCCAGTTTCAGAATATCATGTCCGTCGGAAATTTCTTCCCAAATGTTTTTATCCGGATCGAGCGGACGGTTTTGGTCGATGTACCCCAGTTTAACGGTCTCTCCCAATTGAAGTTCGCCACTATCGGGTTGTTCCTCTCCGATAATCATCCGGAACAGGGTAGATTTACCCGCTCCATTTGCGCCAATAACTCCTACAATACCACCGGGGGGTAGTTTAAAGTCCAGCTGATCAATTAATAAACGATCGTTAAAGCCCTTAGATAAACCGTTCGCGTCTATCACATTGGAACCTAAACGGGGGCCGGCAGGGATGGAAATCTCCATGTCGTCTCGGCGTTTTTCATTCTCCTCCGAAAGAAGTTGCTCGTATGCATTAATACGTGCTTTACTTTTTGCCCGCCTGCCTTTTGGGTTTTGCTGTATCCACTCCAGTTCCTGTTTTAACGTTTTCTGACGCTTGCTTTCCTGCTTCTCTTCCTGGGCCAGGCGTTCGGATTTTTGTTCCAGCCATGACGTATAATTGCCTTCAAACGGAATGCCTTCTCCCCGGTCCAACTCTAAAATCCATCCTGCAACATTATCGAGGAAGTAACGATCGTGCGTAACGGCAATAACGGTACCCTCATACCTTGCGAGATGTTGTTCCAGCCATCCCACCGATTCTGCATCCAGGTGGTTGGTAGGCTCATCGAGTAAGAGTACATCCGGCTTTTTAAGCAATAGCCGGCATAATGCCACTCGTCTCCGCTCCCCACCCGAAAGCACACGAACAGAAGTATCGCCCGGGGGACAACGTAAAGCATCCATGGCCTGATTCAATTTCGCATCCAGATCCCAGGCACCGACCCGGTCGATTCTGTCCTGTAACTTGGCCTGTTTTTCAATCAGTGCTTCAAAATCTGCGTCAGGATCTGAGAAAGCAGCGTTTACTTCCTCGTATTCTTTGAGTAAGTCAACGGTCTCCTGTACTCCTTCTTCTACAATCTCTTTTACCGTTTTCTCTTCATCCAGGATGGGTTCCTGGGGCAGGTAGCCAAACGTGATTCCTTTTTGTGCGCTGATTTCGCCCAGATAATTGGTGTCTTCCCCGGCTATAATCTTAAGTAAGGTTGATTTACCGGCTCCATTTAACCCCAAAACACCGATTTTTGCACCGTAAAAAAAGGATAAGTAAATATTCTTAAGTACCGTTTTGTTGGGTTTATACACCTTGCTAACCCCAACCATGGAAAAAATGATTTTATTGTCGCTCACTGTAGTCTGTATCTAAGATTTTGATCTACAGAAGGTACACAAAGTTTGAAAGAGTTAGAGATGAGCCAGGGAACAAAAAAAGCCTCCATACAGAGGCTTTTTAAAAGGAGAAGGTTATCCCCTCTTTCCTGCTTTGCCCCGCCGGGCTCTTTTTTGGCGGGAAGTGATCGTATCAAAGACGACTTGCTGATCTTCCGTCAGGAGCGCCCGGATTTGCTGATGCTGTTCCATCCGGTTTTTCATCTGTTGGCCTTCAAGTTCTTTGATTTCTTCTATTAATGCATTGGCCTGTGCCTCATCATAATTATCAGACGTGTTTAATGAGCGCAGTGCAGCCCGCTTCTCAGCCAATGTATTCCGGATAGGAAGGTGCTCTTTTTGTCCGACCAGCATGATGGCTTTGATATCTTCCTTTTGCTGATCGGTTAAGTCGGGGATACGTTCCAACATGGCCATTGGTCCACGTTCTCCCTGTCGACCTTGCTGATTACCTCTTTGCATAGCAGGTTGTGCCAATACCGATGTGGTAAGTAATACACCTACTGCAACAAACAAACTTCTCTTTAATAGATTATTCATTGTTGTTCTCCTTACTTATTTGGGTTCAGGAGGTTAGACGATGATTCAACGGGTTACCTTCGCCCGATTGAGGAGATTCACAAAAAAGCGGGATTAAAACCCCAGTTCCAGCAAACGATGGTCTTTGGTTGCTATCGGGCTATTATGGAACAAGGCGGTGGCAACAATGAGCCGGTCAGCCGGATCATTTGGAAAAGAAGGGGGGAGCTCTTGCTGCTTAAGAATGATTTCCTGCGTAATCGGTAATACAGAGCATACTTCAGGTTGGGTGGCCTGTTTCAGCCAGGACGTTAAGTCGGGCTGGAGGTCGATCTTACCTGCATGAGTTAAGGATTCAACTTCCCACACACTGGCCATAGAGATTGCAATTTCGCCGCGCTCTGCATGCTGGTTAAGCATCAAACGTTCTTCATCAGACAATGAACCTTCACCAAGCAACCACCAAAGCCAAACGTGGGTATCGAGTACAATCATGAGCGGTCTTCGTTTGGATCTTCAAATCCCGATGTTGCCGCTTTTAAACCGGTTGTTGTTCCTTTTCCCCGAAGTTGTTCCCAGGGGCGGCCAGCGGGATTGTCCTTCCCGGCAAAAGTACCAGCAGATGTGTTGCTTAACTCGCGTTCGAGACTGCGAATAAATAACTGTTTTAGAGATATTCCTTCTTCAATAGCTTTAATCTTGGCAGCTTTAACGAGTTCATCGGGTAAATCTATCGTAGTTCTCATGCGAAAAGGTTAGCAGTAATATGGGAATATGTCAATATTGATGCGTCAGGCACTCTGTCTGCTAAGTTGTTCGATGTGTTTCAGAATCAGTTTATAACTCCCCGCTCCCTTTCGGATCACGCTGTTAACCCTTTGTTCAAGCTGAAGAGCCTGTTGTTTGGGGAGCTGTTCTCCGGAGTATACCACAATCGGGCTCGGGCTGAGCGATTGTATGTTGTCAATTAACTCCTGCCATGAGAGATCGGGCAGATTTAAGTCCATAACAATGAGATCTACCTGATGCTCAGCCAGGTATTGAACAGCCATAGCGCCGTTTTCAGCAATTCCACAAACGCCAACTCTTTCTTTTAAGAACTCAAACAAAGCTGCATTTTGAGCTTCATTGTCATCAATTAATAGAATATGAGTGGCACTCTGATATTCGGAAGAAGTACCGTTATTATGTATATGAATATCGATGCGATTGGAATCAGAAACGGCTACAGGTTTTAACGGTAATGGCAGATCAACCGTGAAGGTGGTTCCCTTATTAATCTGACTTGAAGCTTTAATCTTGCCCTCCAGCTCTTCTACCCGTTGCTTTACAATGTAAAGACCTAAACCAAACCCGCCATGCTCCTGTTGTGTGGTTTCATCCGCCTGTTGAAAAGGGCTAAACATGGAGTGCAGTCGTTCGGAAGCAATACCGATCCCTTCATCTATAACCTCAAAACGTATTACGTCTTTTTCTTTATCGGTTACTTTTAGTGACACATTTCCCTGACTGGTAAACTTGATTGCGTTTTGAATCAAGTTCTGAAGAATTTGCCGGATATGGCTGCTTGTTTGACCATCAATCACTCGGTCAGCTGCCGTCTGTTCAATATGAAATGAAACAGATTGCGTATCAGCAAATGTGGAATAGAGATTGTTAATAGAAGAGAGTAAGGTACTGAGTTGGATCGGCTGGAGGTCAGGCGCAGATTGGTGTTCCGCTTCTTTATGCAAGGTGTTGTCGAGGAGGTGAATCAGGTTTCCTGAGGTCTCTTTTATGGTACGGATAATCTGTTGCTGGTTGGGGCTTAGATTTTCTGATCGCTGAGACTGCAACACACCTGCCAGTATTTCCAGGGTGCTTAAGGTATTTCTTATTTCATGGCTAATATAAGCCAAGGTGCTTGGTTCCCTTGCCGAAGTAGGTAATTTCATATTCAATGTAAGCCAACTGTTTTTGCCCGCTAATGCGTTCGATGTATGAACTAACTGAAAGAACAAAGGATCGAGGCTTCTACCAAACTTTTGTTACGCACAAAAAACGAGGGCATAGCAAAAAGATAATGTGAATTAATTGTGAATTTCGGGTTTTGGGCTTTTTTTGAACGCTGATATTTCTGGGTTTAAGCGGAAATAATATCTAAACCCTAAATGTAAAAAAACTCTAATATTAATTTTTTCTAATGTTTTGAAAGTCCGTATTATGTATCGCGTTAGGCAAAACCGTTGGCTTAACGTTGGCATGATAAAAGAACGAAAGGGTACAAGTTCAACCTCATGCCTGGGTTACAAAAGAATCATTTTACTGTCTGCATATTATGGAACTAGCACTACAAGAAGCGTTGGCAAAAATCTCACTTCCTCAATCAGAACATACCAGTGAGTTAACAAAATTTGAATCGATCGTTCCGAAGTCTTCAAGATTCAAAAAGCTTAATAAAATTCATCAGTTACAAAACAATATTATCAAGGAGAACATGCACAATGCCCGTTCTCCAATCAGCGCTATTTCTGGCTACCTGGATCTTATCGAACAAACGCTTGGTGAAAAACCGGACGTGGATCAGATACAGTATTATCGTGAGAAAATAGAACGTGGTATTTTGGAGGTGAACACCATCATTGATCAGCTCCAAAACATTTACAAAGAAGTTTCTTTAATCGACAGCAAGGAAGACGAAGATACGGTGGACGTAGAATTGAACTGGTTGATTTCGGAGGTGAGCCAGCAGATAGATGCCAATGGTGCCCGTGTTGCTCTTATCCAGAAAGATGCACCCATTTATGTATGTACGGATTATTATGTATCAAAGCTGATTCTGTTTAAACTGCTCACGTTTGCTTTGAAATGTTGCTACAGAACAGATCAGGTTGAGCTTGAGACCAGTAAACAATTGGGATATGCGTGCCTGTCACTTACGTTCCCAACCAACAAGAATAAACGTCAGGAGATAGAGACCGTGCTTTTCTCCGAAGAAGAACCCGATCTGGAAGCCTTAAGCACACAAGGAGAAGGACTGGCGTTAAGTGCCAAGTTATTGCATGATGTTGGTGGAAAAATCAGCTTTCTCAGTACAAATGAACACAGAGGAATGCTTCGGGTGCGATTGCCACTAAGCAAATAACTGCCGTGGAAAATAGGTCAGAGTCGAACGTTGAGTTGTTTTCCGGGTAATGCCTGGTGCAATTGAGCCTGTTGCTGATAACTGTTTTCCCTGCGGGTTTCCAGACTGTCCCAATACAAACTCTGAGTGGAATACATCGACTTTGAGACGTTCTCCTGACGAATCTGTGCCCGTATTGAACTCACCATATCAAACTGGGAAGACAGGGAAGTAAACGATTCGGGTACAGAAGATGGAGATGTATCCTCGGAGAATTCGAAGAATCGTTGCTGAACCTCAATTTCTTTTCGGTGTTCAGCTTTTTGGGTTGCCTTTCGGGAATCGGTGCCAGCACGTTCAACCGTTTGCTCTTTTGAACGGATGTCTCGCAACCATATAGTCTGCTCCCACACACTCTGGGGCGAGTGGTTCATGAAACCTAAATAGGAGCTATGTAAAGTGTTTGAACTCACGAAATGGCTTTAGATTACTTGTGCTCCCTCTTGACTATCTAATAAAATAATAGATAGTGCTTTAAGTGTCCCGTTAAAAATTACTAACACCGGGTATTCTCCTTTTTCTTTCTACAAATAGCGCTCTCATTCTTAAGGATTCTTAAGAATTCCCGATAAGACATTCTAAGAAAATAAATGCGCATCGTGCCACACATGTACAGGTAACGCAGTGGCCACCCGATTTAACCCATGCCAAAAGTTTTATTAAAGCAATAGGAGTAATAATGAGCAAAATCAAGGCACTTGTTGTAGACGATTCTAAAATAATGAGAAGCCAGGTCAAGCGAGCGTTGGATCAAATTATGATTGCTGATTTCGAGTACGAAGAAGCAATGGACGGAGAAGACGCACTGAACAAGTTTCATGAAGGCATCCAAATCATGTTTGTGGATTGGAATATGCCCAAAATGACAGGAGTAGAGTTTGCCAGCGCTATCCGTGAAAAAGGACATACAGACATTCCCATCATTATGGTTACAGCAGAAAAATCGATGGGGAAAGTGGATAAAGCCCTGAATGAGGGCGGTGCTAATGAGTACATCACTAAACCGTTTACCGCCGATAAAATGTCGAAGACCATAAGTAAATACTTCGACGAGTCTGGTAATATCATAACCGAAGAAGAAGAGGAAGAAAAGAAAAGCTTCTTCAGCAGCATCTTAAACGCATAATTCGAACGATATCATGATAACGGAAGAACTAAAAAGAGCGGAAGTAATCCCGGAACAGGTAACCGAAATTGTAAAAGAATCGGTCATTAACACGTTTGCTTCTATTTGTGGGGAAACACCAGTAAGCATACCCCTTACCGGTGATGAGGGGCCATTGAACGGCATTATTGGAAATATTGCCGTTTTTAACCCGGAGCTTACCTTTTCTTTGATGCTGGCTATACCCAGAGAAACAGCTTTTAAAATATCGGAAGCTTTTATTGGAATGGAACTCCCTTTCGACAGCGACGATATGGGCGATCTTATTGGTGAAATAGCCAATATCCTTGCCGGCGATGTAGCAGCTAACATCGAACGAATTGGCTTTCGAGGGCAATCTTCGTTACCAACGGCTACCCGCGGAAGCGATCTCACCTTGTTTATGCCCAACAAACCACCAACCGTGAAAATGAGATTCTCGAGTGTGTGTGGTGATTTTCTTTTAAACATGGCGTTAAGCCAGTCTTGATAGTGAGTTATCATGAGCGATCAAAACGAAAAAGTAGTACAGGATTTAGAGGCGATTATCAGATTGTTAGCCAATGTGTGGACTTCTGATAAATCCGACCTGCCCGAAGCGGGCGCAAAGTTTGAAGAAGTCGTTACAGGAATTGGCCAGAATGGTCGTCAACTAAAACGATTAGTTGATCTTTCCTGGGAGGGGCTCAAGCATCTGTATCAGAAAGATGACTTCTTCATGATGGTAAAAGCTGCCACTATGCAAGCGGTGAATACCATTCGCGAGTACATTTTAAACGACGGGAATATACCGGTTGAGGTATTCGAAAAATCGTATGAAGATCTGGAGAAATCGTTATCCGGTGGAGCTGAATCCGCCGATACTGTCGTTGACTTAGACGAAGAACAGATCGCGGAGTTTGAAACGCAGGTTCAGCAGAATACAATCGGAGAAGTACCTGCAACTGATAAGGTCGAACCAGAAGCGTCTGTATCGTTGAATGATGTGGCTGGTTACATCCTGACGTTGGATGAATCGTCTGTCACGGATGAACATCGCACTCGTTTACTGGACATGTTGAAAGCATGCGTAAATGCATACTCTGACATCATTGCAACGCCTCTTGAACAAGCCATCGATCAATTGGAAAGGCAAGGAGAGGAATGGTTCATACCTGTCTCAGAACTGCTGGAACAAGCCATTAATGAAGAAGCCGATGAGCACTGGCTGAATGACGAAATTACCGATGAGGCAGAAGAAACTGTTGAAGTTGAAAAATCTCAGAAAGATATTCCCGAGCCAGTAGTTCAGGCAGAAGAACCCAGAAAAGAGGAACCTGTAGCTCAGGAGCAAACCGGGCAACCTGCCCAGGATACAGAAGACGTGTTCATCATCCCCGATGAAACCGACATCGATATGATTGGAGAGTTTGTTTCGGAGTGCGCTGATCTGCTTGAAATGGCAGAAACATCACTGCTGGATCTCGAAGAACGCCCTGGTGACAATGAACTCATCAATACGGTATTTCGGTCTTTTCACACCATCAAAGGCACCTCAGCGTTTATGGGATTTACCCCCATTTCGGAATACACTCATTCTGCCGAGACCCTGCTGGATATGATCCGTGAAGGCGAGCTCCCTTTTGACCAAGCCTGTGCCGATATCAACCTGGAGTCGATTGATATTATCAGTAAAATGATGAAGACCGTAGAGCATGCCCAGATTGGGGATCCATTACCCAAACCCGCTCAATACGATAGTATGCTACGGGTCATTCATGCCATTTGCGATGACGGTGCCAAACCGGCTGATGCATTGAGCAAGGAGCAAGCTGAACACACGACTCCATCCGAAGCCGAAATTATAGAACAGGCAACCGAGCGGTATGAGGTGCAAACGGTTAACGCAGCATCAGAAAAAGGGCAGAACGGATCAGAGGTTAAGGAAGAAAAAGAGGTAGCCAACATACTGGAATCCGTTACTAAATCGGATGTTGAATCCTCTGTGCGGGTAAGTGTAAGCCGTCTGGATCGTGTAATCGACATGGTTGGTGAACTTGTAATCGCCCACTCTGTCGTAGCCCAGGACAAGACCATAGCTCACGATCCTGAGTTGCAGAAAAAGGTAAATCATACCACTAAAATCTTACGCGAATTACAGGATACCAGCTTAACGCTTCGCATGGTTCCGATGAAGGCCACCTTTAACAAGATGAATCGCCTGGTTCGCGACCTGTCCAAAAAAGCGGGTAAAGTTGTTAAGTTTTCCACCGTCGGTGAGGACACTGAGATTGACCGTAACATGGTCGATATCATCAATGAGCCACTGATTCACATGCTCAGAAATGCCCTCGATCATGGCGTTGAAGGGCCCGACGAAAGGGTAAGTAATGGTAAACCTGGTACGGCTAATATTTCGCTCAAAGCTTCTCAGGAGGGAGGCAAGGTCGTCATCAAGATTGAAGACGATGGCCGGGGCATAAATAAGGACGTCATCTTCAATAAAGCTGTCGAGAAAGGATTGATTGAACCGGATCGAAAGATGACAGATAAGGAGATTTACAATCTCATTTTCCTTCCCGGATTTTCATCGGCTGAAACCGTTACCGATCTCTCCGGTCGGGGTGTGGGTATGGATGTGGTTAAACGTTCTATTGAACAGCTTCAGGGTAAAGTTGAGATTTTATCGGAGCTGGGCAAAGGCACCTCATTTGTTATTGAACTTCCATTTACGCTGGCTATAACCGATGGGATGCTGGTTCGTGTTGGTGCCGAGCGTTTTATTGTTCCTACGATCAATATTGATATGACCTTCCGTGCTGAACAAAAAGATCTGTTCACGGTTATGGGGGCCTCAGAGCAGGTTAACTTCAGAGGAAAATCTG
Source organism: Bacteroidota bacterium (assembly GCA_039819115.1). Lineage (GTDB taxonomy): Bacteria > Bacteroidota > Rhodothermia > Balneolales > Balneolaceae > JBCBST01. Next base: position 42,403 of record JBCBST010000009.1, read on the forward strand.
TTCCGGTAATCCGTCTTCACCGGGTCTTCGAAATCAATGGAGCAGTTGAGAATATACTGGACGGTACCATGCTCATTATCCGTAATGACAATCGTAAATACGCCCTGATGGTAGACGAAGTGATCGGGCAGCAGCAACTGGTTGGTAAGTCCATCAATATGATTGCCAAGACGGATCATATTTCAGGAGGTGCCATATTGGGCGACGGAAGGGTAGGTCTTATCCTCGATACGGTCGCATTAGTAGAAGAAGCCGCATAAACAAGATCCCATAAGCATGATGACTACACAATCAATCCAGACCAACGGTGCACAACTGCAGCGTAACGATTTTCTGAAAGTAAAGCAGATGATCCATCAGTACTGCGGTATCTATATCCAGGATGGAAAAGAAGCTCTGGTACGGAGTCGGTTGATGAAGCGCATTCGGGCCCTGCGATTAAGCGGATTCAGAGAATACCTGGACTACATCGATAAGGATGCTTCCGGTAAAGAATTTCTTTCTTTTGTGGATGTGCTTACCACCAACAAAACCAATTTCTTCAGAGAAGAAAAACACTTTGATTTTATTCGGGATGAAGTGCTCCCCGGCATTCAGTCCCGATCGGTAAAGTGGTGGTCGGCAGGGTGTTCATCCGGAGAAGAACCCATAACCCTGGCTATTACGTGGCTCGAACACCAGCAGCGGAACAACGGCAAGCTTAAGATTCTGGGCACCGATATTTCGCGAGAAATCCTACATGAAGCCAAACAAGGGTTATATGGAAACAAGAAAATGATGGATGTTCCTCCATCGATCAGTCGCAAATATTTCCAGAAGGCTGCCGATGGTCGGTTTCGCGCGATAGACGAAATCAGAAGCATGCTTACGTATGGCCGGTTGAATCTTACCGGAAAATGGCCACTCAGCGGCCCCTTCCAGATCATTATGTGTCGCAATGTGATGATCTATTTTAACCGCGACACCCAAAACGAAATTGTAAATCGGTTCCACGATTTACTTGAGCCCGGTGGATATCTATTCATCGGTCACTCAGAAAGCATACCGTCCGACAATCCACGATTCAAGAATCTGGGACCTGCGGTGTATCAAAAACGATGATAATCTATAGTTTATGAAAATAGTAGTTGGCGTAAGCGACCTCAAGGTTTCCAGAAACCCCGATGATCTAATTATAACATATGCACTGGGCAGTTGTTTAGGTATTACTGCTTATGACCCGGTAGTAAAGGCAGGAGGCATGGTTCACGTGATGTTGCCCCTGTCAAAATCGGATCCGGAAAAAGCCCGTCTTAAACCTGCTATGTATGTGGACACCGGGTTGATGTTACTCCTGCAGGAAGTATCCAAACTGGGTGCAAAAAAGCAAAACCTTGAGATTTGTGTAGCCGGTGGCGCCAGCATGAAGCAAAGTACGGAAGAAGATTACTTCAAAATCGGACAACGAAATTTCACCACTTTTCGGAAAATGCTGTGGAAAAATGGGTTGATGATTGGCAGTCAGGAAGTGGGGGGGAACAAATCCAGAACCATGACGCTATCGCTAACCGATGGGTTAGTAACCATCAATAAACAACCTATAAATCTAAAAAAATCGCTGCGTACGTCTGCCGAAGCAGTTGCTGTAGCGGTGTAAGCATATGGGGTTTAATGTTCTCATAGTAGATGATTGCAGTGCCATGCGCTTTGTGATTAAAGAGGTTCTGAAACGAACGGGTACACCATTGAAAGAGGTGATCGAGGCAGCTGATGGTAAAGAAGCGCTGGAGTGGGTACGGGTTATCCCGTTTGATTTGATCATTACCGATTTAAACATGCCCAACATGACCGGAGCAGAGTTTATAGCGCATTTGCGGGTGCTACCCCAAACACAAAGGATACCCATTATTACGGTATCCGCAGAAAGTAACACAAATCGTCTTGAGGTTATTAGCAGCCTTACAGCCGGATTTGTACACAAACCATTTCGGACCGAAGAATTGCGGGAAGAAATGTTAAGCATACTAAGAAACTGAACGATAAGCGTATACAAGAAAACGTATAACCCAACAAGCCATGCACGATACGATTACTACTTATTCCGAAAATATTCACGACATAGCTGTGAACACCTTCGAGATTACCTGCTACATGTTTCCCTTAGAAGAATGGGAACTGGAAGATGCAGGCGATATTGAACAGCCTAATGGCAGTATTCGTGCACTGGTTGAGTTTGATGGTGCTGCAGAGGGAGCAATGGTGATTGCTCCGACTGAAAATTTAGCCGATGCCATTGCTCAAAACATGCTGGGTGTTGATGAGGTTCAGGTTTCAGACCGGGAAGGGGCACTCTGCGAAATAGCCAATATCGTATGTGGTAACACGGTTCCCATTTTTGCAAAAGATGAAAACATCTGCTACATCCGTCCGCCCCGAATTGTGAATACAGATGAAAACCCGGATGAGATGTTTTCGCACATGAGAAAAGAGGAAACTACTGTGAACCTGGATGAGGGCACAGTCGACATCACCATTTACTACAAAGCGGATTAACCTCATGATCAAAGTATTAATCATTGATGACTCTGCTATTGTTCGTAAGGTTCTTACGGAAGAGCTGAGTAAGCAGAAAGACATCCAGGTTGTGGGTACGGCCATGAATCCGTACATAGCCCGGGAAAAAATACTTCAGCTTAAGCCCGATGTGCTTACACTTGACCTGGAGATGCCGCGGATGGACGGATTATCATTTCTGTCGAAATTGATGAAGCATCATCCGATACCTACGGTAGTTGTGAGCTCATTAACGCCTAAAAACAGTGCAAATGCATTGATGGCCCTTCAGCTTGGCGCTGTGGATGTGATCTGTAAACCAGGATCGGCTTATTCCACACAAAATATCTCGAAAGAAATTATAAAAGCAGTACGCACTGCGTCACTGGCGAATGTTCAAAAGCATGTAGCCGTAAAAGCTGTTAATCCGGCAAAAACAGCCCCTCAGAAAGTACAGCTAGTTCACACCACGAATAAGCTGATAGCCATTGGTTCATCAACCGGGGGTACACGTGCCCTGGAAACAATACTGACCGATTTACCCGCCAATTTACCGGGTATCGTAATTGTTCAGCACATGCCACCCGTATTCACAAAGAGTTTTGCTGAGCGCCTCGATTCTATTTGTGCGTTATCGGTTAAAGAAGCTGAAGACGGTGATTTAATAGAATCAGGTCAGGTATATATCGCACCAGGTAATTACCACATGCTGATTGAAAAAAGCGGAGCCCGGTATTACACACGGATCAAGCAAGGACCTCCTGTACATCATCAGCGCCCAAGCGTGGATGTAATGTTCAATTCTGTAGCCGAGGCTGCCGGTTTGAATGCATTAGGAATCATTCTGACGGGAATGGGTGCCGACGGTGCCAGTGGTTTACTGAAAATGAAATTGCAGGGAGCCCATACCATCGGACAGGATGAAGCAACATCGGTAGTTTATGGTATGCCCCGGGAAGCCTTTAAGTTAGGTGCTGTACAGGAAGTACTACCTCTACCAGCCATTGCACGGTCAATGGTGGATCATATCAAACAAAAAGTAACGGAACCAACAGTTTAAATCTGAGCTGGAGACCACTATGGCCATTAATATACTCGTAGTAGATGACAGCGCGGTAATGCGCAGTATGATCAAAAAAACCATTCGGAGCAGCAATCTGGATGTAGGTGATATTCACGAAGCAGCGAACGGTCAGGAAGGCCTGGACGTGTTAAGTCAAAACTGGCTTGATCTGCTGTTTATTGACGTTAACATGCCTGTTATGGACGGTATTGAGATGTTGACCCGCGTGCGCGAAAATCCTGAAACATCCGATATGCCCGTTCTCATCGTTTCAACAGAAAGTAATAATGAACGCATTAAGCTGATCCATTCAAAGAAAGCGGGCTTCGTTCATAAACCCTTTACTCCGGAAAAGCTGAAAGAGAGTATCCTTACTCAGCTTGGTGTTTTAGTAGCTTGTTAATCAGCTAATTGCATAAATAACAGCAGTTAATAATTAAATAACACAAAAGCCTTAAGTAATTTCCGGTCCCG
>JBCBST010000010.1:0-45095 GCA_039819115.1 Bacteroidota bacterium
AAGCACGCTCCAAGATAAGTATTCCCTATGAGCCTCCTGAAAGACGATCAGGTAGATAGGCGGCAGGTGTACGTCCGGTAACGGATTCAGCTGAGCCGTACTAATCAGGCCACTGGCTTCTCTTATAGACCGTGCACCCCCCCAAGCGGGTGCCCGGGCTGGCTATATTACCCTTTGGCCCCCCCCTTTACTCATTGTCTTCTCTATTCTTTTGTGTATACACACACACCACGAACTTGTTAAGGTGGTTGTAGCGCAGGGGTTCCACCCGTTCCCATCCCGAACACGGCCGTTAAGCCCTGCAGCGCCGATGGTACTGCTTCCGCGGTAGAGTAGGTCGCCGCCTTACCTTTTTTTCCCACAAGCCCCGACTATATAACCATAGCGGGGCTTGTCTTTTTTCTCTCCTCCCATCTCTCGCATACAAACAATATCTTGCTTCATATTGTGTTCTCTAACAAGTTAAATCCAGTTACTAGTCGCTAATGGTAAGATATTTCATGTCGGCATTTTTCCTCCTTTGCATCTATTCGGGGGCAAAGGCTCAGGCTTTAAACGATTGGTCAATCTTTACCTCATTCAGGACGGTGAATGGAATCAATGAAGACTTGGATGGGAATATCTGGCTCAATACATCGGGCGGGATCATTTCGTATAACCAGGATCTGGAGCTGATCCAGGAAATAACAAATCTGCAAGGGTTAACCAATCTTGATGTGCAGGCAAGTGTTTATGATTCAATTTCGGATCAGCTAATCGTAGGTTACTCAACAGGTGCACTTAATATCATAGATCTTAATACCCTGGATATTCGTTTTATTGGGGATATTGAGCGAAACACCCTCTTCACAAACAAGGGAATAAACAAAATTATCGTAGCTGAAGATGTATTTGTGGCTACGGAATTTGGAGTGGTTGTATTTGATCGCAACGACTTGTTTGTGAAGGCTTCATATGCTCAATTTGGGTCTTTTAACAGAGGAATTCCTGTTAATGATCTCGTCATTAGCAGAGATTCTATATACCTGGCCACAAATGAAGGTTTCGCAAAAGCCGCGTTAGGAGACGAATTGGTTGTTGCTGCAAATTGGAGCATTGACGCTTCTTCGGACAATTTCGGGGATCTGCCACTTACTCGTTTATTCGTATCCGACGACATTATTTATACATCAACCTCTCAACAAAATTATGTGTTTGATGCCGGGTGGCAGGAAAATACAGCTTTACAGAACGCACAGGTTATCGACTATGCGTTGCATCCTGATGGCATTATATACCTTACCTCTCAGGAACTTCGGGTTCCGGGTATAGCAGCGGTATCTATCGCACCAAATTCCGGCAGGTCGGTTTTTCTCGGATCTGATGTAAGCAAGGTCTATATCGGAACAGATAATGGAGGGTTATTACAATATGATATAGAATCATCGGATTTGATGATTATTGAAAACTCGGGTCCCTTTCTGAACTTTTTTAACGATGTGAACATAGACGAGAACGGGGTTTTATACTCTGCATCTACGGATGCTTTTCCATCCGTGGATCCGTTCAATCCGATTCGGGGATATTATCTTTTTGATGGTTCTGTCTGGAGAAATTTTAACCGCTTAACATCACCAGAGCTCTCATCAGCTAATTTTGGAGGAGTATATGTGTCGGGCGATACAGACTCGGCCTATTACTTTGGCAGTTGGGGATCTGGCATTGCGCGTCATAATAAGAATACTGACCGGATCGATGTGTACAATAGAGGTAATTCATCGCTGAGTGGCATAGAGGCAAATAGAAATTTTATCGTAATTGCCGGGTTAGAAGGTGACAGGGATAATAATATGTGGGCAACCAGCTTTGATTCTGAGTCACCCCTTAATGTGCAACCTGCAGGAGAAGATACCTGGATTGGATTTCCGGCATTTGAGGGAGCGTCAACGGACAGATATTTCAACCTGTTCATCGACTCCTTTAACCAGAAGTGGATTTCCCTGATCAATTTCGATAATCAGGGCCTTGGTATGCTGGTCTTGGATACCGGTGACCTGCAAGATCCGGATGATGATCGGTTCATAAAACTGACAACCGATGAAGGCTCCGGAAACCTTCCCAACGAAATTGTAAAAGCGGTTATTCAGGATCAGAATGATGAAGTCTGGATTGGAACTGAACGAGGTATTGCCCGTTTTATCTTTCCTGAACTGTTGATTGATGGCGGACCAAACGAACGCAGAGCTCAATGGTTAATTAATGAAGATACCAGTGCGGTCTCCAGGCTGCTATTAAGAGACGTAAACGTTTCTACCATGGCTATAAATGGGGCAAATGAAAAATGGATTGGAAGTGAAAACCAGGGAATCTGGGTGTTAAACGAAGAAGGTAGTCGCATCGAGCGCAGATACACGGTCGACAATAGTCCATTGATTTCAAATAACATCCGATCCATTGAAGTGAATCAGGAAACCGGAGAAGTTTTTATTGCAACCGATCTGGGGTTAATGAGTTTGCTCGATGTACCTAAAACAGCTCTGCCTTCAATGGATGAATTGAAAGTATTTCCGAATCCATTTCGGTACAGCCAACACGATCGGGTATTCATTGAAGGTCTGAGTGAGTCTACAACCATTCACATTGTAGGGGTTGATGGAACGGTCGTAAATCGGTTTGAAACAACAGGAGGACGAGTAGAATGGGATGGAAGGGATAGCAACGGGCGTGAACTGGGAACAGGGGTTTATTTTATTATGGCTGTAGGAGATGGGGAGAAAGGAACGGGAAAAGTCGTTATCATCAGGTAACCCATTCGTACTCTTTTGTCTGATCTTCAGCCCGATATTAGTATAGTTATCGTTAATTATAAGGTTAAGGAATACATTTCCAACCTGCTGGAGTCTGTTTATAAGGCCCGGAATCAGTTAAAGCTGGAAATATTTGTTGTTGATAATGCCTCAGGTGATGAATCGATAACCTATTTAAAAAACCGATTCCCTGAGGTTATCTATATAGAGAACCAGGAGAATCTTGGATTTGGAAAAGCAAATAACCAGGCCATACAAGAGGCTACAGGTACCTACACGTTAATCATCAACCCTGATACCCTTGTCGCAGAAGATACGTTAAGCACCATGTTTTCTCATATGGAGCATACCGAACAGTGCGGGGCGTGTGGCTGTAAAATTTATAACCCAGATGGTACGTTTGCCCCTGAATCAAAACGTTCTGTTCCTTCTATTATAAGTGCGGCAAGTAAGGTTTTGGGTCTTACGACATTGTTCCCCAGGCATAAAGCATTTGGGGATTATTATCTGGGATGGATTGATGAGGATGAACAAGCTGCCGTACCTGTTCTTTCCGGTTGTTTCATGTTCTGGAGAACGAAGGTCTTAAAAGACATTGGTAGTTTTGATGAGCGGTTTTTTATGTACGGAGAGGATATTGATCTTTGCTATCGCATCCAGTCTACGCCCTATCATATCGATTATGTTCCCTCAACAAGTATTGTACATTACAAAGGAGAGAGTACCCGAAAAGGAGATATGCGGTATACACGGATATTTAATGATGCGTTATACCTCTTTTTTGAAAAACATTACAGTCCTCAGTATACCTGGTTATTCAAAGTCCTGATCTATCTTGTTATTACGGCTAAAACCGGCTTTTCCTATCTCCGGAACTGGTTTGTTACCTCGAAAGCACTGTTCTTAGATATACTGGTACTCAATACTTCCATTGCGTTAGGATATATCATTCGATATGCATTAAAAGGTAGTTTTATTCTTGACGCAAGTTTTGCGAAATATCTCTGGATTATGGGGATAGCAACCGCCTTTTTCCTTATTTCAGGAAGCATGTTTGGAATACTGAAAGATAACCGGTACTCCGTTTCAATACGATTAAAGACCTTGGTGGTAACTTTTACCGGGGTGATTGTTCTTACCTTTTTTATACGAGATTTAGCCTATTCCCGATTAGGTATCCTGATCGCATTTATGATCAGCAGTATAACGCTCATGATCATAAGAACACTGTTTAATAGGAATGATACACTGGATAATGGATTTATCGGCTCTTCAAAAAAAGCCATTATTGTGGGAGAACCTTACAATACGGCCGAGTTATTATCCAAACTGTCTTCAAATCCGGAATGGAATATTGATGTAGTTGGAACGGTAACGGTTTCCGATCAATCCAAACATCGGCCGGAAATCTTAGGATCTTTGCCTCAACTTGAAGATTTAGTTAAAGCGTACGGTGTAACCCAAGTGTTCTTCTACTTGAAAGATGTATCGTATAAAAACATGCTGGAGGTAATATCCTCCTTTAAAACGGATGGAATCAAGTTCAAGCTTATACCAGAATCGGGAGAGTTTATTCTTGGTAAATCTCATGTAGAATATGTTGAGAGTATACCGCTGGTTTCCTTTCAACTTGAATTCACAAGGGCCAATCAGCAATTCTTAAAACGGCTGTTTGATATCTCATTATCAACCCTGTTGCTGCCGTTTTTATTTCCATTCTATGTCGTCGGTCGTGTCTTCCATAAACCGGATAAACACATATCTGGCCAATACGACCTGAATATTCTAAGACCTGTTAAAAAGCATGTAATGGCTAATGTATTTAGCATGGTGCGATCCATAGCCATAGGTAAACGTACATTCGTTGGACTACCAGTCGGGTCAGCTATTCAGGGAGGGGTGCAAAAAGAAGGCCTTACCGGTATCATACAGATTTCAAGAGCCAGGATACACTCTGATGCCGACGAAGAACGATTCAATCTGCATTACCTCCAGAATTATTCTATCTGGCTGGATATTGATATTCTGCTCAAATCTACTAAAGGTCAGTTTACATTATCTGCCGAGTTAGACCGTCTTATTCCATCTACAGCCGTTGATCCACATCCTGAACCATCTTAGGATACCATGTATGAAAAGTGTCATCTTCTATATGAGTTCTTATCTCTTCCATAAGCCATAAGTAGAACGTCAGATTATGTACAGAGGCTAATACCATCCCAAATATTTCATTGTTTTTAATCAGATGGTGGATGTACGCCATGCTATAGGTTTGACATAAATCAGATGGGAAGGACTCATCTAAGACCGTATGATGGTTTGCCCATTTAGCATTCCTGAGATTCACTTTTCCATTTCGGGTAAAAATCATTCCGTTTCGCGCATTCCGCGTTGGCATTACGCAGTCGAACATATCAACCCCTCTTGCCACACACTCAAGAAGGTTTGCGGGTGTTCCAACACCCATTAAGTATCGTGCTTTATGCTCCGGGATATGATCGGTATTCAGGTCGGTAAACTCATACATAACGGGTGCAGGTTCACCCACACTCAGTCCCCCAATGGCAATACCATCAAAATCCATATCTACCATAAACCGGGTAGAATCCAGTCTCAGGTCTTTATAGGTACCTCCTTGAATGATTCCGAACTGATGTTGCCTGAATTCATATTCCGGTTCTGTTTTTAAGAAATGTTCACGTCCTCTCCGGGCCCATCGGTGTGTGAGTTCCATGGATTCCTTTGCATATTCGTAGGAGGAGGGATACGGTGGGCACTCGTCCAAAATCATGAGGATGTCAGAACCTAATACCCGTTGAATATCTACCACATTCTCCGGGGTAAAGGTATGTTTCGATCCGTCGATATGGCTTTTAAAAAAGGCTCCTTCCTCTTCCAGTTTCCGATTCGCAGAAAGAGAAAAAATCTGATATCCGCCCGAGTCGGTCAGGATGGGTTTTTGCCAGTTCATAAACTGATGCAATCCACCAGCTTTTTTTATCACATCCATTCCCGGTCTCAGGTACAAATGATAGGTGTTGCCAAGAATGATTTGCGCACGAACAGTATGAATCAGGTCATGTTGTGAAACCCCTTTAACGGTACCCAATGTGCCTACCGGCATAAAAATAGGGGTTTGGATACTTCCATGGCTGGTTTCTAAGGTTCCTAAACGAGCCTTGGTCTGCGAATTGCTTTTATAAAGCTTATACAAGGTAAAATGGTCTAGGGGTTATGTGACACTTCAAAATTGTTTATTTTAGGGAGATTCAGTTAAAAGGATTTAGTGAATTTAAAAAGATACAAAGAAGTAATTTACACTAGTGTGCTCGATTATTTGATCATACTGGCTGCCTGGTTTGTGTATCATTCGTTCAACCCTGAACAACTGAATGTTGTTATCGGTGGTTTTGGAAATATGAATGTAGCTTCTGGCGGAGTACTGATTTCCGGTTTCTGGATGATCATTCTTGTGATTCTGGGTTTATACCGAAGATTATACCTGGTTTCCCGGCTGGATGAATTTATCCAGGTGCTAAAGGGTACCATCCTCGGCGGCCTCATTTTATACTTTGTACTTTCCAGTGTTGAGTCTTCTTCTCAGCACGTCGATCATGATTTGGTTATCGGGTATTGGGGTACGGTAACTCTTTTTCTTGCTTTAAACCGATTCGTAATCCGTTCCATACAACGTCGGTTCGCCCAACTCGGCAAAGGTCTCCATCGTACGGTAATCGTGGGTACAGGGTATAATGCCAAACATGCCTATGAAGATTTACTGCGTAATAAAACGCTGGGTATGGATGTATTGGGCTATATACAGGTGAATGGAAAGGCTATCGACCCGGAAGTTGGAATTAAGCAGGAAGAAGTGATTGGCCATGTTGACGATATACAAAGACTTATTGAAGATTATTCTGTTCAGGATGTATTAGTGGCCATTGAACCCGAGCGAAGGAAAGATCTGGTTCAGGTTATATCCAAAATTGATGATCCTGACGTACGGTTAAAGCTGCTACCGGATTTTTATCAGTTGGTTAGTGGATTGAATAAAACGAACCAGATTTATGGACTTCCTATCATCGAAATATCGCCTGAACCTATGCAACTCTGGGAAAAAGCGGTTAAAAGAATTATTGATTTAACTATTTCTTTGGTCGTATTGGTTGTGGGTTTGCCGGTATGGATCGGCCTGGCTATCGGGGTTCGGGCTACGTCTAAGGGACCATCTATTTTCAGCCAGGAACGAGTAGGCCGTAATGGTCATCCCTTTACCATGTATAAATTCAGAACAATGTATGAGGATGCGGAAGCTAAAACAGGACCTATGTGGGCTACGGAGAACGACCCTCGAATCACTCCTCTGGGATATTGGCTTCGAAAACTTCGATTAGATGAGGTGCCTCAATTGCTGAATGTAATTAAAGGGGAAATGAGCCTGGTTGGACCTCGTCCGGAACGGGCACACTTCGTGGATCAATTCAAACTTCAAATCCCGTTATACCTCCGGCGGTTAAGAGTACGACCGGGTATTACCGGCTGGGCTCAGGTAAAATGGAAGTATGATGCTTCACTGGATGACGTTAAAGAAAAAACGAAGTATGACTTATATTACGTGGAGAATACATCGGTTAAAATGGATATCAAGATTTTGATTTTCACCATTCTTACCATGATCAAAGGCAAAGGACAGTAGTAGTATGCCCTTTAGCAATACATTGGTCATCATTCCTACCTACAACGAGGCTAACAACATTCAGCGGATGATTCCACGGTTAATGGAGCTGCAAGAAGAGGTGGATATACTTGTAATTGATGATGGCTCTCCGGATGGAACAGCACAGGTTGTGAGAAATGCCCAGAAGGATTACAAAGAACGTGTTTTTATCGTTGAACGTGATGGTAAGCAAGGATTGGGAACGGCTTATGTGGCCGGTTTTAAGTATGCTATTGCTCAATCCTACGATTTTGTGTGCGAAATGGACGCCGACTTTTCACATCGGCCGGAAGATGTCCAAAAACTGATCCGGGAAGTGAAATCAGGGAATTCTGACCTCGCAATTGGATCCCGTTACTCCAATGGTATCAGCATTATTAACTGGCCGTTAAGCCGGCTGATCTTATCCTATTGCGCTAATATTTACGCCAGAACCATTACCGGGCTCCCCGTTTATGATACCACGGCAGGCTTTAAGTGTATCCGGATTGATGTGATCAAAGCTATTGATCTTGATCGCATCCGATCCAATGGATATGCATTCCAAATCGAACTGCACTTCCGGGCATGGAAAGCCGGATTCAGGATTTCTGAAGTATCCATCGTATTTCGGGAAAGGGAGGAAGGAGTATCCAAAATGTCGAAAGCCATCGTGCGAGAGGCGATCTGGAGAGTGTGGGCACTAAAATTTCGTAGTTGGTTCGGAGCGTTATAACACATACAACAACAAGAACATATGCAGTATTTAGATTTTGAAAAACCTATTGTAGAACTGGAAGAAAAAATTGAGGAGCTGAAAAGCCTTTCTACAGTAAGTGATGGTGTTTTAAATGCAGAAATTGACAGTCTTGAACAAAAGGTAGAAGCGCTTAGAGCTTCTATATTCTCTAATCTGACCCGGTGGCAGCGGGTACAATTAGCCCGCCATCCTGAACGTCCGTATTCTCTTGATTACATCTACAAGCTGGTTGATAATTTTGTGGAACTGCATGGCGATCGCTACCATGCCGATGATAAAGCGATTGTGGGAGGAATAGGGACGTTTGAAAATGAAACAGTTATGGTGATCGGTCACCAAAAGGGAAGGGATACAAACAGCCGCAAATACCGGAACTTTGGTATGGCCAATCCGGAAGGGTATCGTAAGGCATATCGATTAATGGAGCTGGCCGAAAAGTTTAACATTCCCGTGATTACCCTTCTGGATACGCCGGGAGCGTTTCCCGGGCTGGAAGCCGAAGAAAGAGGGCAGGCCGAGGCTATTGCCAAAAATTTAAAGCTGATGGCTACCTTAAAGGTGCCCATTATCACGGTTGTAATTGGTGAGGGTGCCAGCGGTGGGGCAATCGGCATTGGAATGGGGAATGAGGTATACATGATGGAGAATACCTGGTATTCGGTTATCTCGCCAGAATCATGCTCGTCCATTCTCTGGAAAACCTGGGACTATAAAGAACAGGCTGCAGAAGCACTAAAACTTACGGCAGAAGACTTGAAAGAACTCGATATAATTGACGGGGTGATACCTGAGCCTGTTGGAGGGGCTCATCGTAATCATACAGAGGCAGCCTCAGCGCTGAAGCAACAGCTGGGCAAAAGCCTTAAAAAGCTAAAGCGGTTAAAACCGGAAACGCTGGTTAATAAGCGGATCGAAAAATACTCCAGAATGGGTGCCTGGGTGAATGCCTGATGGCTCTGCAATTCCCGGATAAAACCCCGCTCTTTTCCTACACACACAAGCTGCGAAGCAGGTATGGGGAGACTGACCAAATGGGGTATGTGTATCACGGACGGTTCCTGGAATATTTCGAGGTGGCGCGTACAGAAATGATCCGGTCTGCAGGTGTTACCTACCGGGAGTTAGAAGCTTCAGGAGTTATGCTTCCTGTTATTGATGCCCAGTTGGAGTTTAAAGTTCCGGTAGAGTATGATGAAGAAATGGAAATCCGGGTGCTTTTATTTGATCAGCCCGGTGTTCGCCTGATTACCTATTATCAAGTGTATACCCCGCGATTTGAACAGCCTAATGTGAGAGGCAGAGTTACCCTCTGTTTTATGGATAGTGAGCATAGAAGACCTATTCGTGCTCCGGAAGCATTTATGAAACAATTTGTCCGTGGGTTATCCGAATGAACTCGGTTTCTGTACAACAAAGCCGGTTATTCTTTGCTCTTGGTATAACCAGTTTGGTGTTATGGATTCTGAGTTTTGGCCCCGGACTGTTTCAGTTAAGTTCAGAATCCGGGATAAGGTCTATCCAACACCATCTGTTTAGTTGGTTATGCCATCAGGATCCGGAACGAACTATACATTTCCATGACCATCCTATGGCAGTATGCGCCCGTTGTTTCGGCATTTATACCGGCTTTTTTGTTGGTCTACTGATGTTACCTGTGGCCTCCTTTTGGTTGAAATACCGGTTTAAGCATCGTCTTGCACTTTTAATAATCGTAATTTGTTTACATTTTGTAGATGTAACCGGAAACTATTTGGGCTGGTGGACGAACACGTTCGCCTCAAGATGGATACTTGGTTTCGTATTCGGTACGGCTTGTATTGCACTCTTACAAAACGAATTTTTTAAAAAACACGGAGATATACTATGACGGATTCTAACGCATTACCCAACTACTGGCCATCGGTACTTATTGCAAGTCTGATCACCGGTCTTATTATTTCTGCTCTTGGAATAGCATCGGGTTACCTGACAATAGCTTCTGAGCCAGCTGGCAGCTCGTTTAACGCCAGTTCATCGGTAGGTATTCTGGCTTGTTTACTGGGAGCCATTGCCGGGGTAATTGTAAACTGGCATTATGCCAAAGAGCACCAGATTACCTATAAAATAGGAAAAGGTGCATTGCTTGGTTTTTTGGCAGGTTTGTTTGCCGTTATCATTTCCACCGTTGTTAGTCTGGTCTGGACAGAACTGATCGATGCGAACTATAACCAGGCACTGTACGACTGGCAAATGGCCAATATTGATGCACAAAATGTTCCGGAAGAAACGAAGGAGATGTCTCGTAATTTTGTTCCAAAACCCGGCTCACCAATAGCTCTGGCAACCCAATTCGGTGTCGGAATTCTGGGACTGGGAATTATGAACGTCATTTCCGGAATTATAGGTGCTAAAATATTTGCATCCGAAAAAGACTAATAAGATATGACCCAGGACGAACAATCTGCATTAAACGTATCCTTAACTCCGGATAATATCTCCGGAGTTGAACCTCCTCAATCCTGGATTGCAAAAAATGGCTTTCCATACTGGTTGTTGGCTACTGCCTGGATTGGTATAGTGTTCGTCATGTTTAATATCGTTGGCGGGATCGTGATGGCTGTTCTTGCAGCGTTCACGGTAGACGATCCGTCCAACATGGAACTCTTACTTGCCGCCATGCAAGAAAATCTGGACGTCATGTTCATTGGAAATACGTCCGGGCAAATCGTTTCTATGGCACTGGCCACTTTTATCGTGGTGCTGCTTACTTCTGTTAGGGGGCAACGAAATCTATACTTACGTTTCCAGCTCCCTCCCAGAGTCCTGCTTTACATAGGAGCCTCTCTCCTCCTGTTTCTGGTTGGGCAACCCCTGGTTCAATTTGCCGGATGGCTGAATTCGTTTGTACCTGTACCGGAATTCATGCGTGAACTCACCGATCAGATGGTGGAAATGATGACCCGGTTCCTGACTTCCGACACTTCGGTGTTTGTGGCGCTATTCCATATTGCATTGGTACCAGCCGTTTGTGAGGAACTATTATTTCGTGGCTTCTTCATGCGATCACTAGAAAAGTCAACCAATGTTTGGCTGGCTCTTGTTATTTCAAGTGCGGTATTCTCCTTGTTTCACTTGGATATAAGCGGGCTTCTTCCGCGGTTTTTGCTGGGACTGTTTTTGGGGTATATCACCTTAAAATCGAATAGCATTATCCCGGCAATGGTCGGGCATTTCACGAATAATGCGCTGTACGTGATTTTGGCGAAATCGTATCCTGAGCTGGCCAGCCAGGAATCACTTCCCGATGTTACCGCCACAAATATACTTATTCTGATTGGCGGAATAGCAGCTACGGCCGGAGTTATCTATTTCATGCACTTAAACCGCATTCGCGAAGAGGAGACAGAGATTGTTCACTGATCCTAAACCTGATAAGGTGGACGACTGGGTATGCGTGTTTGAAACAGGATCGGATATTGAAGCCAATATGGCTAAAAGCTATTTGAACAACCTGCAGATCCCATCCAACATATTATCGAAAAGAGACAGTGCGTATAGCCTGAATGTGGGTGATATGGCACTCATTTTTTTGTATGTGCCGAATGAGTATGAAAAAAAGGCAAGAGAGGCTCTTTCCAATCTGGATGAGGATACACAGGATTGAGTAACCTGGCTACAAGAATATCTTTTGCAATTCCGGCAGCCGTATTGTTTGTCTGGATGAACTGGTTGGGTGGATGGTACTTTAATGTGTTTGTTATCCTTATCGGGTTGTTCATCCAGCATGAAATCATCCAGATTATGTCCCGGGCCGCACAGCCTTCCGATCCTTTATTCCCATTTTCCTTAGGGCTGTGGATTATGCTATTCCCAGCGTTACCCTTCGCGTTAGAAATCGGACTTGGCATCTTGATACTCTTCATCGCTATCCAAACGTTTAACGCATCCGATACGGACCTAAAACAATTATCCAGTACGTTTTTTGTTTCTGTATATGCTCCTATCGGTTTGGTAAGCCTGATGTTGATTCGAAGTTGGGGTACTTCTGAACAAGGCTTTTTTCTGACGATGTTGGTGGTCTTGATGGTGTGGGGAAGTGATGTATTCGCTTATTTCGGCGGAAAAGCATTTGGGAAACATCCGTTGGCACCATCAATAAGCCCGAATAAAACGGTTGAAGGATTCGTATCCGGATACGTTGGATGCTTAATGGCTATTCTTGTTATGGCGTATGCCACACCTTTAACCCCGCCTCTTAGTATGATCATGATGCTGCCTCTTGCGGTTCTGGTGGGCACATTTGGCCCTATAGGTGATTTGTTTGAAAGTAAACTGAAACGTAGAGCCGGAGTTAAAGACTCATCTACACTGCTGCCGGGGCATGGTGGTTTTTTTGACCGGTTTGATGCCCTGATTCTGGCCGCTCCTGCTGCCTTCGCCTATTTGCAAGTCATGAAAGGATTGGGATATGTCCGGTTTTGAAGGAAGCTGGAATAGAATCAACCTTTCTCTCAAAGATGTATTTACGATAGCAAGAGGTTCAAAAAAAACCGCGGCTAATGTGTTTCTGACATTGAAAAAGGACGGTGTTACCGGGAATGGGGAAGCGGCTCCAAATACCCGGTACGGGGAATCTCCTGAATTGGTCGAGCGCTTTATGGAAGCGTTCCACTTTCCGGTACTTGATGATGTGCGCAGCATTGATGAACTACCCGGAATTATAAAGTATGAATCGGAGCGCATAAGAAAAGAAACAGGATTGGCTATACCGAAGTCGGGAACTGTAGCCATCGAAATGGCCTGGCTCGATTGGTATGGACATCACCACAAGAAGCGGGTTATTGATCTGTTGGGGTATACAAAAACGGAGACGCCCGTAACCTCATTTACTATTGGTCTGGACACGCCCCAAAACATGCAGGCTAAAATCAGGGCATCGAGTCACTATCCGATTTATAAAATCAAGTTAGGCACCGAACATGATCATGAGATTATTTCATCAGTACGACAGGTAACGTACAAGCCCCTTCGTGTTGATGCCAATGAGGGTTGGACAACAATCGATCAGGCAAAAAGGGAAATCGAATATTTGTATGAACATGGTGTGGAGCTGGTTGAACAGCCTATGCCTGCTGCGCAATACGATGCCTTAAAGATGCTCAAGAACTGGTCACCAGTACCATTAATGGCTGATGAAAGCTTTACTGGTATGGAACCATTATCCGACATGGCGGATCAATTTCATGTAGTTAACATCAAATTGATGAAAATGGGGAGCATTCTCCAGACACAAGAAGTGATAAACGAGGCGCATTCTATGGGTCTTGAAGTTATGATAGGTTGCATGATCGAGAGCACGCTTGCAATATCGGCAGGTGCCGTTATCGCACTTGATTGTACATATTGCGATCTGGATGGTAACCTTCTTATTGAACCTGATCCTTATCAGGGGCTTTCTCTTTCACCTTCTGCTCGTATCTCACTTTCTCAAAAAAACGGATTTGGCGTGGAAGTAAGGAATTGATTTAAGCTCATAATCCTTTTAGTCTAAAAAAAGACTATGATCATACTCATCACCGGCGGTACCGGATTTATAGGAAACGAACTGCGACAGAATCTCCTTCAACAGGGCCATAACCTGATCATTGTAACCCGATCACCAAAAAAGTATAGCGATGAACATGCTTCGAATCAGCGGTTCATTTCCTGGGATGACGATTTGGGTTCTGTTATGGAAGAAACGGATGCCGTGATCAATCTTGCAGGATCACCTATTTTTGGTGAACGTTGGAATAGTGCAGTAAAACAAGATATTTACGATTCCCGAATCCAGGCAACCCGAGCAATCGTTACCGCTATTGAAAAAGCCGAGTCAAAGCCTGAGGTACTGGTTTCTGCTTCCGGTTCTGGTATTTATGGAAGTCAGGCGGATACTATTTTAGATGAATCGAAACCGGCAGCTGACGACTTCCTTGCAACAGTATGTGTAGACTGGGAAGCGGAAGCCAAAAAAGCGGAAGCCTTCGGAGTTCGTGTTGCTATAGCCCGGATTGGAATTGTGTTGGAAAAAAATGGTGGTGCGCTGGAAAAAATGATACCACCCTTCCAGTTATTTGCGGGTGGTCCGGTTGGTAATGGAAAGCAATATATGAGCTGGGTTCATCGGGAGGATATTTGTAATGCCTTGATTTACCCCATAGAACAAAAAGAGCTGAGTGGTGCGTACAATATTTGCTCGCCCAATCCATCAACCATGAATGAGTTCGCGAAAACGCTGGGCTCCATCATGAATCGCCCATCTATATTCAGGGTTCCGGTATTTGTTTTGAACGTAATGTATGGAGAAGCGGCTCAACCGATAACGGATTCTATTCGCATGCAGCCAAAGGCGCTACAAGTTACCGGGTTTGAGTTCAGGTATGAAGAACTGGAAGAAGCCCTTGCCGATATCTTTGAACACTGAGATTCCAGCTTTCTTTTTTGGAAAGTAAGCTGGAATAGACCTATTGTATAGGAGTTAATTCTCAGGAGGGTTAATGGTCCAGCATCTCAATCCTTCTCTTGTTTGGGCGATCAGCTCTTGTTTTCCGTCGCCATTAATATCTTGTATAACGGGGAATCGGATGCCGGAAGTGGGTAGGTTGAATAAGCGTTCATCAGATAACACTTCCCACGCAAACAGACGACCAAACTCAGCTAATGAGATAAGCTCTCTTTTCCTGTCGGAGTTGATATCAACAATCTGCGGTAATGAGCTGGCAGATGCCGGTTGCCCCATGCTGGCTGTGAGTTCAAGCTGTCCTGCCGGGTTGTACCCGAATACCGCGCCGTTTCTGCTCTGGGTCAGAAGAAGATCGGTGCGGTAGAATCGTGAGCTATCACTGAGCAACACATTTTCTTCTACAACGATGCCTTGCAATGGGGTATTGGAAACATAGAGTGCCTGAATAGAAACGGAATCGGGTGTAAGCTGGAGCCCAAGGGTGTCGGCAAAGATTGGCATGGTGCCCACGCTGTACACATACCCATCCGTTCCTGAGGCTAATACCTGATCGTTATAGAACACTGGAGAACCTGCAAACGAAGCATTTGTGAACACTGGAAATCCTGGTCGGTAACTGCCATTCCTTAGCCAGCCGAAAACGGAGTTTTCGGCTAATGCCCAGACCGACCAGATGTTGTTTACCTGGTTAAAAACCGGAGTTTCTGTAATCACACCGTTGGTAAGTTGTGGCCATCCCGATACATTTTGCCCCCTGCCATCCAACACATGGAGTTTCCGTCGCTCCGTGGCTACGATGATTTCCGGAATTCCATTACGGAGTACATCGGTAACTACAATGGGTGCGCTGATCCGCTCTCCGAGTTCAATAGGGAACTGGGGAAGGATCGTCCCGTTTGTATTCCAGGCAAAGACTTTTGAGCCTGCTCCCTGAAGCACAACGGGCTGCCCATTACCATACCAATCGTATAATATGGGAGAACCTACAGGGCGTTCACCATCGGTACTGGCCTGGAATACAATAGTGCCATCGTTAGCAAGCCCGTAGATGGAACCATCCTGGTTGGAAAAAAGAATCTCTTTAGCCGAACTGCCCACAATATTCTCAAGAACAGGGGTGCCTGTTAGCTGTAACTGGGGTAAGGGAATGACCCAGAGTTCCCGATAAGGTAACACCGAGCCCTCTTGTTCATGAGTTGCTAAGGTAACCGTTAATTCCTGATCCGCTTTATCAACCTGCATGCTGATGGTTGTGATATCAAACCGACTGAATAAGCTGGAAACCAATCCCCGCTGTTTTAAAAATGGTCGTAAGAATTCCAGGCTTTCAGAAGAGCGAGCCCAAACCAAACCACTTAACGCATCAGGGAGTCCTCGTTTAATCTGAGCGTATCCAGGATCGTAGTAGAGTACCCGACGGCGGGTTCGATCCGCTTCAATACTTTCTGTTAGTCCGCGGCGCTTCGAAATGACCAGTACATCTCCTGAGAAACTGGCATAGAAATCGGTTAATGGAGCGAACTCAGATCCAATCAACTGTGCAAGTAAGGAGCTTTTTACCACATAGCTATTACCCGTCCTTGAAATCAATCCATCGGCAAGCCAATTCTCAAATTGATTCACCAGTGTTTGCCTCTCGTTCACTTTTCTCAGGAATACATACTCTCCGGTGCTGAGTAAACCCGACTTCGAAAAAGTTACAATCCCAAATTCATTCGAAAGGGCATTTGATACGGCCTGATATGCATCCAAATCGGAACTCAGCAAAGAGTCTATTCGAGATATGCTGGTTGTTTCTATTGGTGCAGGAATCAACGAAGGAGGCAAACGAAACAACACAAATGAAGCTGCATTGGTAGAAATGTAGCGATCGAGTATGAGAGGTGTATTGTCAGAAGAAAATGCATCAACCAAAATCGAACGGCTTTCTGTTAACCGGAAGGTGCCTGAAAGGTTGAGTTGTGGTCGGGAGGAATCACCCGTGGCCACATAGGTTAGTCCTGAGGGTTCCAGACCGCCGAATGCGTTAAGCAACTCTGGTCGGATATCCACATTCGCCAATTGTTCAATCCACGAATCCAGTCTGGATGCATGTAACGTAACTTGTCCCGGGTTTAATGGCTGGTTTATAAACGAAGAAGGTTCGTCAGAAAGATAAGCTTCAATGCTTTGTTCAATGGCGTAGGTCGATTCAGAAAAGACCAGCCAGTTACCCACCTGAGCCCCATACAGCACGTATTCATCTACAAAAAGCCGATGAATAATAATCGTATTAAACTGGTATTGGTTTTGTGCAAAGGGTTCGTAAAAAGGTGGAGCCCAGTCCGAAATAGGAGCTTCTAAGGCTTCCGTAATCCAGACAAGGGACAGGTTGGAACGAGACGACGGATATAACAATAAGGACTCTACCGTGAGCTGAGAAATAAAACCAGGTTTCAGCGAAGCTAACTGTTGTACCGGCGTGGATGTAAGATCATCCAGAAGGTCGGCAAACTCGCTATCTCTCAATTCGGGAATAGTGGTATTTTGATGAGGAAGAATAACAAAGGGCGTATCCTCTGGTATGAGATGCGGCCAGGGCTTTTCCGGCATACGCTGGCAGGCATTCCACATACAAAAAACGAGCAAAATAATTATAGCCGCAGGGGTACGTTGCATAAATGGAATATGTAAGCCTTTTGTTAACTTTAGTTGATATGGGCTACTTTCCGGCCAAAGAAAGGTTCCAACCCAATTCTACAAAATAACATTTTTCCATTCGAAATGATTTTTCGAGCATGAGTTTTTTAAGTCCGCTTTTGCTGTTTGCTATGGTTGCACTGGGATTACCCCTGGTCATCCACCTCCTTAATCTTAAAAAGCCAAAGCAGCTTTCTTTTTCTACGCTGGCCTTTTTTAAAGAATTGCAGCAAACAACGATCAGGCGTATTGTTATTAAACGATACCTGCTTCTTATACTACGCCTATTAGCAGTTGCCTGCCTGGCCTTTGTACTGGCCCGCCCTTTTCTTCCGGCCGGTAAAGGGGCCACATCTCAGGCACCAACACTTCACGCATTCCTGATTGATAATAGCACCAGTATGAGCCGGATCGGTACTGAAGGTCCTTTACTTGATGTGGCAAAGAATCTTGCCGAAACCATAAGTGCTACATCCGGAGAGGATGACCGGTTTATCCTGCAAACCACTCACGGGGAAGAGGAACGGTTGTCAACCCGTTCTTCATCTCAGTTTATTGAACGTCTGGAAGGAATAACCCCTCAATTGACGGGATCTTCCATGGATAACCGGTTACTAAGCATACTGGAAACCATGGAAAACGCCCCCTTTCAGAATAAACAGATATACGTGATAAGTGATGGTCAAACCTTTGCTCTTCCGGCAGCGGGTTCAGAGTCGTTGGTTAGCTACTCCTATATTCATGTAGGAAATCCACCTGTTCAAAACACCCGTATCTCAAGAGTGGAAACGTCCACAGAATTGCTGGGTTTAAACATTCCGGTTCAGTTACAGGTTACCGTAACGAATCCGGGTGAGTTGGAGGCAACCAACCAGTTTATCACGCTTGAATTTAATGATGAGCCTTCGGGTCAGTATACCTTTAGCCTGGAGCCTGGAGGACAACAGGTTTTTGAGTTTGAAATAGTACCCGGTAAACTGGGCTCGAATACAGGAAAGCTTGAGGTGGAGGGTGATGAGTTTTTGGGTGATAATGCATTTTACCTGGTTGTGCAGGTTCCCGAAAAGAGAAAAGTGCTTTGGGTAGAACCGGAATCAAATGCGCAGAATGAGTGGGCATATACCGAGGCATTACTTCAGGTGGCAAACTCCTCCGACTCACAAATCGAAATCATTCAAACCGATCTTAGCCGGATAAATGAACACATGCCCGATGCTGATGCCATCGTTTTGAGCAGTTTGAATGACATACCCGACTTTGCTGCTCAGCAGATACAAAGCGCGGTACAAAATGGAAAAGGACTGGTGTTTTTGCCGTCGCCAAATGGAGATATCAGGAGTTATAACGCCCTGTTTGAACGAATCAATGCCGGTCAGTTTATTGGAGTTGAAGGAGATTACGGTTCATTTACACCTATTAGTTCTGCAAATCAACTGCTTGAAAATCATCCGGTAATTACCGGACTCTTTGAGCCCAAGGCGGATGAATCTATTTCTTTCGAAGAACCCGATATATACTATCAATTCCTGTTTGCTCCTTTTTCGGGAGGGGCAGGCGGATATGCTATGATGACCACCGATCAGGATCGTCCATTGTTTTATGAGAAAAAGGTGGGAGAAGGACGGGTCATTATTTCTGCTATTGGAATCGGGCCTGGCTGGTCAAACCTGGCCGTGACATCCATTTATGTACCGTTCTTCTATCGGGCTCTTCTATACAGCACGTCATCAAATCAGGGAGGATTGCAAAGCCAGCAACTCGGTGATCAATTTGTATGGCTGGGAGCTATGGATGCTCAAACCGTGGAACTGGAATATGCGGACGAATGGATTAAACCCACCACAGTTCAGCGGTCTTCCGGATTGGAAATCAGCTATGCTTCCGAGCAATGGACTCCTGGTTGGGTAACTATTCGGGATGAACGATCGGAAACAGTCGTTGCAGTGAACCTTCCGGATGAAGAATCGGTATTTGATGAAATCTACGATGCCCAGGCATTGCAGGATGTCGCAGGAGAAACTGAAATGACATTTATACGTTTTGAGAACGATTCGAACGAAACCCTCGAGCAAAAAATACGATCTGTAGGATTTGGTACAGAAATTTGGAGTTGGTTTATGCTTGCAGGATTTCTTTTTTTAGTAGCAGAATCATTAGTGTCCATTTTTTACAAAGCAGAAACCGTGACCTAAATGGCAGAAGCACTCTCCATATTTTTTAAAGGAGTTGTGGTTTTATTCACCATTGCATCCACTCTGTTAGCCGGTTATTCTTTTCAGAATAAACTCCGGCTCAGAAAAGTACGTGTGAGCTGGCGGGCCGGGAAATTATCCGGATATCCCTTATTTGCTACGGTATTTCTTGTGTTTATTCTACTGATAGCCGGGATTGGTTATGTGAAAGGCGACGCACTTCGTTATGGATTGCTGTTGTGCTATTCGTGGATTGGAAGTATGTGGTTTATATCAAGCTACCTGGCCTCTAAACATTATATTACCGATTATGGGATCGTAAAAAACATAAACGAGCCCGCACAAACCATACCATGGTTTCAGATTCTGGATTTTGTGGAACAGGAGAAACAAGAGGGTTCAGAGTTCACGTTTACGTATGCCGATCCGGACCAGCCGGTAACCAGCGGATTGAACCAGTTACGTATTACCGTACCTCATCGAAAGCGATCCGATTTTTTGCGGTTAGTTGAAGTTAAACTAAAAGCCCGAATTGGAAATTATGGCACGCGTTTTGTTGACGTAAAGAACATCCCAAACAAGTAGTGAGTGTGTAATAGTTGTTAGACGACGTAAAGAATTCAGACATACAAAAAGAGAAAGTGTTACTGGTGGGACTCTATGGGCCGGATTTATCCCGGTTTCAGGCACAGGAATATCTCGATGAGCTGGAGTTACTGACAGATACTGCAGGTGGTATCACCGAAGAAAAGATTCTCCAAAATCGTACACGCCCCGATATATCCAGTTATGTGGGCAAGGGAAAGCTCCAGGAATTGAAACGGGTGATGGGTGAAAAGCATATTGATACCGTCATTTTTGACGATGATCTGTCTCCCACTCAGATACGCAACATTGAGATTGCGACAGATGCTAAAGTGCTGGATCGCAGTGCGTTGATTTTAGATATTTTTGCTGGAAGAGCAAAAACAGCCGCTGCCAAAACGCAGGTAGAACTGGCACAACTTCAATATTTGCTTCCGCGGTTAACCCGGTACTGGACCCACTTATCCCGGCAAAAAGGTGGTATTGGAACTAAAGGTCCCGGTGAGACTCAAATCGAAACCGATCGCCGTATTATCGGGCAACGGATCGCGGTACTGAAAGAGAAACTGGAAAAACTGGATAAACAGCGTACCACACAACGTAAAGCACGGGAAGGAATGACAAGGGTGTCGTTAGTGGGGTATACCAATGCCGGCAAATCCACATTGATGAATGCCATCACGAAGACCGGAGTGCTGGCAGAAGATCGGCTGTTCGCTACGCTCGATTCAACCGTAAGGCGACATGAGCTTCACAATCATACTGTTTTACTTTCTGATACCGTAGGTTTTATCCGAAAACTACCCCACGGGTTGGTAGAAAGCTTTAAATCGACATTAGACGAAGTTCGGGAAGCGGATATATTGTTACATGTTGTGGATGGCTCCTCAAAAATGGTGTTTGAATATATAGAAGTAGTAAACGCTACATTAGAAGAGCTTCAGGCCGATAATAAACGCATGTTGCTTGTGGTTAATAAAGCGGATCAAATGGATGCCGATCAGATTCGTGACATCCGAATGGCATTTCCTCAGTCCGTATTTATATCAGCGATGCGTGGGATTGGTTTAACGGAGCTGGAGAGTCGTCTGGAAGAAGTAATCGAACGGGAGTACGAACAACATACGTTGAGTATTCCACTTTGTTCTTACAAAGCGGTAGCCTTTATCCATGAACACGCACAGGTAGAGCATGAAGAATATACCGGAGATAAAGTGCAGTTAAGATTTACGATCAGCAAAAAAGATTTTAAGCAATTGTCTCATTTGTTAGATACTATAAATGCCAATGGCGAAGTTTTATAAGTATGCTTGTCCAAGAAATTGTCCATACCGATATAGCTCCTCTTAAATCATCCGATCATATTTCGCTGGCGATCGCAAAAATGGATTTACTCCATGTTGAACAATTAGCCGTAGTGGATAAAGAGGGTATTCTAAAAGGAATGGCAAACATTAATGTGTATGCCGAACTGGACGAGGAAGTAGGTATTGTGGATGATTATCCGTTATCCGAATCTATATTTATACCTTCCTATCAGCATGTATTTGAAGCTGCCCGCTTAATGCTGGCACATGAATTATTTGTGTTACCTGTATTGGATCATGAGAATAAGCTGGTGGGCATGGTTCGGAAGCAGGATGTACTGGAGGCGCTGGGCGATATGTTTAATCTTTCCAGTTATGGATCTGTACTTACCATAGAACAGAATCATCATGATTTTACATTATCGGATCTGGTACGGATCATAGAAACGGAGGGAGCTAAGATATTAGGGATAGCGGTTCAACAGCCCACCAGTGATTACCCTAATTACCGCATTTCCGTTAAGCTCAATTTGGAAGATTCTTCGGTTGTGAGTGCTGCTCTTCGCCGGTTCGGATACCTGATTACTTCAGAAGCTCAAAGTGAGCTCCTGGTAGAAGATTTTTCTGAGCGGGCAGACGAACTATTTCGCTATCTTGACATATAAAAGGTGAATCGGCAACCCCTTTCCAACAATCTGTATGTCTGACCGACCTATCCTGGATGTATGCATCATCCTGTGTTTTGTTTGTTTTACTACTCCAGTATACGCCCAGTTTGATCAACAAGCGAAAGATGTTGATTTCACGAACGCAAAACACGCGTTTGAACTGGGTTTTTTTGAAGAATCGGTTCGTTTGTTTGAGCGATTTCTGAATGGTTATCCCGAACACCGGCTTGCGCCTGATGCCGGATACCACCTGGCTCGTGCCCGTTCAGCGGGCGATTCCACCCATATTGAATTTTATTACCGGGATTTTATTCAGCGATACCCTGAATCGGATTACGCCAAAACCCTGCTGAAAGACCTGGGGCACCGGTTTACCAATAACGGGGAATATGCACAGGCTATAGCGTACTATGAAGAATCCATGACCCAATGGATGGATCAAACCACGGCCGCCGAAACGAAATACTGGATTGCAGAGGCCGCCGCTCAAAATACCGATTATCAAGCTTCACGCCTGTACTTCCTGGAACTGGCCGACGAGTATCCTGAGTCGGAGTGGGCACCACGAGCGCTATATGCCCGGGGTCGTTTGTACCTAACCGAGGGCCAATATGAGGAATCTACCCAGGCATTTGAGTTATTACGCGAGCGCTACCCCAACGATCCGGTAACCCGTCGGGTAGGTACCGCTCTTGGTGAGTCGTACTACCAGCAGGCAAGGTATCCCGAAGCGATAGAAGCCCTGCGTAAGGCCATGCTGTATCTTGATGACGAATCTAAAATTAAGGCCTTATTCCTCCAGGCCGAAAGCTATAACTACCTCGGCAACTATAATGAAGCTTCCAAAGCATATCTGCAGTATATCAATTTAACTAAAGGTACTCTGCGTGAACGTCCGGCGCGATATGGATTGGGTTGGTTGTATCACCGTCAGCAGATTTACCACTGGGCAGCAGATGAATTTTCCCGGGCCTCCGAAGGGGATGATATCATGGCTCGTAAAGCCTTGTATTACAAAGCGGTGAACGAAAAACTGAGCAGTAACTACGAACGGTCGATGGAAACATTCCGGAGATTCGGAGAGCGTTATAAAACCGGTCAATGGGTTGAAATAGCCTATTATGAATGGGCTATAGCGGCATTTGAAAATGCAAATTACGATGAAGCCATTGAAGTGCTCGTTGATTTAGTGCGGAACGAGAAAGACTTAAATGACCCTGGAAAGATCTATACCTTTTTAGGAGAAGTCTTTTATGCCAATGCAGAATACACCAGCGCAACCCAGGCCTTTGAACAGGCAGAAAAAGTAGCATCTATCGACCCGGAATTACGACGGCAGGCCCGATTCCAGAAAGCCTGGATACAGTTTAGAAACCAGGCCTATGAACAAGCTCAACCCCTCTTTGAGTCGGTATATGCCGAAGATGCCACCTCTGATCTGGGAGCGGAAGCTTTATTCTGGAGTGCGGATAGCTATTATAAATTGAACCGGTTTTCTGAAGCCGCTCAACGGTTTAACCTTTTTGCAGAGCGTTACCCCGAAAATGAGTTAATTGGAGCGGCACGTTACTCTCTGGGCTGGAGTTATTTCAAAACGGGTAATTTTGAAGCTGCTGTTGGCCCGCTGGAGGCTTTTCTGGAAGAATACAATCCGCCTCCCATTGCCTTATTTCCATATGATACTGACACTCAACTACGTATTGGTGATGCCTATTATGCAATGGGCGATTACCGTAAATCCATTCAGTTTTATACAAAAGCTATTGGTGCAGAACCTGGGGGAGACTATGCGATGTTTCAGGTAGCCAATAGTTATTACAGGGCAAACCGCACGTTTGAGGCCGTCACCAATTTCAGGAAATTACTACGCATTTACCCGTTTAGCCGTCTCCGGGAACAGGCCCAGTACAATATTGCTTATATCTACCTGAATACCGCCAACTATACCCAGGCTATTGAAGAATTCCAGACCGTTATTAACAAGTATCCCGGAACCAGTTGGGCGGCGCGTGCTCAATACAATATCGGTGATGCTTTTTACAATGCAGGTGAGTACGAAAGAGCCATAGACTCTTATAAAAAAGTGCTGGCCACCTACCCAAGAAGCAGTTATGTAATTGAGGCCGTAAATGGCATTCAATATGCTCAGCTCTCTGCGGGTAGGGCAGATAGCAGTTCGTATGTGCTCGAAGAGTTTTTGTCGGATAACCCTCAAAGCAGAACAGCTGATCGACTCCGGTTTCGACAGGCAGAAAACATCCTCCAATCCGGCGACTATGAGGGAGCAGTGAAAGAATTCCGCCAATATCTTCGTATCACTAATTCAGATAATCTGGTACCGGATGCCTATACGAATCTGGGAGATGCGTATCGTGAATTAGGGCAAATGGATAACGCTATTTCAGCTTTCCAAACCATTGTGGATGAATTCCCGGAGGATGATCGTACCCCTTCTGCATTGGAGTCCTTAGGCCGGCTTTCCTTTCAAAAAGGGGAGTTCGAAGCTTCACACCGATATTACCAGCAGCTCTCAGAACGAGCGGCCCGGTACAAACAAGGAGCATTTATAGGCATGGGAAATGCAAGCCTGGCTCAGGACAAACTGGATGAGGCAAAAACAGAATACAATTCAGCGCTTGGCTTAAATCCCAACAACGATGCAGCAAAAGTTGGGATAAGCAAAATCCAAATCCGTCAGCAGGAATACGAAGCAGCCCGTTTACAGCTTGCTCCGATTGCAGATCGGAATACCACCGAAATCGGAGCAGAAGCCCAGTTCCTTCTTGGAAGAATAGAACAGAATCAGCAAAGATTTGAAGAGGCGGTTACTGCATATGCCAAAGTGAAAATACTGTTCGAGGCATTTGATGACTGGGTATCCAACGCATTATTTCAAACGGCAGAATGTCAGATTCGACTTGGCCAGAGGGGAGACGCCCTTGCGACGTTACGTTCTATTGTGGAAAGTTACCCAGGCACCGAATCGGCCGAACGAGCCCAACAACTTATCGAACAAACCAGCGATTCATGAATCATACGGTAGCCGGTAGCCCTCAGCTCCGGGGAAGTATCACTCCGCCACCCGATAAATCTATTGCCCAGCGCTCAGCTATTTTCGGGCTCTTACATGAAGGTACTTCCGTTATAAAGAACTATTCACCGGCGCAGGATCCTCAAAGTGCGCTGAAAGGGGTACAGCAATTAGGTGCCAGGGTCGAAGAGATAAACGGTGAGCTGAGATTGACCGGAGTTGGGAGAAACAAACTGATCACTCCTCTTCAGGAGTTGGATTGCGGGAATTCCGGCACGGCAATGCGACTCCTCTCGGGCGTAATTGCAGGGTCGGGCTTATCGGTTCGGTTAGTGGGCGATGCCTCGCTGACAGGGCGCACCATGAAACGGATTATTGATCCATTAGAGGCTATGGGGGCTCATATTTTAGCCAGGAACAGTACGCATCCACCGCTACACATCGACGGAGCCAGACGTGTACAGGCCGTACGTATTGAATTACCCATACCCAGTGCCCAGTTAAAATCATGTATCCTGCTTGCCGGATTATTTGGAGAAGAACCAACCACCGTACTTGAGCCGGTTCCAAGCCGAGATCACACCGAACGCTTACTTCAACTTTCTATTTCTGAGGAAGGTGGAATTCGGGCCATTCAGTCTTCCCGGGAAGATGGGATTCCAGCCCAGTCATACACCATACCATCCGATTTTTCGGCTGCTGCATTTTGGCTGGTAGCAGGCTCCATTCATCCTGATGCAGAGCTGTTGCTTCCGGGTACCGGCCTTAATCCAACCCGTTCTGCTTTGCTCACCGTCTTAAAAGAAATGGGAGCAGATATCACCATTGAAAACGAACAATTGGAGGGAGCTGAACCGGTAGGAGATTTATATGTACGTTCTTCAGCTCTCAAAGGAATTGAAATTCCGGAATCCATCATACCAAACTGTATTGATGAATTACCCATCATTTCGGTAGCTGCCTGTTTTGCGGAAGGAAGTACCGTCATTCGCGGAGCTGGCGAGCTACGGCATAAGGAAACCGATCGCATTATGGCCATTGCACATTTGTTGAATGCAGCAGGGGTCAGATTCGAAGAATTTGACGACGGATTAATCATACATGGCGATCCGGAGTTCAGCTTCCATTCCGCCACGTTCCAGAGTTTTCATGACCACCGAATTGCCATGGCGGCGGCGGTACTATCTCTGATGGGTAAAAAGGAGAGCACCATTCGTGATGCCGAAAGTGCGGCAGTGAGTTATCCCGGTTTTTGGGAGGACTTAAAAGGAATCAGTCACTAAGGGTTCGTACCGTTCATCCGGATTACGCCAGGGCAGGTGTCAATACGTCAGTCTGCCAGCTAGCTTATACAAACTGGCACCATGCTTGCTTCCCAAGTTATGAACTTTAAGAAGCCAGAGGTAGAACCATGGGCGACTTTACCGAATTTGGAATCGAAATTGAACGGCATCTCACCAAACTGGGGAAGGACATCCAGCAGTTTGTGGAAAAAGTAGTGCCCCTTACCAACGAAGACAAAGATTTTGCTCCCGATTGTGATATCGTGGAAAGCGAAGAAGCGTTCAAGATCATGATTGATCTACCCGGACTTTCAAAAAAAGAAATTGGTATCTCTCTTAAAGACCACGTGCTCACTGTAAAAGGAGAGCGCGAAATCGTATTGGGAGAGTCAGAGGAATTCAAGCGACAGGAACGCAAGCGTGGAGCATTTGCACGTGCGTTTGCCATTCCGGAGCATGTGAATACTGCTGAAATTCAAGCCAACTTTCGAAATGGTGTACTCACCGTTTCCATGCCAAAATCGGAGGCATTGAAGGACACACAGTCCATCCCGGTTAACTAATTCATAACCATATAAAAGACTAAAACTGATTCAGACCAATGGGAAAGATTATTGGAATTGACTTAGGAACTACCAACTCATGCGTATCTGTAATGGAAGGCGCAGAGCCGGTTGTAATTCAAAATGCGGAAGGTGGGCGTACCACTCCATCGGTAGTTGCCTTCACCAAAGACGGCGAACGACTGGTGGGAGCTCCGGCCAAGCGTCAGGCTATTACCAACCCGGATAAGACCGTGGCTTCTGTGAAACGGTTTATGGGCCGTATGTTCAATGAAGTAGAAGGCGAAACAAAACAGGTAGCCTATAAAGTAGTAAAGGGTGATGACGGTACGGCCCGTGTTGAGATTGACGATCGTAAATACGCTCCACAGGAAATATCAGCGATGGTACTTCAAAAAATGAAGCAAACAGCTGAAGAGTACCTCGGCGAGAAAGTAACCGATGCCGTAGTAACGGTTCCTGCTTACTTCAACGACGCTCAGCGAAAAGCCACGCAGGAAGCTGGAAAAATCGCTGGTTTAGAAGTAAAACGAATTATTAACGAGCCAACCGCCGCAGCACTGGCTTACGGGTTGGATAAAAAAGATACCGATCAGACGATAGCGGTATACGACTTAGGTGGCGGTACGTTTGATGTGTCTATTCTCGAACTGGGCGACGGCGTATTTGAAGTGAAGTCAACCAATGGGGATACCCATTTAGGTGGTGATGACTTCGATCAGCGAATCATTGATTTCCTTGCTGATGAGTTCAAAGTAGCTGAAGGTATTGACCTGCGCAACGATCCCATGGCCATGCAGCGGCTGAAAGATGCTGCTGAAAAAGCAAAAATCGAACTGTCCAGTTCTCAGAAAACCAATGTAAATCTGCCCTTCATCACGGCTACTCAGGACGGTCCCAAGCATTTGAATGTGGATCTTAGCCGTGCACGGTTTGAGCAGCTGGTTGATGACCTGGTAAAACGGTCGATCACCCCATGCGAAAAAGCATTGAAGGATGCCGGGTTGAGCAAAAGTGAAATTGACCAGGTAATTCTTGTGGGTGGGTCAACGCGTATTCCACGTATTCAGGAAGCCGTAAAAGAGTTTTTCGGCAAAGACCCCAGCAAAGGCGTTAACCCGGATGAAGTTGTAGCTGTCGGAGCGGCTATCCAGGGTGGGGTACTTTCCGGTGATGTGGAAGACGTCGTATTGTTAGACGTTACTCCTCTTACCTTGGGCATCGAGACGCTTGGCGGAGTAATGACCCCGCTTATTGAATCGAACAGCACCATACCAACATCAAAATCACAGGTGTTCTCTACTGCTGCTGACAATCAGGGTAGTGTGGAAATTCATGTATTGCAAGGTGAGCGTGCACAGGCTGCCAACAACCGTACCTTAGGCCGGTTCCACCTCGATGGAATTCCACCGGCACCCCGGGGTATTCCTCAAATTGAAGTAACCTTTGATCTGGATGCTAATGGTGTGCTAAACATTGTTGCAAAAGATAAAGGCACTGGAAAAGAGCAAAGCATTCGTATTGAATCTTCATCTGGTTTAAGCGACGAGGAAATCGAAAAAATGAAACAGGCCGCTAAAGATCATGAAGAAGAGGACAAAAAACTTCGTGAGAAAGTTGAGAAACTGAACCAGGCGGATGGATTGATTTTCTCTACCCGTAAACAGCTCGAAGAGTATGGCGACAAGATTTCGGAAGGCAATAAAACCGCCATCGAAGAAGCATTAACCAAACTGGAAGAAGCTCATAAAGCGGAAACCCTGGATGAGCTTGATGAAGCGATCAACGGTGTAAATACGGCTTGGTCGGCTGCATCGCAGGAAATTTATGCAGCATCCCAGCAGGAAGCAGCTGAACAGCAGGCGACTCAGAGTGCTGAGCAGGCCGAAACATCATCTGAATCCGCGGAAGAATCAACCGATGGGGACGGTGCTGTTGATGCCGACTTTGAGGTAGTTGAAGACGACGATAAAAAGTAAGTTCTTTCATTACCCGACGATATATTATGCAAGCCCTGGAGTTTCTTCAGGGCTTTTTTTTATGGGTAATACCCATTCAGAAAAGAGCAGGGGTATTGCTTGCTGCTGCTTACCTACTCCGCGTCGGTATCGTTTACCTGTTTGAGGGGAGTGTGAGCCGTACTAACTAACCGGGAAATGCCCGCTACAACGGGATCGTTACTTTCCCGTTCTGCTAAATAGAAGTAACACCCCATGGCGTCGCATAATTTGAGCAAGTTAGACCCGCTCGGCGTCAGCTTATTTGTTTCAATAAGTTTGATGGTGGTTTCTGCCAGCTCGGTACGCTCAGCAAGCTGGGCACGGCTCAGCCCAAGCTTCTTTCTTTGAGTACTTAAAAAATGGGCCACCATATCGCGTGCTTCGCTGGTAACGTCCCGGTTCATGCTGTTCATGTGGTTATGATATCTGTCTTGTATGGATAATTGCCTGAGTGATCGTAGCTAACTAACATGACTCAGGCTAATCGAATTACCCGGTTTTTTTCTGCCGTTTTTGGATGGCAATAAACAAATCGTCTGTGGCTACAAGTACGGGGGTGTCGTTTTCTTTTTCGGCAAAGAAAAAATAACAATCGAGTGCGTAGCAGATCTTGAGCAGGTTATCTGCCTGGGCAATATATTTCTCAGATTCAATGCGTTGAAGGGTACGGGTAGATACACCTGCCCGTTTGGCAAGCTGAATCTGAGTCAGCTTCATATTCTTTCTGCGTTGAATAATGAAATCAACGATGCTATCACGTGCTTCGTCAATAGCTTCCTGGTTAATCATGTACATCCTTTAATTTGATCAAATCTGAATTTCCGCGAAAAAGTCTGAGTCACCTAAGTATTACCCACTATATTCATAACTGGCTTGTAATCCAAGTGGGATTTCTAACCCCCAATAAGCCAATAAAAACAAAGCCCATGCAACCAGGAACGTAACCGAATAGGGTAACATGATAGATACCAGGGTTCCGATTCCGGTCTTTTTCACGTAGCGCTGACAGAACACGACAACCAATGGGAAATACGGCATAAGCGGTGTGATGATATTAGACACCGAGTCTCCAACACGATAAGCCGCCTGAGTCAGGTCAGGAGAAATGCCCAATCCCATAAGCATAGGTACAAAAATAGGACTGATAAGAGCCCATTTGGCTGAGGCAGATCCAACCAGCAGATTTACAAAGGCGGTTAATATGATAATACCAACAATGGTCACCTGTGCGGGAAGATTCAATGCCTGTAAATAGTTGGCACCTTTCAGGGCAACCAGAATACCAATATTCGATTTGGCAAAGGCGTCAATAAACAGGGCACAGAAAAAAGCCATCACCATATAGTAGCCCATGTCTTTCATAGCCTTTGTCATCCCTTCGATAATATCTTTTGTCTTGGAATATCCACCGGAGAAGTAGCCATACACAATGCCCGGAACCCAGAATAACAGGAAAATAATGGGGACAATAGACCGCATGATGGGAGCGGCAAACGATTCCAGTTTGCCATCAGGTGCCCTCAGAGCAGAATCGGCAGGTAGCGCCCATAGCACCAACCCGATGATACCGGCAATCATGGTTACAGATGCGATGAAAAATGCTCGTTTTTGTTTAGGTGTGATGCTGTTCATATCCATATCGGCATCGATATCAATATCAGAATCCAGCTCAGTGGTTTGTAAACGGGGTTCGATAATCCGATCGGTAATGACCCAGCCCAGTCCCACAATCAACACGCTGGATATACCTGTGAAAAAGATGTTATTCAGTGGATTAAGCAGAATATCAGGATCGATAATCTGGGCTGCCGATTGGGTAAACCCCTGGAGTAGGGGGTCGATACCGGAGGGTACAAAATTGGCGCTGAACCCACCCGAAACTCCGGCAAAAGCAGCAGCGATTCCAGCCAGGGGGTGACGCCCGGCCGCATAAAAAATGACCCCACCAAGAGGAATCACGAGTACATAACCTGCATCGGTTGCGGTATGACTAACAATGGCTACCAGGATTAGGACTGGTGTAAGCAGCATGCGCGGGGTGAAGCTTAGAATATACTTCAATGCCGTGTTGATATACCCTGAATGTTCCGCAACCCCCACACCTAACATTGCAACCAATACAATACCGAGAGGGGCAAACGTAACAAACGTGGTTACCATAGAAGATAGAAAAGCGGCCAGCTGAGAACCGGTTAACAGGTTGATGACCTGCAGGGCTTCTCCGTTTCTTGGGTCCGTTTCACCAAAATCAAGAGGGGATAGCACCAATGAAAGCACCCAAACAATAGACAGTAACAGTAAAAAAAGAATAGCCGGATCAGGGAGTTTATTCCCCGCGTATTCGATGCCGTCTAAAAACCGGGTGATAAAGGTCTTTTTTTGAGGGGTAGAGGCAGAGTCATTTGGTGTAGCGGCCATCGTCTTTTTTTTTGGAGGAAAATGAAAGGAAATAAACGGTTAATCAAGAAGGGATGAAATTCTCTTTATTCAAACATGTGATAGATAATCGCTCAGGCTGGTGCCATTCAGATTAAGCTTTTTACGGAGACGATATCGACTCTGGTCTACACTTTTTGGGGATATATTTAGAATACCGGCAATTTCTTTGGAGCTTAAATTCAATCGAACTAAAGCAGCCAATCGTTTTTCCTGTCGGGTTAATCCCGGTTTTTTTTGTTCCAGGCGTACAAAAAAACCCTGAGAAACCTGTTCAACATGCTGCTGGAATTCCTCGCGCTCTCTGTTTAGGGTTACATTTTGGTAAATGCGTCCTCCCATCTCATTAATCTGCTTAAGGGCTTCGGTGTTTTTCACGTTTGACCGTACCTGAGCCATCTCTTTCTTTATCTGTTCAAGAAATTCGTTTTTCTGAACGATATGGAGTGCATAATTAGTGAGCTCCTGTTTCAGGTGTTCGGTTTCGTTTTTTGTGAGCGTCAGCTCCTGTTCGGCGATCACCCGATCCTTTTCAATGATCTCCAGTGTTTTTCGCTGTTGTACCCGTTGTCGTCCCCAAATCAAACCCAGAATAATCATGATAGATAAAAGGGTTATGCCAATAGAAATATTTCTGGTGCGTACTAATGATGCTTTCTGGTACAGATAGGCTATTTCCTGGTCCTTTTTTTCTGCTTCGTAGCGCTCACTCATCTCGGCAAGCAGGCGGGACTTTTCGATATCGAATATGCTGTCTTCATAGGCTTCTTCTTTCTGTAAGGATTGTATGGCTTCTTTAAAATTACCAAGGGTACTGTCGGCACGAAACAATCGCATGTAGATATTTGGATATCTGCTTTTTGAATCAATTTCTCTGGACAATGAGAGGGCTTTAAGCAGATAAATTTTGGCAGAATCGGGTTGCCCGGAACGGAGTAGTAAATCACCAATCAACTCTAAATCCATCGCCACA
This sequence comes from Bacteroidota bacterium, assembly GCA_039819115.1. Taxonomy (GTDB): domain Bacteria; phylum Bacteroidota; class Rhodothermia; order Balneolales; family Balneolaceae; genus JBCBST01. Next base: position 32,441 of record JBCBST010000010.1, read on the forward strand.
CCACGTCGATAGCCCGTTTGTATATCCACCTTCATGGTTTCTTGTAAATATACCCTGGCACTGTCCAGTTCACCCAATTCCCTGAAGCACACGGCTATATTGCTTAAGGTATTGGCTATAAATCGTTTGTGATTTGCTTGTTTTAGTAATCGTAAGGACTCCTTATGCTGGAGAAGTGCTTTCTCGGTTTCCCCACGTTCTTCAAGCAAACCTGCGATATTCCCCAATACACTGGCATATTTTACTGTATTGCCGGACTCTTCAAACAGGGTAATGGCCTTTTCATAATATTCCATTGCACGATCGTCGTTATCAATGTCGTCAAAATTATTTCCAAGGTCTTCATAGGTCATACCTAAGAGGAGCACGTTGTTTGAGCGCTCTGCAAGTTCCAAGGCTTTATAGAGATATTCTGAGGCAAGACTATACTCCGCCTGTTTATTGTAAATATTCCCTAACCGCTTGTGAATGTGGCCTGATAAAGAATCAGAATCTGTTTCTGAGGCAAAATCAAGAGCCTGATTTGCGGCCACAATGGCTTCCTCATAATTACTGGTAAAATAATTTCCATCAGCAAGGAGCAGATGCAGATAACCTTCTAAGGCAGGGCTGGCTGGTTGTGTTAATGACTCAAGAGCAAATTGGGCGTTAACAATAGCCGAATCATAATTATGTTCAGCGATATTACGTTGGGCAGCACGTGTATAATCCACACTTCCTTCAATTCCGGAGCGGAATGCACCATCCTCATATGATGTGGGTGCGTCTGTCTTAGAGCTGCACCCCCAAAGCAGGAGTAACCCAGTTATGCTGATAAGTAAAAACCTCAAGTACCAAATTTTAAATAATACAGGGTATCAAGAACGGGTTTTAGCTGAAATAGAACAACCTGAAAAACCATCTGATCCCTGATTTTATGTATCTTTAACGATGCACATTTTAGCCATTGAATCTTCCTGTGATGATACCTCGGCGGCAGTTTTGACCGACGAGGTCGTTCGGTCTAACGTAATTGCCGACCAGGCTATACACATTCAGTTCGGAGGCGTTGTACCCGAGTTAGCCTCCCGGGCGCATCAGCAAACCATTAGCCAGACTGTTCAGCAGGCACTGAATGAAGCCGGGCTACAGATCGAAGACATTGATCAGATCGCGGTAACCCAGGGGCCTGGGTTGATGGGGTCGCTTCTTGTGGGAGTTTGCTTTGCAAAAGGTCTGGCTCTTGCGCACTCCATTCCTATAGTCGGGGTGAATCATATGGACGCGCATGTGTATGCCAATTTCATTGATCAGCAGCCAGCGTTTCCTTTAGTCGGGCTTACCGTTTCCGGCGGACATACCCAGTTATTGCATATAGAAGCACCGTTTAAGCATGTTCTGCTGGGTTCTACCCGCGACGATGCAGCCGGAGAAGCTTTTGATAAGATCGGGAAAATGTTGGGGCTGCCTTATCCGGCAGGCCCGGTTATTGACCAGTTAGCTCAGAACGGGAATCCTGCCTTTCACTCCTTTCCTAAAGCCCTGTTGAATGAAGGGTTGGATTTCAGCTTCTCAGGTTTGAAAACCAGCGTGCTCTACTACCTGGAAGATAAATCGGAAGAATGGATACAGGAACATCTGACGGATTTGTGTGCAAGTGTGAGTGAGGCCATCACCGAAGTGTTAACCAGGAAGCTGGAACGCGCCATTCGCCAAACCGGTGTGTGTACTGCATTGTTGGCAGGGGGAGTATCAGCAAATTCTATGCTACGGATTAAAGCCAGGGCTATGGCAGATCAGCTTGGTATTGAATTATACAGTCCGCCCCTTTCGTATTGCACCGATAATGCCGCCATGATTGGAATTACCGGCTGGATGAAAGTACAACACGGAGCTCAGAACGACTTGAGTTTACGCCCCTTCGCTTCCATATAGTAAACTACAGCTAACCATTGGTTCCATGGTGATGCCGTTAAGCACTCTTGCCAAACTTTTTAGCTTCAGCAACGGCTAACTGGTCAGCCCGTTCGTTGAGTTCAATACCTGAATGCCCTTTTACCTTGACCCATTTTACGGAATGAGATCGCATAGCCTTAAGCATTGCCTCCCAAAGATCCCGGTTTTCCACTGGTTTTTTGTCGGCTTTTTTCCAGCCTTTTGCCTGCCAGTTGTCAATCCATCCTTTCGTCATAGCGTTTATGATGAGTGCACTATCGCTATGAATATGTACCTCGCACGGCTTTTTCAGGGCATTCAGCGCTTCGATGACAGCCTGCATTTCCATCCGGTTATTGGTGGTCTGTTTTTCCCCACCTGAAAGTGTCCGTTCATGGGTTCCGGAAATCAGTATGGTGCCCCAACCACCGGGGCCTGGGTTTCCACTACACGCTCCATCGGTATATACCGTAACAATAGGGCGATCAGACATAGCTTGAGGTAATATCTTTCAGTTGCTGTTTCGTTTCGCTCGCCTTTAACGCAACGTGTTCAAACCAGTTTTCCTCACTGCTTCCGGCATAGATAATACCCCGGCTGGAGTTAATCAAAGGTATACCCTGGTGTTGGTAAAGAGCGCTGGTAAGATCAGAGAGAGAACCGCCCTGCGCTCCAATACCTGGAATCAATAAGGCTCCGTTTGTGTGATGTTTGAGCACACGGGCCATTTCCCGGGTCTGTGTTGCTCCTATTACCATCCCCAAATGGGTTTGGTACCCGGGCTGAAGAGTATGTAACCGATCTGCGATGAAAGAAGCCATCGTATCAAAGTGCTCAAATGGTCGCTTTAAAAAATCGGATGCCCCGGGATTTGAAGTAAGGGTTAGCGCATAAATTCCTTTAGTAACATCACTCCCAAAAGCATCCAGAGTCTCAAAGCCCATCAGTGGATTCAAGGTAACTGCATCAGCCTTCAATTGGTCGAAAAATGCCATGTTGTAATGAGCCTGGGTGGTACTGATATCACCTCTTTTGGCATCGGCAATACAAAGATGGGTATCCGGTATGAGGTGTGTTACCTCGTGGAGTACATTGAATGCTTCAGGACCAAGTGCTTCAAAGAACGCAAGATTAGGTTTAAAAGCTGCGCAAAAGGGGTGCGTTACCTCAATAACCTTTTTGCAAAAAGCGATAACCTGGTCTTCTGGCCGGGTAACTTGTTGTTTGATAGAGGTGGGTATACGATCCAGGTTTGGATCTAACCCCACACACAGCACGCTGCCACTATATTGTATGGCCTGCGTTAGTTTCTCAGTAAACTTCATGGCTCAAGGTACCAGTTTGGGAACAGATAAGCCTTAGTTCTTTTCAGCGTCTGCAGAACAGTTGCTACAAGTATCAGCCGTACATCCGCAGGAGCCGGAAGCATCGGCCCGAACACGCCGTACCAGAACCACCAAAGCAAGGATGAGCAAAGCAAGGGAGAATGCGGATTGAATCATTGTGTTCATAGTGAAGAAATCCATTGGTAGGCAAAAAACGAGCTGATATAAGCTAAAACCGTCATATACGTAACCATAATTAATGGCCACTTCCAGGAATTGGTTTCCCTTTTTACGATGGCTACCGTACTCAGGCATTGCATCGCCAAGGCAAAGAATATCATGAGTGACACAGCGGTAGCCAGTGTATACGTTGGTTTTCCGGTTTTAGGATTAATGTCGTTAACCAGTTTTTCTTTCAGGCTCTCCTCGGCTTCATCGTCATCGCCGATGCTGTAAATGGTACTTAGTGTTCCCACCATAACCTCCCGGGCCGCAAAAGAAGTAATGAGACCAATTCCGATTCTCCAGTCAAATCCTAAGGGTTCGATAACAGGCTCAATAAGTTGCCCAAAGTTACCTGCAAAGCTATTCCTGAGCTGGTACGACTCTTCCGTATCAAAGGTATAGAAATCCTCTGGTTGTTCGGAGGCTCCGATAAAACCGGAAGATGGAATTTCAACCCTTGGAAAGGATGCCAGGAACCAAAGGATAATGGAAAGAACCATAATGACTTTACCCGCCTCGGTTACAAAGATTTTACCTCGCTCCAGACTGTTGGTCACAACCAGTTTCCATTTTGGGAGTTTGTAGTCGGGCAGTTCCATTAAAAAAGGAGATTTCGCATCCGATTTTAATACCCATTTCATAACAACGGCAGAAAGTATAGCTACCAGAATACCAAACAGGTATAATCCAAAAAATGCCATCCCCTGGTAGGTAAAAATGCCAAGTACCGGAGTGGCTGGAACAAATGCGGAGATGAGGATAGCGTACACAGGGAGCCGGGCGGAGCAGGCCATGAAGGGTAAAACCATGATGGTAATGATGCGCTCTTTCCAGTTTTCTATGGTACGAGCGGCCATAATGCCCGGTATAGCACAGGCAAAGCCCGACATGAGAGGCACCACCGATCGACCATGAAGCCCGATACGGGCCATAAATCCATCCATTACAAAGGCCGCACGAGCCATGTACCCGGTTCCTTCGAGCGTGTAAATGAAGAAGAATAAAAAGAGAATCTGGGGTAGAAAGATGACCACTCCTCCTAAGCCTGCAATCACCCCCTCGACCAGTAAATCGTTGAGCATACCCGGAGGGAGGGCCCCGGCTACGGCATTGCCAATGTTAACAAACAACAAATCAATCAGGTCCATAAAGGGAGTGGCCCAGGAAAAAATAGCCTGAAACATCAGCAACAAAAGACCTAAAAAGATAGCGGGTCCCGCAACCGGATGTGTAACTACCGTATCGATGCGCTCGGTAATCTTCATCGATTTTTCCATTTCTGTGTACGACTGATCCAGAACCTCATCTACAAAGGCATAGCGCTGCAACATTTCCAGAGCTGCCGGATTCTTCCCGCTCGATAGTAGCTTTTCGTATATCGTATTGATCAGTTGGCTTCCTTCCTGTTTGTGGCCGGTTTCAAAAACAGGGTCGGGCAATTGGGCATCGCTGATCATGCGCGAAGCTTCTACGCATTGAGCAGCATCGGGTATATTCGTATGAGGTGAAATCCAGTGCTCGGTTAGTTCAGAAATAGAAGATGTAAGATCCGGATCGGTGATCCATGTAAGAGGTTCAGGCGAAGCCAACGCCTGTGTGCTGAGCCAGTCTTTGAATTGGGTGATCTCTTTGCCTTGGTGTGCCGAGAGTGCAAAAACCGGAATTCCAAGTCGCTCGGAAAGCTGATCTTCATGGAGTTCGATACCTTGTTGACGAGCTAAATCAGCCATGTTTAGCACAAGCACAGTGGGTATGCCTAAATCCAGGATTTGAGTCAGCAAAAACAAGTTGCGTTCCAGATGTGTACTGTCAGCTACGAATACAATGAGGTCGGGAGCCTGGTCTACTTCGTTTAACCCGATGAGGGTATGATAGGCAATACGTTCATCCAGCTTTTTGTGATTAAGGCTGTAAGCTCCCGGCAAATCGATCACCGTATGCAGGATTCCCCCCATAATGGAGGTCCCTGCTTTCCGTTCAACCGTGATGCCCGGATAGTTGGCTACTTTTTGGCGTAAGCCGGTAAGCTGATTAAACAGTGTGGTTTTTCCCGTATTGGGATTACCAACAAGAGCGATCCGGAGGGGCTGTTGAATCATTCTGCCGATTCAAGAACTACGCACTCACTTTCGGCCTTTCGAAGAGCCAGTAATTGTCCCCTGACTTTGATCTCAATCGGAAACCCTAACGGTGCCGTCCGGATAAAGGATAGCTCGACTCCGGGAAGGATGCCCAGCTCCTGCAGCCGGTCTGTAAATTCCCCTTTGACGTGGCTGACTCTGTAGGTTCCCGAAGTCGTACATTCCGAAAGCAGGCATTCCGTATCAATGAATGAGTGTGTCATCTGTTCTTCTTTAGAAAAAATCTAAATAAAGATAAGGTTTTCTTCCCAAACGATACACTTGGTTAGAGTACAGATTCCGTAAAAACTTCTTCAAATCCATGCGGTGGGCGATCAAGGGTCCAGGTCTCGAAGTAGAAGTGGCGTTCGGATCTGAATTTCTTCCCATTAATGCTGAAAAACCGAAACGCTTCGGGTACAAGTGCCTGTAAGGGGAAGAAGATATCCCGGTACACGTTCTTCCTTGAAAACAGATGGAGATCAAATCCGTTTTTGGCCTGTTCTTTGTAAATGACAACTAAATCTTGTTCAAGCAGTGTCCTCAACTCCGACTTAAGGTGCCCTACATTGGAGTTATAGTCGATGAATACGGTGCTTAACTCGATCTCCGGTTCTTCGTTTCCTATCACGACAGCCTGCCCCGGTTCCAGGGTAGATATGGCCTCCGTCAGGGAAGGGAAAGAAGCCTGCTGGGTACGAACGGGAGCATGATTCAATCCGGCGTCAATAGCGTCGAGGATCTGAGTATAGGCCGAAAGCTGGTTTAATCCGAACAGGTCACGATCAAGATCGGTACCTGTAAAGTAAAGCTTTGAAAACGTAGGGTCCGGTTTAAGGAAATCTTCCAGCGAAGAGGTGGGAAGTTTGGGATTACCGTGCGTATTTCGGTCTGTAAGTTCATCCAACCGAAGGTCGTGTTCAAAGATAAGCTTGAAAATCTGATTATTCATTTCACCTGGGTGTTATGGGGTGATTTGGCCTGTAAAACAGAAACAAAAAATCCCGCTCATCATTTCTGACAGGCGGGATTTAAATGGGGATAACCCGGTTGCTTAAATCAGGGTAGCGATAACCAGTGCTACAACCGACATCAATTTCAATAAAATGTTAAGCGATGGGCCAGAAGTATCTTTGAATGGATCACCTACGGTATCTCCAACTACAGCTGCTTTGTGCGGTTCGGAGCCTTTTTTGTAGTCGGTACCGTTGATAGATACGCCTTCTTCAATCATCTTTTTAGCGTTATCCCATGCACCTCCGGCGTTAGACTGGAATAGTGCCATCAAAACACCCGCTGAAGTTACACCGGCAAGCAAACCACCCAGCATTTCAGCTCCTCCTAAGAATCCAAAAAGAACCGGCACCACTACTGCAAGAAGGCCTGGTAATACCATTTCGCGAATAGATGCTGCTGTGGAAATAGCCACACATTTGTCATACTCAGCTTTACCATCGGCCGCTTCAAAGGTAGCCTGATCTTCTTTACTCCAATCTTCAAACTCTTTGCCATCATTAGCATTCATAACATCCAGGGCAGCACGCAATTCCGGAATGTCACGGAACTGACGACGAACTTCTTCGATCATACTCATAGCAGCACGCCCAACAGCTTGCATAGACAGCGCTGAGAATAAGAAAGGCAGCATAGCTCCTACAAATAAGGAAGCCATTACGGTTGGTTTGGTCACATCAATACCGGAAAGAGGGATATCGTGAGTGGCATTGTACGAAGTGATGAATGCAGCGAACAGGGCAAGAGCAGTCAAGGCGGCAGAGCCAATGGCAAATCCTTTACCGATGGCAGCTGTTGTATTACCTACAGCATCCAGTTTATCGGTGCGCTCTCTTACCTCTCCGGGTAGTTCAGCCATTTCTGCAATTCCACCAGCATTATCAGAGATGGGGCCATAAGCATCAACAGCCAGCTGTATACCCGTATTAGAGAGCATACCTACGGCAGCAATAGCAATACCATACAGGCCGGCAAATTCGTATGCGCCGATAATGGCAGCAGCGATGATTAGAATCGGGATTGCCGTAGAAATCATACCTACACCAAGTCCGGCAATAATATTGGTAGCAGATCCGGTAACAGACTGTTTTACAATATTCGTTACCGGTCGTGTACCGGTTCCTGTATAATACTCGGTGATAAAACCAATACCCAAACCGGCTAGCAGTCCAAATACAGTGGCCCAGAATACGCCCCACGAGTTATACGTTTCGCCATTAAAGGTCCATTCAGCAGGAAGCATCCATTGAATGAGGGCGATGGATGCACCAATCATTAAAACAGCGGATACCAATTCTCCGAGGTTCAGTGCTTTTTGTGGATTTCCACCTTCTTTAACACGAACCAGGAAGGTTCCTAAGATAGAAGTCACGATACCGGTTCCTGCAAGCATGAGCGGAAGGAGCACAGCAGATAATCCATTGAAGTTGTCGGCCCATCCGGGGATGGTGATAAAGGCCGCACCTAATACCATGGTACCGATAATGGAGCCTACATAAGATTCAAAAAGATCGGCGCCCATACCGGCTACATCACCCACATTATCGCCCACGTTATCGGCGATTGTAGCAGGGTTCAACGGGTGATCTTCCGGTATACCGGCTTCAACTTTACCTACAAGATCGGCCCCTACATCAGCGGCTTTAGTGTAGATCCCTCCACCTACACGGGCAAACAAAGCGATACTGGAAGCACCAAAAGAGAAACCGGTAATAACGGTCAGCACTTTATTGATGTCCCAATCCAGACCACTGAAAACAATAAAGAGTGTTCCGAGACCTAATACACCCAGTCCAACAACACCCAGCCCCATGACGGATCCTCCGGCAAAAGCTACTTCTAATCCCCGTCCAAGACTGGTACGCGCTGCGTTTGTGGTTCTTACATTGGCTTTCGTAGCGACACGCATGCCGATAAAGCCCGCGAGCCCGGAAAACAATGCGCCAAGCACAAATGAGAGGGCTATTAAAGGATGCGATTGTTCATTTGTGCTACCTGATATACCCAGTAAAATAGCTACAGCTACCACAAAGATGGCTAATACGCGATACTCCGCTTTCAAAAAGGCCATAGCTCCTGAGGCTATGCTCTGACCGATGCGGTCCATCCGCTCGGTGCCAATTTCTTGCTTATTTACCCAGGAAGATTTGAATGCGGTATACAGGAGAGCAAGAACGCCTGCCGCTGGGATTGCATATATGATATTTTCCATAACTCCGTAGAGGTTGGTTGAGTTGTTTAATTCAATTGAAGTAATTCATTGTTTTGGCGAGCCCGTCCCGGACAAAAGAAAGACAGGCATCATGTGCCTGTTTTACCCCCTGTTTTACTGTTTCCAGCTCTTCATTCGCAAATGGAGCCAGTACAAAGTCAACTTGTTTACCCCTGGGGAAATCGTTTCCGATTCCAAACCGAAGCCGGGGAAATTCCCGGGTTCCAAGTTGAGTGATGATATCAGCAATTCCATTATGACCGCCATCGCTTCCCTGCCCCTTTAGCCGTATGGTACCAGAGGGCAGGTTTAAATCGTCGTATACGACGAGAGTGTCAGAAAGCTGAGTTTTAGTCTTTGCTAATGCCTTTTTAACCGCTGTACCACTCAGGTTCATATATGTGGTCGGTTTAATAAGCGTAATCTTTCGGCTTCTGTGACGACCCTCAGCCCATAAAAATGGACCGGGACCCGTTGTGAACGAAGCAGAAATTGTAGTAGCAATAGCATCCATGACGTCAAACCCAATGTTATGGCGTGTTCCATCGTATTCTGCACCTATGTTGCCTAAGCCAATCAAAAGAGCCATAGGTAAATAAATATAACACGCCACATGCAGGCTTACTCTTCGGTGGCGTTTTCTTCCGTTTCCTCTTCATCATCTTCCATGAAATCGGCTGCTAATGCGCCTTTTGGAGGACGAATGGTAACAATGGTTCGATTGAGAGGATCGATCGGGACAATGCCTTCCAGGTTCAGGTCACTTACATGTAACGAGTTACCCACCTTTAATGGAGTCACGTCTACCTTAAACTCTTCCGGGATGTACTCCGGTAGCACACGTATACGTACCACTTTCATAGGCTGGAATAAACGTCCACCCTGATCCAATACACCTCGGGAACTCCCGGAAAGTACAATCGGCACCCGAAGCGTTACTTTATGCTCACTGGACAATACATAGAAGTCGGCATGCAGTGGACGATCAGTAATAGGATCAAATTCTGTACGCTTTAACAGCGTTTTATATACCGTGCCGTCTACGGTCAGTTCAACCAGCTTGGTTTGTTTTCTGGAAAGAACTTTCTCCAACTCGAGCTCATCAACAGAGAAAAAAACGTTGTCCTTAACCTCGGGACCGTAAAGAACGGCTGGTACTTTTTTATCATCACGGAGAGCTTGTGTGTTTTTTTTGTCAAGCTCTCTAACAACACCCTCCATTGGGGTGTAAGTTGCGTTTGCCATGTATATTTACCTTTTCATTTATTTTCGAACAGGGCACTGATGGTATCGTTGGTATGGATACGTTGAATGGCCTCTGCAAAAATATCAGCAACGCTCAGTACTTTGATCTTGTCTGAGGGCTGTCTTAAAGGCACAGTATCGGTTACCAGGAGTTCATCAATGGGTGAGTCTTCAATTCGTTGAAAAGCAGGACCGGACAAAATAGGATGCGTACAACTTGCGGTTATACGCAATGCTCCACGTTCTTTTAAAGCAGAAGCTGCATTTGTCAGTGTGCCGGCTGTATCAATTAAATCGTCGACGATCAACACATTCTTACCTTCCACCTCTCCAATGATGTTCATAATCTCAGATTCATTAGGTTTTGGCCTTCGCTTATCAATAAACGCAAGGCTTGCACCTAATCTCTTTGCGTAGTTGCGAGACATTTTCAGGCTGCCTACATCGGGGGCAACTACAACGAGATTCTCAATAGGGTTGGCGGTGTAATAATCAAAAAACGCCCGACTGGCATAAAGGTGATCGAGCGGAATATCAAAGAAGCCCTGAATCTGGGCAGCATGCAGGTCCATCGTCAGTACACGATCAGCCCCGGCTTTTACCAGGAGATTAGCCATTAACTTAGAACCGATAGAAACGCGAGGTTGATCCTTTCGATCCTGACGGGCATATCCAAAGTAAGGAATAACAGCCGTCACCCGTTTTACAGAGGCGCGTTTGGCTGCATCCAGCATCAGTAAAAGCTCAATGATATTATCACCGGGAGGGGGTGTGGACTGTATGATATAAATATCTTCTCCCCGGATACTTTGCTCGTATTTAACGTAAAGCTCTCCGTCTGAGAATTGCTTGAGTGTAACATCACCAAGCTGTGTTCCATACGCCTCCGCTATTCCACGAGAAAGGGAAGGGTTACTGGTACCAGAAAATATGGCAAGTGGGGTGTCCAAAGATAATTGCTAGCACTGAATGATTCAGGATTACATAAAACAGAAAAACGGACTCCAATGATAGTTTTTCTGAGTGTTGTTGCCCGGGGAGGACTCGAACCCCCACATACTGGACCAAAACCAGGTGTCCTGCCATTAGACGACCGGGCAGGTTGCCTTCAAAGACAGACTTAAAAGATAAGCACCATTTTTACACACCGCAATACTAAATTGCACTTTTAAAAATCAGGCAGGACGAACAATGCCCCGAAGAACAGGTTGATCGAATCTGGTGAAGTAAACCCAGTGACCATTGATGAGTATGACCTGAAAACACAGAAGGTCCGCTACGGAGCACAGCATCCGGAATGGGTAAAGAAAGGTTTTCCCACTCTAATCGTATTCTGTCCTGCAGATCGGATTTTCCCAGGAGCTGAGCCAGAACATAGATTGCCGGTAGCAGTACCGTGCCTTGTAGCAACATGTATCGATGCGTTTTTTGTTTTCCCAGAGGACTAAACAACGTGTGGCTGAGTTCTTCGGTAGGTTGAGTATAAAAGGAAGTCAGGGGCGTGTCGGACAAATGCTCCAGGATGGCAAGACTTTGGGGTATTCGAATACTGGGTTGATTCTGAGGGCGAACAGCCCGGGTATTCCAGCGGATAAACTGCTGACAAAAAGCATCGACTCGTTCGCTAAGATTTGTTGCAGAACGGGATACCTCCCGTTCCTTCCAGGCAAAACATCCTAATGCCAACATCTGGCTTCTGTTCTGGCTGATACCCAACCCGTCACAAATGCTGAGAAAGAGCGCTCGTTTCCAGGCTGCTTCCAGTGTCAGGCTGGCATCATAATGTTGAATAAATGCATCACATTTAGCTTCCAGGTAATCGATCTGCGCTTTAAAAAGCTGTTGCTCGATAACATAGTCTGATATCCTGGTAAATGAAGTGCAAGGGAAAAGAGGTGTTTTTTCCCTGAGAGGTTGGCTTAACAGTGGAAGGAGGGACAGGGTGGGTAGCTTTATCCCTTGTTGGGTGAATACTGCTTTTGAACGGCGTTCTGCTACAACATGAAGGATTACCTTGTTATATCGTTCGTCGGTGTGATGTCTGTGATGATACCAGTCCTGGCTACGTTTGTGAAGTTCAATGGCACCATGGAGTACAACGCCATCCAGTAGGATGGAGGCCTCAAGAAAATCGGGACCATCTGTTTTGTTTAATAGGCCTGGATTCAGAACAATGACCGTCCGTCCATCCGTTGTGGTCAAAAAGGGGTGGGCCGTGATTTGGTGTTCCCAATAGATGTGGAGCTGTTCCTCGGAAAAGGAATCAGTCCTTATCATCATCTTCTTCAAACACCATGTTTTCGGTGGCTTCGTAGAGATCGGGTAAATTGTCTTTTACCGTTTTTCGGATGCCTTCCGAAACCTGATCCACGCGTCGTTCACTTTCTTCTTTAATTTTGTGTCCGGTTTCTTCAACCCAGTGTTTAGCATCTCCGGCCTGTGAGGCTACCCATTCTCTGTTTTCTCTTCCGCTTTTGGGTGCAAGTAACATCCCTGCGATCACTCCGCCGGCAAAAGCAGTAATTCCAGTAAGTAGTGTTTCTAATGATCGATTCATGTCCCTCAAATTAGATGTTAACGCTGTTAAGTTACGCAATTTC